>DATDLS010000292.1:0-10783 GCA_036519195.1 Occallatibacter sp. | reverse complement strand
GGGAGGATTGTCAATCTGCTTGTGTCATGGTTCGAACTCGACCATGCGGCCCCATAGAGAGAACCGGACGCAGTGATGCAACTAGTTCTCCGCATAGAGCGGAACGGAGGCCGCTTCTTCTTCCATTTTGTCGATGATCCCGGAGATGGTACGGTTGAGACGAAGTAACCCCTCCTCCTGCGGCGAAATCGGTGTATGCTCCTTAGCCTCGCAAGCGGCGAGAAGCTTCTGCAGGCCGGCATGAGCCGGTTGTTGATAGGCCTTATTCTGCAACTGATTTTCAAGGCTGTCTGCAATGCGATTCAGCGCGTTTGAAGCGTCATCGAGGAATTGCTTTTCAATGTTGCGAAAAGCCTCCGAGATCTGTTCCGGGTCACCGAAGAGACGAAATTGCAGGAGCGGAACCTCCATCAGGTAGAAGGTGCGTAAGGAGGCCTGCCAGCGGCGAATGCGATCGCGGGCTGCCATGTGTCCCGCGCGTTGCGGGCCGGTTTCAAAGGGAACAGCATCGGCCTGAGCATTCACTTCTCCAAAGTAGCGATACACCAGGTCGCGCTGCTTTCGGATAAGGATAATGGTTTTGGCGTCGGCGCCAAAGCTGGATTCAGAAACAAATGATGCCATCAGCCGAACGGTGCGAATGAACACGCGCACCATTTCGTCTGCCGCCGCGCGCGGATAAAAACGCTCGAAAACCAGCCACATCGTGCACACGCCCAGCAGTACGCCGACTGTGCGGTCCCGGGCAACGGCGAGCGAAAGTTGGATTCTGAATTCACTGAGGTTGATCAGGTAGAAGGCAAGGGCAATCTGCAACCCTGCGTAGGAAAGTCGCGAACTGGAGGTGCTGACGTATGCCGCAAAAGCCGAGACGACGGCAAACAAAACCGTGAAGCCGGTGATGGAGTCGATGTAGGGAAGTACGAGCAGCTGTGAACCAAGGCCGAATACCACTCCTCCCACCGAGGCGCCCGCAAGGCGGAGTATCTGTTTTTGTCGCGACGCGCCTATATTGCTGAGCGCGGTCAGAACACAGGTGGTTACCGAGGTGGAAATGTCAGGCCACGCAAGGCCGACATAGAGGATATAGCAAAGCATGGCAGCGAGAGTTCCGCTCAACGCGAATCGCAGATGCTCCGGGTTGGTGAATGCGTCATCGGCGAAGAGGCGACTCGACGATGGAGGTTCTTCGAGGATTTCCAAGCGTGGATCGATTGATTCGTCGCTCCTGGCGGCAGCGAACATGTATGCAACCATGGACTCAAGCTCAGAGAACAGAGGCGTATTTCCAGTGGGATCGACCGTCGGCTCCCAGGCGTTCGGCACACGCTCGATTGCGAAGCAGTCCCAAATCTCAGCGACGCGCGGAGCCAGGCGCGCGGCTCTTTGCCGAAGCTCCGCGTCGAATTGTGGAGCGCTGCTGACGACCGCCGCGGCGATGTCGATGCTCCGTCCGGTAAGCGAAACCAGCGTACTGATCTGCACGCGGCGCAGCCGGTCATAATTCGTACGTGCAATGTACCTCCGCAAAGTGCCCACCCCCACAACAGCGTACTGCGTGAGCGCGCGGTTGATTTCCTTCCTGATGGGCTCATCCCTGGCATAACTCAGCAACATCTCTTCAATGGTTTTGAGGCGGTCGCGCAGGCCGTCTTTTAACTCGTCACTATTGATAAAAAAACGGAAGACCGCTTCAACCGTCACCGTAACCGCTGCGCCGATCAATGCGGCAAGCACCTGCCAGAGGGTTAGCTCAACGTTTCGTTCTGCCGGCCCGGGCAGATACCAGATGGAAAGAATGTTGGTTGCCACTAAGCCGAGGCCGGTGGCTAGAGCAAAGTTGTTGAGCGTTTTCAAGAGGAAGAAAATCATGAAGAGGCTCGCGCCCTCCCACATGAAGTGCGTAAACGGGTCGGCGGCAAACATGCGCGCGCCAATGGGAATAAAGAGTCCGCCGATGGCGAAGGCCAGAATGATGTAAAGCGCGGACCGTGCGGTGGAAAGAAGATTTTCGCGCGAAAGAATAAAGGCGCAAAGCGCGCCGATGGCGCCGCCTGGAATGCGGTAGGTGACAATGATGATCATGCTCAGCGTGGCGGCGATGACCATGCGCGCGACCACCGCGCCCCGGCCCGGGTAAGGACGAAGCTCTTGGCGGAGAAAATCCGGAAACCATTCCGAAAATTTCTGTTTGTGGATCAAATGTACCGCGGTGGCCATGGCTATCTCCGCTGAAGCGCTGAAGCTTGGCTACGAATTACGACCACCGCTGATTCACCCAGTCGAAAAATCTCATTGGGCTCGGACTCAATCCGCACGCGCACCGGAAAACGTGAAGCCAGATGCACCCAGTTCAAAGTCCGCTGCACGTCCGGCAATCCAGGCGTGAATCGGCCAACCAGATCTGCGTCCGGAGTGACTCCGAAGCCAACGCTGTCGACCACACCTTTGAAATGAGCACTGGGCCGCGACAGCACATAAACGTCGGCTCCCATGCCTGGGCGAATGTGCTGCAATTGCGTTTCGCGGAAGTTGGCGACGACCCACCAGACGCGCGTGTCGATGAGCGTGAAGATCTGCTGCCCGGCGTTGGCATAGGCGCCCTGGGAGATTGTTAGGTTGGTTACGCGCGCGTCAAAAGGAGCAACAATTTGTGAGTTGTCGTAGTTGTACTGCGCGGTATCGATAGCTGCCTGCTTGCCGGACACCTGTCCCAGCAGTGGATCGAGCGTTGTCACATTATGCGTGGCCTGCGTGATCTGCTGGTTGCTCTCGGTCACCGTGGCCTGTCCCTGCTTGTACTGCGCCTCGGCCGCGGCCAACCCGGCTTCTGCAAGAGCCAGTTGCGACCGAGCCTGGTGCGCCGCCTGCGAACGCGTCGCTTCCAGCGTGCGCGTCTGGTCAACCTGGTCCACGGTGACAAATTGCTTTGCCAGTAGTGGTTCAATGCGGTGCAGGTTGTTGGTCGCATAAGCCAGTTCCGCATCCGCGCGCTCCACCGCGGCTTGGGCATTGGCCACATCGGCCTTGGCCTGTTCGATAGCTGCGGCAGCGCGATTCAGGCTGGCTTCTGAACTGAGTTCCGCAGCCTTGGCCACATCCACGCCGCTCACTTTTCCGGCAATAATGCGCCGCTCATCGCCAATCTCTCCGCCCAGCGCCTGCGCATCGGATTTTGCCCGCGCCAGCGCATAGGCATAGGGACGGCGGTCGATCTCAAAAAGCGGCTCGCCCTGCTTGACCAGTTGGTTATCAACGACGTTGAGTTTCGTGATGGGCCCGCTGACCAGCGGCGCGATGCCAATGAAATTGGCAAAGACCTCGGCGTCATCGGTGCGCGGATCAACCTCATATCGCCGCAAGGCCAGCACGGCGCTAACCGCGGCACACAGAATAATGGCGATGCTGATCGCGCGACTCAGGCGCTGGTTCCATTTCTCGGTGGGGCGATGGGTAGCCATTGGACCTCCCGCTATCTAAAGAAGATGAGCCATAGAGTGATGGCGACAAATGCCGCCAGGCACGGATATGTGATGATTCCCCATGCAATGAGCTTCTCCTGCTTGAGAGCTGTGAGAACCCAGTTGACCGAAGCCGCGAGCACAATGCCGGCGACCATGCAGATGAGCCAGGCTGGAAAGAACGAACCGAGAATGTTGAACGAGGGCGCGCGTCCGCAACCAGTCAGAGAACTGAGTCCGGCGAGGGAACTGATCAATCGAGCGGGTCTTCGCGAAAGCTGCATGGATCTCCGTTTCTTTTTCTAGCGCACGTGGATCAGATTCCCGGCGATCTTCACGGTGCCGGCTTTGGAGCTTGGACCTGAATCAGATCGCCGGTGCGGAATGCCAGATCCGCCACCTGGAGCAAGAGCTGCGCACGCGCCTGCACCTCCTCTGAGCGCGCCTGGGCCAGGGTTTTCTCGGCGGAGATCACATCAAGCTCGGTTCTGAGCCCGTAGCCGTAGGACTCACGCGCCGCTTGATAGGATTGGTCAGATGCATCGAGCAGCGCGGCCGCGGCCTGCTGCTGGCGCAGTGCCGTCTTCATGTTGGAGTAAGCCGTCCACACCTGATCGCCAATCTGATCGCGCAGCGCGTCGATGTTGGCCTCGGCGGATCGCTTTTCGGCTTTGGCTTCGGCAATTTCGTGCTCGCGTCGGGCACCGTCAAACAGTGTCCACTTCATTTCCAGTCCCACGTTCCAATATTCTCCTTGCGCGTAATGACCGGGGAAGAGGTCCTGCTGGCCATAGGCGCGTGCCAGGCCGCCATCGCCGCTGAAGCCGATGGTGGGAATATAAGCCGAGCGCGCCTGCTTGAGCGTGCCTTGGGCAGAACGTACGCGCGCTATCTGCTGCATCAACTCCGGCCGCTGTTGAAAGGCGCGATCAATCTCCTCATCCACCGAGTCGGTCATCGCGGTCGGAGTTGCCAGTTGATGAATGTCTTCCACCCGAAAATCAGTCTCGGCCGGAAGGCCCAGCTCGGTTGCCAGATCGCCGCGGGCAATGTCCTCTGCGCCCACGGCAGCTTGAAGATCGTAGTCGGCCTGAGTGCGGGCCGCCGTGGCTTCCAGAACGTCGGGCTTGGTGGCCAGGCCATTGTCCAGCCGGCTCTGCGCATCTGCTTCAATCGTCTGCGCGTTTTTCAGGCTTACTTCCGCAGCCTCGCGCTGACCCTTCGCGTCCAGCAAGCGAAAGTAAGCCGAGGAGACTTTAAAGATCAGCTCGCGATGTGTGTTGTTGAATTCAAGATTGGCGATCAGCAGGTTGGCTTTGGCCACATCGATGGCTCCACTGCGTCCGCCAAAGTCGAACACCAGGTAGTCAACATGCAGCGTCGGCTCAAAAACCCCGAACGTCTGACGATGAAAGAATTCGCCGATCAGCGTAGCCTGGCGCGATGTTGCCGCCAATGCGACGGCAGTCAGCGTGGGATAAAAGGCAGCCCGTGCAATGCCCAGCGATGCGGCGCGCGCCTTGGCCTGTTCCCACTCGACGCGGGTCTCCGGATTGTGCTGCTGGGCTAAATCGATGAGCTCGGCCAGCGTATACACTTTGGCCGCATCGATCGGGTATTTCGTTTCTGGATGCGCGGCCAGTTCGCGGTCCAGACTCTGCTCGGCTTTGGAGTGCCACACCTTGTCCGGAGCGCCGGGGGCGCTTTGCGCCAGAACGGCACTGCAGCCGAGGGATCCCAAAACCGCTATTGCTGCAAATGCAGCACTCTTTGCCATGCGTTCCCCGTGTACGACCGCTGAGACTCCGGTACTGTTGAAGGCGGGTGCAACTGCTCCGCTCGAGCCTGTCAAAGATAAAACTGTGTGTAGATTAAAGATTATAGTGGCGGCTTACAATGCGATTTTGCCCAGACCGTCCAACAGCCGACAGCAAAATGAGGTCCCGCTGCGCATCATTCTAAGCCAAGAGTGGCTTCAGACGCACTCATCCCTTGCCGGAGATTCTTGCCCGACCGGCCGCGCGCTTTTGGTGGTCACAATCTCATCCGGCTGGAGAGATGACAGCCAGGTCAATTCATTCCGAAGTGGGGAGTTCGTGCGTTCCAGCAGTCTGAGCCAGTTCAATCCGGCAGATCGCAGGATACAGGCAATGGCAGATCGAACAAAGCCCTATCTGGATCCTCGCGGAGAAGGCCGTTTACTGCGCAATCGTCTCAACTCCGGCCAGTCGTCGCGGACTCGCAGAATCAGAGCAAATCGTCCGATTGGCTCCTCTGATCCTCTGTCTGCGGGACCCGGGCCCGGCTCCTGCTCTTTTGTTGAGCGCATAGCCAGAAGCCAAGCCGGGCCTCGACTGGATGCTTGGCGGACGTGGCACCAGGCAAAGAATTGCGCGTCAAAAAATGTGGAAAAGCACGCCAGCGCTGACGCCATAGGAACTCATCGTCTGGTAGCTGCTCCCGTTGTAAGTGAACTGCGGCCAGATTTGATATTCCACGTCTGCCAGCCGCAAGCTGATCCTGTGCTTCCAGCGGTAGTCCACGCCGCCTCCAGGCGCGATCACGAGGTAATTGCCCTGGGCATAATTATAGGGAAAGTTGAACTCGCCCAGGCCCACAAGGCCCTTCACATAGTACTGAAATTTGCCGTGCGAAAAATGATAGCGGGGGCCGGCCAGATAGGTTGTCGCGTGCAGTTGATTGGTCTCGTGAAACATCAGCCAACGGCCCTCTGCTTCCAGCCCGAACCTCCGGCGCGTATCCAGGTCCACCACGCCCGCAACGCCCAGCAGTTTCTGCTCGCCGTATTGCACCTGGTAGCCTGATGCCGTGGCGCCGGCAGTCAGCGTAACGCCGCCCTCATCGCCCGCGTTCGCGACCTGGGCAGGCGCGGTGCGCGCCATGCTCAGAACCGTCGTCAACAGGATGGCCGTCAATACCGCTTGAGGACCGCGCCCGAGGCTAATCATTCCGCCGATGACCTTTCCGAATTGATTCGAGCTGTTCATCGTTCTTCTGCCCATGCCTCAGGTGCTTTCCTCTTACTTGGTGATGGTGAGCGTCACGTTCTGAAATTCGGTGACGTTGCTGTTGGCCCCCACGCCCACCACTTGAAAGGTATAGGTCCCCGGTGCCGCGGTGTTCTGTGTGAACCCGCCGCAGCCGGTCGCGAGCAGCGCTGCGCCAGAAAGGATCAGGACCAGCAGCAGGCTCAACAGGCCCGCATGACGCCTGCGGAAGCGCCACAACACCCAGCCCATCAACAGGCTGAAGGGAAGCAACAGCCCCGCCATTTCCGTCTTGCGCGACCCGGGCTGCCGGTTCATGGCGGTAGCGCCGCCACCCAGCGGGTTGTTCGTGTCGATGGTCAATTGCGCCGTGGCCGGGGTGGTTGCCGGCAGCGGAACCGAAAGGTTCGAAAAGTGGCAGTTGACGCCCGCCGGCAAGGACGCGCAGCCCAGGCCGATGGTATCGGTGAAGCCGCTGATCGAGGTCAGAGTCACCGTCACCGTGGTGTTCTGCGATGTAGCCAGGTTCACTGCCAAAGGCGTCACTGTGAGGGTGTAGGATGAGCCCTGGCTCGAAACCTTGAACGGGGCCGATTGCGACGAACTGTGAAGCGCGTCTCCGCTATACGACGCGACGATGGTGTAGGTGCCTACATCCAGGTTCGGAGTCAGCGTAGCCACTCCGCTCGGGTCCAGCGTCGAGGTGCCAAGGACGGTCGTTCCGCTGGTGAAGGTCACGGTGCCGGTCGGCACCGGGCCCGCTCCGCTGGTGTCAGCGACCGTTGCAACCAGGATCAACTGCGAGTTCATACCGGTCGTCGCCGCGCTGCCCAGATTGGTGGTCGTTGGCAATGTGCCCACAACTAGTTTCACCGCGGCAGAGGTCGTGCCCGCATTGTTGGCATCGCCCGGGTAGACAGCCGTGATCTGGTAGGTGCCCGCGGCCAGCGTGGCATTGGTCAGCTGGGCTGTGCCGGCGCCATTCAGCGTGCCGCTGCCCAGGCTGATGCTTCCGTTGGCGAAGAAGCTCACGCTGCCGGTTGGGATTCCGCCATTGCCGGTAACGGTGGCCGTAAATGTGATCGTGCTCAGCACCAGTGCCGGATCTGGGTTTGCAGTCACTGTTGCGGCCGTAGTTGCCAGGATCACTTCGAACGCCAATACAGACGACGTGCTGCCGACGTCGTTGGGGCTTCCCGCGTAGGTGGCAACAATGGCATGCGCGCCAGCCGCAAGAGTTGGGTTGATGGTGGCTGTTCCGGCTGCGCTCAGCGTTGCCGTTCCCAGCGTCGTGGTTCCATCGGTGAAGGTAACGTTCCCGGTGATGGTCGCCGAACCCGAGGCCAGTTTGACGGTTGCCGTAAGGGCCACGGGAGCGCCGGCAATGCCGGGATTGGGTGAAGCCGCAACAGTGGTCGTGGTCCCTGCCGCGGTCACAACCTGTGCAATGGCCGGCGAGGTCGCGGCGCTGAAATCGCTGTTGGCCGCCCAGACTGCAGTGATCGAGTGGCTGCCAACCGCCAGGGCGCTCGTAGTGAATGTGGCCGTGGTTCCGGCGAGCGTGCCGGTGCCAATCCGAGTGGCGCCGTCATAGAAGGACACCGTTCCGGTTGGTCCGCTCGAGACGCTTGCCGTGAATGTGACTGCCGTGCCGTACGTCGATGGATTGAGACTCGAGGCTACGGTGATCGTCGCAGGAGCCTGCACATCCTGGCTCAGCATGGGTGAAGTGCTTGGCAGAATGAGCGCGCTGGATGCCGGCGTATAGGTGGCGGTGATCAGATTCACGCCCTGGACAAACCAGCTGGCTGGCGCAGGGAAGGTGACCGTGTTCGTGGTGCCGGGAACGGGGATGGCGACAAGTGTGCTGGTGTTGGCAGTCCCATTGGAGAAGGTCACCGTGCCGCCCAGCGTTTGCCCGCCGCCGGCCAGTGCAGAGACCGTTGCCGTCAGCGTGACCGGACTGCCCAGCGTCGATGGGTTCGTTGCGCTGGTGAGTGCTGTCTTGGTCGCCTCCTGAACATTCACCGTCACCATTGCCGGGAAAGAGTTTCCGGTGAATGTTGCTGTAATCGTATGAACGCCAACGGGCAGTGCGGACTCGGTCAATTCTGCCGAGTCCGCGTTTACAGTTTTGCTTCCCAGCGTCGTCGCCGGTCCTCCGTTGAACGAGTCGGTGAAGGTCACCGTGCCGCCTGCCGTGGCGCTGCCGCCCAACGCGGCCACGAGCGCAACCGGTGTCCCAAAATTGGCGTTCAGAGTGGGCGAGTCGCCATTCGCCGTCAGGGTCAGCAGGAACGTCGCTGCACGTCCAAAGAACATGATGTCGAGCCCCGGGGTCCCGTTGTCGTTGGGCGTATTGCCGGCGACAAAGATGTTGCCTTCGAGCGTCCCCACCCCGGAGGGCACAAAGACCGCGCCGATCGTGCAATCCACGTCTTTCAACATCGAGAAGGGTGTGGGAGGGGTCGGATCGCAGGTGGTCGGCGGCGTCGCGAGCATAGCATTATTGACCGCAAGCGCGCTGATGCTATCGAGCTCGGAAGGCGCGTTTCCGTCATTTTCCACATTCTGCGTTAAGGGAGTCGACTCCCCGCCGTCAAGAATCACGGTGGGCAAAAAATCCAGCACCGCCAGGTTGCTCTGGACTTCGTCAATCGCATCGCCGAAGTAGTCGGCGAAAAAGACGTTGCCCGTGCGGTCGACAAAGATGCCGCGGGGCCAGTTGACCATCGTCTGCCCCGGAACCCCGGTGGTGGGATTCAACGGTGGCATGGTAAAGTTGCCCGCCGCTGCCAGGGGGATAATACTCCCGGTCCCGTTCGTCTTCAGCACGCATGCATCTTTCGAGTCGGCAATGTAGAGATTCCCGGCGGCATCCAGGGCTATGCCCTCGGGAGTATTGAGCGGCGTATCCGACGTTGTGGAAGCGGCCCTAATGCAACCGCCGTCGACCCCGCCCGTGCCGGCCACCGTACTGATGATGCTGGCCGGGGTGATGATGCCGCCGATGGTTGCAACCTTTCGGACAATGTTGTTGCCCGAGTCCGGAATGTACATCTCGCCCGCAGTATCAAATGCCACTGCGTAGGGCGCGCTGAGCGTTGCACCCGTCGCGGTCCCCTTTGTACCTGTCCCACCGCCCGCCACGGTGGTGATGATGCCGCTGATCGCGTCCACCCGGCGGATACGATTGTTGCCGGTATCGGCGATAAAGATGTTTCCGCTGGCGTCAATGGTGACGCCCGAAGGAGAGTTCAGTTCCGAGGCTGTCGCTTGGCCGCCGTCGCCTATGAATCCCTGTGTGCCATCTCCGGCCACCGTCGTCACCGTGCCGTTTGCTGCCGTGACCTCGAGGATGGTGTGGTTCCCCGTATCCGCAATGTACAGATTTCCCGCTCCATCCAGCCCTACCCCGGTCGGATTGAGGAGCTGCTGCGTGCCTAGGTTGAGCTTGACGATGATCCCCGGGCCTGAGCAAGGAACTCCGGCCATGGTGGCGCTATTTTGATTGGAACAGATCATGCGCACTTCATTGTTCAGCTCATCGGCGATGTAGAGATTGCCTGCGCCGTCCGCAACAACGCTGGCGGGCAGCTGCAGGGTTGCGCTGGTAGCCAGACCACCATCTCCGGCGCCGCTCGAACCTGTCGAGTCCTCAAAGGTTCCGGCCACCGTCGTCATATAGCCCGGGCTCAAGACATCCAGCCCACCCATGCCAACGCCCGAAAGATAGACCGTGCCGATTAGGTTGCTGTTTTCGTCGAATAGCTCCACCGCGCCCAGCCGCAGGCCGGGATATAACGGCGCAAAGATCACGGACTCCGTACACGCGCCGTTCAATCCAGCGCAACTGGACGTGCCCTCGGTAAACTCCGAGCCCTTCTGCAACCCGCTGGTGACCACTTTCACTGTGTTTACAGTGGTCGAAACGGTCAGCGTGATGCGGATGCTCTGCTGACTGGATTGACCGACATTCGTTGGAAGAAACGGAACCGCCTGGGGAGACACAACAGCCTGCGCCTCTGCGCCCGCTGCGGCTCCGAGCAATACCGCCGCCACTGCCAGCACACCGCCCAGGCGGCGAGCCGTTCTGGCCATCGGGCCGGCAAATGCGGTCGCGGCAAGACGCGGCTCGATGAAACGCATTCCCGGTGTTGAACTGTGGTTGCCGTCCTGATTTGTAGAATCTTTCCAACTGGTCGTCGCTTGCTTCAGCATCGTGCTCCGCATTTCTTGAGCCACGCAAAGCACGGCCCAATGAGCGCATTCAAAGGCTGCCTGTTTCATCCTTTGTTGGTTAGGGCGAGTATA
>DATDLS010000291.1:0-6183 GCA_036519195.1 Occallatibacter sp. | reverse complement strand
AGACCGTGCATGACCGATACAAAGACCTCACCCAGGTCGAAATGGCTTTTCGAACTTGCAAAACCACACATCTTGAAACACGCCCCATCCACGTGCGCACCGCCGCGCATACACGTGCCCATGTGCTGGTCGTGATGCTGGCATACCTGATCCGCAGAACTCTCGCAAAGGCTTGGGCGAAGTTCGATCTAACCGTTGAAGAAGGACTCCGACAGCTCCAGATGCTGTGCGCAATGGAAATGAAGATAGAAGGACAAGCTACTTGTCTCCGCATCCCTGCTCCTACCTCATCTGCCCAATCCCTGCTCGACGCCCTCAATCTACGCGTCCCCGAAGCGCTTCCCCATCTCCCTACCTCTGTAGGCACGCAAAGAAAACTCCCCCAACGCCGCAAACTTGCTTAATCTAAAATTCTTATCCCAATATCCCTGCGTGCCTTTAAGGGTGAACATCCGATTGAATGCAGATTCCTATCAGGCGATGTTGGAACTGCTATGGGGCGGGGATTTGTGGGGCTCTGCAGTGACTCTGGAAGCCGCGAATATTTCTTCGTTTCGAATGCTGGTTCGTCGAGCGTGGCTCGCCTCCTCACTCACCACACGAAGAATTGGCAGCATAAGCTAGAGCCTCTAATACAGTTGTGGATACTCGATTTCGCAATGCGATCCAAGATCTATTCAAGGACTTCAGAGCCAAATACTCGTGATTGGCTCAATTCGGGCGAGTGTGGGCTGACCATGTTTGAGTAGGCGCTATTCGCGTCAACAAGGGATTGCCAGTGCTTTAGATCTTAGGAGAACTTATTCGTATAACAGGTCATCTACTTTATACTTTATGGCCCACAATTATTTCGTTAATAAATTTGGGGTCCGGGGAGCAATGGAACGGCCAACCGGCTTAAGCTGGATTTCTAAAACACTGGGCATTATTTGAAGCTGTACTTCGTGTTCAGGCAGCCCGTCATAGCAGAAGAAAACTGAACTTAGTTTCAACGAATGAGTTGTTTATACCGGCCTTCGCCATATATAGCGCCTCGGGCAGTACCAAACGCATGGTTCGGCAAAACGAACGATTATCCAAACCGTCTCCTGGGGCCTTAAAGCCGACCTCGTATTTGACCGCAGCCATCCGGAACATTTTTGCGCCGTGGGCGCGGAGCCTTCCGTTGATCTCTGCATTCTACTCCCAGAGTAACAACAAACACGAGTTCTCTGGTCTCAAAAAGAAAGGAAATCACCCCGTGAAAGTAACAGTTCGCTTTGGTAATCCATTTCTCATGACGATCTACACAGCATCCATGCTGGCAATTGGCTGGGCCATCGGAAGCCACTGGGGCAGCACGCTTACATCGGCCTGGATGCTCTTCTTCGCAACCATCTTTCTGTTCTTGCATGATGCTTGCGTTGCGGTCTTGTCAGCTATTGCCGCTACCAAGGTCGCATCCTCTGGCAAGGACCAAGAAAGCGGATTCACGCGCACTGCAGCGGAGACCCCTGCTTACAGGCGACAGAAGCAGCAGGGGGTATCGATTGGTTCGAAAATGCCTTCCGAATCTGGAGAGCGCCAGGACCATCAACGATGGCACCAATACCTGGATCTCGATATTGAGGAGATGGAATTTAGCGTCCGTACTTATGGTCTGCTGAAAGATACAGATATCCAGACGGTGAGAGCACTTGTTCAATTCTCCGAACAGGATCTTATCCATGCCGGATTCACTTCCGGGATGATCCGCGAGATCAATGACACCCTGGACGCGGTCGGTATTCACTTAGGAATGCGCTTCGAAGATTCTCAGAACGATCAGAAAGAAGATTCCCAATCATAAATAGGCAACTTTCCAGTGCAGCCTGCTTGTCTTTGCTCACCCACGGCTCCATATCCCGCCAAGAGCATACGACTTCACCCACTCTCATCTGTGAACCTAGGAACTTAGTCGCACGAATTTCAGTGACCGTAATAAATTGCTGCGTTTTGACTGCGGCCGCCATCAAGGCGGTCGCGGTTAGGATGGGGACATCCTCTCTATTCCGCTGACAAGCAACATACAAGCTTAATCGCCGCTTAAGTACGGTACTTAACTTAAGGGTTGATTGACCAAGTTTCAAGAAACAAGGAATAACAACTATGAATATAACAATCCGATTCTCCAACCCGTTCTACCTCGCAACCTGCTCTGCCGTAATGTTTTTGATTGGGTGGGCTATCGGCGCTTGATAGGGACACACCGCAACTGCGGGATGCGCGGTTGCTGCTGGGCGGGATCACCAGCCGGCGCCTCAAATCAGTTGTCGGTGCGCCCGGATGGGCGGGTTCTCAAGCAGGATCAGCTTCTCCGAGTCACGAGCATTTTCGCCATCGATGATTCGCTCCACAAGCTTCTTCCCCGCAGGCAATTCGAAAATTGACCACAGGCGCTTGGCCGGCGTTGGGTGTTCCGCGATAGGAAGCCATTGAGCGACGTGGGTCGAAGGTAGGCTCCTACTCTTATGGGAGTTACGCTGCCGGCTAGAGGCAGAGGCTTCCGAGAAAGGCGGAACTGAGAATTAGAACCCGATGCCCCCAACGATCCAGTGGATCTTGTTTTGCATTCTGCAATACAGCCGCGCATAAGTAAAGTGACATATTCATTCAACTGAATGGTCTGTTTTAAGGCGCTCTCGCTTCGCATGATGTCTCCATGGTAATGCGCAGATGTTATAGCAATAAATACGTGCAAGATCACATCCTCTGGTAAGGAATAAGACCCAATAAAAAAGGCCGCCATCGCTGGCGGCTTTTCGACTTCCTTCCCTACCCCGGGAGCGGACTCGTCCGTTGCCTGAATATGGGGTTACCTGAGCCCATAAATTCGAGATAGCAATACCCGCCTGTCGACGCAAATCGAAAGGGCCACCATCACTGGTGGATTGTCGTCTTTCATCGCTACTCCGGGGACTTGCCATTCAGTTGCTCAGGTAGAAGCACACCGGAATCTACATCCGCTACATTACCAAACCTCTGCCAGAATGCCAAGAAATGCGCGAGAGCAGCATCATCGCTTGTCTGCAGTGAGCTATGCACGTTTGTGCGCTTAGCGGATCAAACCCTCAACCCTCAACCCAATCACAGAAAGGAAGTCTATGAATTCACATTCTCAAAATCCGAAGTGCGATGCGGAACGCACGCTTCATTTACCCCGAGAGATCGAAAGAATGCTTTCGGAGAACCTTGAAACTACGCTCGCTGGCTGTTTCGGGCATCCGCTTACAGAGCCTACAGCCGATCCCGTCGAATTGCTCAAACAATTCCAGTCTCACCCTGATTGCAGTTGGTCACTGAAGCTCGGTGATGTCGTAGCGCTCGAATATTCGCCACAGGTTGGTGGGTATGCTCTCGCGCATCTCTGCAATCAGGACTGGGAAGAGTGGCCCGAGACGCTGCAATACCGCTGGGGCAGAAGCCTCTATCTCTTGTATCGAGCGGAGGCAATCAAGACGCGTGAACTGGGAAGACGATTCACAGGAGTCCGCCTTTACTGCCGCGGTTTGCTCCCGATACCGCCAAGTTGTTTTGGAAATGGTCCTCAGCTGCACTTTGCTCGCTTGTCGGCCCCCATGCTGTGCCTTCCGAAATGGCTTTATTCGGATGGCAGGAATAACAAATATGTGGATGCCGCATAAGGATGCGCAGACGGCGTGCGCCCGGGCTACGGATGGATCTCTTTATCGGCGATTATCAAAAGGTTTAAGCATTGCTCCCCTTTTCAGACGAAACAATCACAACCTCTCGGCATGGACTTCTCATGTCCGGTACCGGCAAGAAAGAAAGGACTCTATGAATACGATTGATATTTCAACAAACCGCGCTCAGGCGCGATTTGAGCAACTCTTAACCTCGCGCGAAGTAGCGTCATGGCTTGGCGTGTCGGATCGCTGGGTGCGTGACCACGCCACGCGGAGAAAGCCGAGGATTCCCTCCGTGTGCCTTAGCCCTCTGATGCGCTTTCGCCCGGAAGATATCGAGGCCTTTATCATGGCGCAGCGCGACGACGCCTCTTCGTCGAACCAGAAGAGGTACGAGCGGGTGTATAAGCGAACGCCGCTCTAGGCGCCCAATTTAGAGGGCATCCAGTTCCTTATTTGCACTATAGGTAGCATCGGATAGAAATTCCGTCGATATTCCTTTGCGTGAGGGTGTCCGCAGGCTGTATAGACGTCGCTTAAAAAAAGCTTGCATATTGGACCAATTTGCGCGATGTTTATGTCGGATGCCGATCTACGGTATCCGACTCATGTCGCACATAGCTTCCTGAAAAGGAAGACGATCTTCGCGGCGAAATCCTGAAAATACTTCTCGCGCTCGAAGTGCGCCCGCTGCATGACTGCGGAGCGACATCGGCGTGCTTGTTTAACACGCGGTCATGACGTATGTCAGCCGCATGCAGCGGGCCTGCGCCCGCAAGAAAAGAGAGGACAATATGAGTCGGACATCATTCCCAAGAGGCTGGGTCACGAAAGAAAAGGTCGGCTGGAGAGCACATGTCAACGCCTATGTTTACGATCCGGCCCAGAAAGAATCTGGGCCGTATCGCGCTCATAGGAGTGCAATCATAGGGCCACGAACCCTTTCAAAAGGTGAAGCGAACCGCCTCAA
Organism: Occallatibacter sp.; assembly: GCA_036519195.1. Classification (GTDB taxonomy): domain Bacteria; phylum Acidobacteriota; class Terriglobia; order Terriglobales; family Acidobacteriaceae; genus Telmatobacter. The sequence continues at coordinate 1,548 of DATDLS010000291.1, read as the reverse complement.
GGATCAGTGGGTCATGCGGGAACTCGGGTTGCAGCGATCCGTGCGTCCGGATTCGCGCATTACGCTCAAAACGTTCGCCGAAAGTATCTTTTTTTTCGAGATGGAAAAAAAGTGGAGACGACCTACGATGCTCAATCGCTACTACATGACCCGTCACTATATCTTGGACAAAATCGGAGATTACGCAATCGAAGACATCACGCGAGGACAGCTTCAGATATTCCTGAACACCCTCGCTGACAAATACGCCCGAGGAACCATGGAGAGAATAATCTCACTCCTGAAAGGACTGTTCGAATACGCGACAGAGAGCGACTACATTGGCAAGAACCCGGCGAAGAGTGTCTATCTACCGCAAGCGAAAACTCACCCAAAACAGTGGGCAGATCGAAAGCAACTTGCTAATCTCTTCGGCGCTGTGACGGACCGAATGGACAAATGCTACCTGGCGTGTGCGATCTTCTTGGCTCTGCGAAGCGCCGAACTCTTCGGGATGAAATGGAAAGCATTCAATTTTGATGAGCTTACTTTCCGTGTATCGTCTACGGCATACAGAGGCGTACTCTACGACGACAACGCAAAAACCGATGCTAGCCGCAAGCCAATTCCCATGGACGAACTGATCCTTCCGTTCATCGAGGAGTGGCGCGAGGTGTGCCCCGACTCTTCGCCTGATGCGTTGGTATTTCCTTGTATGCCGAGTCGTGGCCGTGACAAAGGAAAAATCATTCCTTGGAGGTCGTATGAGTTCGTGAACCGGCGCATCCGGCCGCTCGCTAAACTGCTGGAAATTGATCCGAGCTTGGTTACTAGCCAAGTTATGAGGCGTAGTGCGCTCGATGACGTCTCTAAGAACTACTCAAAGGGGGTTGCGCAATGGGTCGCTCGCCATGCTCCCGAAAATAGCACGCCTGGCATGGCGCAAAACAGCACTCTTGAAACACACTATCTCGATTCTGTCCCCAAGGACGTCCGGGACGCCATCAAAACCCGCACCGCCAAAGTGCTTGCCTCGGTGCCGAGCCGCGAAAAGACTAGTGCATAAAGCCACGTGATAGAAGCACACAACTGGCCGGGGACTTTGATAGGGTTCCCGGCCATCTTTTTCCTAAATACACACTCGTGCACACTGCAATCGTTTTTTCTCTCCCCGCCCTGCGCTCAACCTATTTACATTCTGCAGCTTGCGATGATAACTCCGATTTGTATCACCAATAAAAAGCTCTCTGGAAAGAGAGACAACAGGTTGGAGCTCACGAGAAATCAGTGACTTACGCGGAGCTATACAGCTGCGCATAATGAAAAGGACATGTCTGCTATACTTAAGTAGGAGGCTCTATGCTGCCACGCATGTTGCACCTACATCCGAGTACTTATCAACGCCTGATTCGTCTGAGCAAGGAAGCCGAGAAGGATGGGGCCTACCGTGTAGCCAAACGCCTTCGCGCGGTGATACTGAATTCGCAAGGCCATACCAGCGGCGAGTTGTCGACAATCCTGCAAGCGCCGCGCTCAAGGGTCTCCCAGTGGCTGCAGCAGTATCAGGCC
>DATDLS010000290.1:0-4604 GCA_036519195.1 Occallatibacter sp. | reverse complement strand
TATTGTTAATTGCGTTCTGCGCTGCTTGGCCAGTTAGACCATAAAACGGCGTGAATTGCTCCACGAGGTTTGAAGAAACGCCCATGGCTGTAAGGCTGTCGGCCGACTGTTGTCCAAGGTCCAAGCCTCCAGCAATAGTGGCACCGCTATTGCTGGTAGGGACATAAGCAAAAGTCTCAACCGATTCCTGGGTCTGTACATAATCGAAGTCCACCCCGCTGTAGTTTGTCCCGCTGTCGTAATCGCCTGAACTTGGGCTGGCGCACTGAGCTTCAGCCATATGAGGAATAAGAAATGGGGTTGCGGCAAGCGGAAAGGTTGGAGCATATCGCAGTAGCCGGTTTAGAGCAGAGGAGCTATCTGAGCGAATCAGAACCGGGTGAGTTTCTATTCCAAAGAGTTCGTCCCCTATCACCAACTCGCATTTCAGCTTATTGTACCTGCGCACTAACTTTACCAGTGCGCGATGATCTTTTTGGGAAAGCCGGACCATGCTGCCGAGTGCGGAATTAGCATCAGCTTGCTTGCCGCCAGAGATATAGAAGCATCCATCTGCATCTTCAGGAGAGGTTCCAAAGAGAGGCGCATTGCATATTTCCAGGATGCCATAGCGACCAAAGGTCTGAGTGTCGATCACATCAAAATCAGGCGAGAGGATAAAGCGGTGATAGGTGAATGTCCGAGGAGCGGATTCTTCTCTTCTAATCTCTCCTTCTGCCCAGAATGTTAAGAGCGGGGATTTTTCATCTTTATCCGCAAGGAACACGGAGTTGAGGGAGCGTCCTGGTTGATGTGAATTGGAAGCGATTCGCAGCAAGAGCATACTGTGCCTTTCCTGGGCGGTATTGCCGTCGAGTGGATAATTCAGGGAAAACATACTCCCAGTGTGGGCGCATTCCCATCGCCAGAATTACGTCATTACCATCTCACGTGTTTCGAGCGGTGATTCCCAAATTTCTGCGGAAACACGCCAGATGTGTGATCCAGTTATCTTCCTGTTGGACTACGACTTTGCTGGACTTCCTGACGTTCTCGAAGGAAAGTAGTAGTTCCGAGTCAAGTCCTAGGTCTCGACTAAAAACAGCAAAATCATACACCGGTGGTGCGCGATTAAGCAACGAAGATTCTGCATTTCACACAAATTATTCACGTAACCGAATATAGATAACGATTCACCACTTTTCAGAAGTAGGCCTTGCGGCGGCCAGTACAAGATGGCAGCCGCCAAACTGCGCCGGGCCATGGCTGCGATGGCGCAACGGAAGTCGGTCCAGATGGCTCACTGCGCGAGGATGGACAAAAGATACTGCTACGCTGAAACCTTGCCTACCAGGCGGTGCCGATTGCCCTAGAGGAAAGCTTATAGCCTGCCTGGATAAATTCCGCCGGTTTGGGCTTACAACCCTAGATACCCCGCGTGTGTCACATATCCAATCCTGTATTCTACGTCACGCATAGGGTTCTCGTAGTTTATTTGTGTGACATTGGGTGAGGTGCATCAATGGCTGTCAGCTTTCTCACCGCCGCGCAGCGTGCGCGCTATGGCCGCTATCCCGAAGTAGTGACGCCGGATGACTTGGCCCGCTGTTTTCATCTCAGCGATGACGACCGCGCGCAGATCGAGAGCTGCCGCGGCCACCATAATCGCTTAGGCTTTGCGCTGCAACTGAGCACCGTTCGTTATCTCGGCACTTTTCTCGAGGACCCGATCGCTGTGCCGTCCTCTGTGCTGCAATTCGTGTCACGCCAATTGGCCATCCATACCACAGACGGGCTGGAAAGGTATCGCGATGGAGAGCAACGCGAGGAGCACGTAACAAAGATCCGCAAACATTACGGCTATGGCGACATCGCCAAGCCGCGGGTGGGCTTTCGAATGACGCGCTGGCTGTACGGAGTGTGCTGGACGGGCACCGAACGGCTGGGTGCGCTGTTCGAGCGCGCCACGGCTTGGCTGCTTGCGCACAAGATTCTGCTGCCGGGGGTCACCACGATGGAGCGCTTCGTCGTCAGCGTGCGCGCTCGGGTCGAAGCTCGTCTCTATGGCCTGTTGTCGCGGGGGCTCACCGCGCAACAGAAAGAGCAATTGCAGCGGCTGCTTCTCGTGCCGGATGGCGATCGGGTTTCTGTGCTCGACCAGATTCGTTCGGGGCCGACGCGCATCAGCGGGCCGGCGATTCGCGCGGCGATTGATCGATTGAATGCCGTGCGAGCGCTGGGCATCAGCATACCGATGAAAGCACGTATTCCGTCAAGCCGAATCGCATCCCTGGCGCGCTTCGCCAACCGCGCCAAGGCCCAGGCCATCAGCCGCATGCCCGAGCTGCGGCGGCTCGCCACACTGGTGGCCTTCGTCCATTGCCTGGAAGCAACCGCGCAGGATGAGGTGCTCGAAGTGCTCGAGATGCAGATGAACGACTTGTTTGGCAAAGCGATCACGGCCGATCAGAAGGCGCGGCTGCGCGCACTCAAGGATCTGGACGAATCAGCGGTGGCCTTGGCCGAGGCCTGTCACTTGCTCCTGGACCCCGAGCTGCCGGACGAGAGCTTGCGCCAGAAGGTGTTCGCCAAAATTCCGCGCGCGGCGCTGGAAAACGCGCTTGAGCGGGTCACCGCTTTAATTCGACCGCCGGACGATATTTATAACCAGGAGCTTTCGAAGCACTATCGCTCGGTCAGGGGCTATCTACCCCATGTGCTCACTCACATCTCCTTTGAAGCGGCCCCGGCGGGTCGGCCGCTGCTCGCCGCGTGCGACTGGCTGCGCAATCAGCAGGATCGCAACAAGCCGGACAACGATGCGCCCCGGGAATTTATCGACAAGGCCTGGCAGCGTTACGTGGTGCAGAAAGACGGCCGCGTTGATCTTCCCGCCTACACCTTTTGCGTGCTTAAGCATCTGCAGACCGCCATACACCGACGCGACGTGTTTACCCGCCCGAGCTGGCGATACGCCGATCCGCGCGCCAATCTGTTCTCCGATGCGGAGTGGGAAGCGACACGCCCGATCGTCTGTCGCACGCTTGGACTGCCGCCCGATCCGCAGCCGCTCCTCGATAGCATGGCGGAGGAGTTGGACAAAACCTATCGCGAGGTCGCGCAACGGCTGCCGGACAATCCAGACGTTCGATTTGAAAAGGTCAACGGCAAGGAAGAGCTGATCCTGACGCCTTTGGATGCGCTGGAGGAGCCACCGTCACTGATCCAGCTACGCAAGATCGTGGCCGATCGTCTGCCGCGCGTGGAGTTGGCGGAGCTCGTACTGGAGGTGGCACTGCGGACCGGTTTCACGGAAGCGTTTACGCATCTCACGGACCGGGCCGCGCGAACGGCGGATTTTGTCTTGAGTCTGTGCGCGGCACTGCTTGCGGAGGCCTGCAACACGGGACCAGAACCGTTTATCCGTCACGACACGCCGGCGCTGCGCCGGGATCGGATCGCCTGGGTCAAACAGAACTACCTGCGCGACGAAACAATCACCGCCGGCAACGCCACTTTGGTGGCTGCGCAAAATCGCATCGCCCTGGCCCATGCCTGGGGCGGCGGTGAGATCGCCTCCGCCGACGGCATGCGCTTCGTGGTGCCGATTCGCACAGTTCACGCCGGTCCCAATCCGAAGTACTTCGGGCAACTGCGGGGCATGACCTGGTACAACTTGCTGTCCGATCAATTTACCGGATTGAACGCGATTCCGGTGCCCGGCACGATGCGCGACAGTCTCGTCTTGCTCGCCGTGGTGCTCGAACAGCAGACAGAGCTGAAACCCACGCGGATCATGACCGATACCGGCGCATATAGCGACGTCATGTTCGGGCTGTTCCGACACCTTGGCTTTCGCTTCTGTCCTCGCCTGGCCGACATCGGCGGCACACGCTTCTGGCGCATCGATCCGCGAGCCGCCTACGGTAAGCTTAACGCTATTTCCCAGCACCAACTCAAGCTGCAGCGCATCACTCCTCACTGGGATGACATGCTCAGACTCAGCGGCTCGCTCCTGCAGGGCCGAGTACCGGCCGCCGGCATCATGCGCACCCTGCAGGTGGGTGACAACCCGACTCGATTGGCGCAGGCCATCGCCGAATTCGGGCGCATTGACAAAACCTTGCATTCGCTTCGCTACATCGACGACAAAGACATGCGCCGGGGTACGCTGACGCAACTCAATCGCACGGAAGGCCGCCACAGCGTCGCGCGCATCGTTTTCAGCGGTAAACGGGGCGAACTGCGGCAACGCTACCGTGAGGGCCAGGAAGACCAACTCGGCGCGCTCGGGCTAGTTGTCAACATGATCGTGCTTTGGAATACGATTTATATGGAGGCAGTCCTGGAGCAACTCCGAAAGGAAGGCTATGCGGTGAACGAGGAGGATAAGGCGCGCCTGTCACCCTTAATTCACGACCATATCAACACGCAGGGGCGGCATTCGTTCACGATGCCAGAGGCGGTCGTGAAGGGGGAACTGCGACCGCTGCGCAACCCGGCCGATGATCCAGACTAAATCTGCGGTTTGGATGGTCCGTTCGCCCCAACGGCCTGGGAATAGGGTATTGGGGAGCAACGGAGAAAACTCGCTTAAGGGGATGTAAGCCCAAACCCCAGAGAAT
>DATDLS010000289.1:0-3442 GCA_036519195.1 Occallatibacter sp. | reverse complement strand
GGGGCTTCCTTGCGTTCGGTGAAGCGGATTGCGCAAGAGAACCCTGTGGTACACATCGATGACGCCGGGGAACGGGCGCAGCGACAGATTGGCCGGCCCAGCCTGGTGGAGAGTTTCCGGAAACCGGTCATGGAGATTCTTGTCCGGACGCCGGAGCTGGCGTCTCTTGAGGTTTTACGCCGGGTGCGGGAGGCAGGATATCGGGGCGGCAAGACAGCGCTGTACGCTTTGGTAGCCTCGCTTCGGCCGAAGCCGGCCAAGCCGCTGGTCCGTTTCGAAGGACTGGCCGGAGAGTTCAGCCAGCACGATTTTGGTGAGGTGGAAATAGAGTTCGTCGATGGTACCAGCCGGCGGATCCACTTCTTTGCTTCACGTCTGAAGTACTCGCGTTACATGTGCGTCAGCCTGGTTGCGGACGAGGCAGTGGAGAGTCTGGTCCGGACTCTGGCCGAACATCTGGCGAGCTGGGGTGGAGCTCCTTTGCAGTGCGTCTTCGATCGGCCCAAGACGATCGCTCTGCGCTGGGGAAAAAACGGCGAGGTGACAGAGTGGAATCCGGTCTTTGCCTACGCCACGCTGGAGATGGGGATCGGTGTGGAGTTGTGCTGGCCTTACCGGCCCCAGCAAAAGGGTAGCGTGGAGAACCTGGTAGGTTTCGTCAAGTCCTCCTTCTTCAAGGTGCGGCGGTTTCACGATGAGCCGGATCTGGTCCAGCAGCTGCGGGACTGGCATCGTGAGGTGAACGAGGAGCGTCCGAGCCGGGCGACAGGAGTGATACCGGCCTTGCGTCTGGCCGAAGAGAGGTCTCGGCTTCGTCCTCTGAAGGTCCAACCGGAGGAACTGGCACTGCGTATTCCCGTCTATGTGGGCCCGACGGGAACTGTGCTGCACGACGGTCATGCCTACTCGATGCCGCCGGAGGCGATCAGCATGCCGGCCACGTTGTACCTGTACGCGCAACGAGTGCGCATCGTAGCCGGGCGGCACGAAGCCGTTCATCCCAGGAAATTCCAGGCCCACGAAGGGTCTTCGCTGGCCGAGCATCGCGCCGCCCTGGTGGCGGCAGTATCGGGCAAACGGGGCAAGCGCTATCTGAAGCGTCAGCAGTTGCTGGAACTGGGAGAACCTGCGATCCGCTATCTGACCGAGATCGTGCATCGGCGCCCACGACAGTGGTACGAGGATGTCGATCGGCTGCACGTGATCCTGCAGGATCACGGTCCGGACGTGCTTCGACGGGCGATGGAAGCTGGCCTCGAGGAGCACATCTTCGGAGCCTCCTATGTGGAGCGATCTCTGCAACCTGGGTTGAGCTTTCCGGAGACGATCCAATGAAGTCCAGATATGAGAGAACCTTTTTTCTTGCTTGTTCTTCCCTGGCGAGGACCTCGGTGAATGCATCGTTTCGGGAGGAAAATGCCGCGCGTTTGATGGAGCTAAATTCTTATCTCTGCGGAGGAAGCTATGACGAGTAAAAACCACACCCCAAAGTCAACGGTGGAGATTCCAACACTCTCCGACGCACAGTTGGAGCCTCTATTCCGGCGCTTGAACCTGGCGCACACCCGCCGCATCTACCAGGAGGTTGCGGATCGAGCCGAGAAGCAAAGCTGGTCCTATCGGGATTTTCTTGCTCTCCTGCTGGCCGAAGAAGTGGCGCATCGTAAGCAAACCCGCCTGCAGCGCTTGACCCGCAAGGCCCATTTTCCCTTCTTCAAGACCATCGACGAATTCAACTTCAGACTGCAATCTACGCTGCGTCAGGCTCTGCTCGGTTCCTACCTGGGACCGGACTTCGTCACCGAAGGACGCTCCTTGATCCTGCACGGAAAGACCGGCCGAGGAAAAACTCATCTGGCGGTGGCCATCGGTTATCGCGCCATCCAGAATGGCTTCGAAACCTACTTCACCACTGCCGCAAAGCTGATCGAAGATCTCTCCAACGCCGGCAGAAAGGGGCAACTGCAGGACTCCTTGCTGACCTACACCCATCCTCACGTCTTGATCGTCGACGAGGTCGGGTACCTCACCTACGGACAGGATGCCGCCAATGTCCTGTTCCATGTGGTCAACGATCGTCATCTACGGAAACGCCCCATGATCTTCACCACCAATAAGCCGCTCAGCGAGTGGGGAAAGGTCCTGCATGACGAAGACCTGGCCTCCGCTATCCTGGACCGGATCCTGGAGCGCGGTCGCTTTATCCATCTCGATGGACCCTCGGGACGCACAAGTCACTTAAACTTGGAACAGGCCTTGTCTGCCGAAGCAGACCGTGCCAGAATTTCCGGAATTAGCGTGCCAGAATTTCCGGAACCCACAACTTGACACTTGGTTTATGTTGTCACCGTCATTATGCCGTATTTCACGTTGCACTAAACGGCCTTAGAAGGATGAACAGCGTCTCTTGAGGGGTGATCGGCAAAAAAACTGTGTACGGTGACACCCCCAGACCTGGTTCGATTCCAAGTGTCTGATGGCAGCGAAAAGCATAAGTTTTGCGACTATCCTCATGGATGCATTTTGGTTGCGTAGCCGATATGGGGAAAGTGAATTCTTCGCATATGAGACACAAATGGCCGGCACGAAGCGTGCATCAGTCATGGCTTTCCGCGGAAGGCGGCGGAGCCGCGTGATAGTCGTGAAGTATCCGAAGCAAACGTAGCAACTCTCGCCTGTCTGCTCGAGCCAATGGAGCCAACGCACGGTCCTCCGCCTCTGCGAGGCCAACCTTAAGGCGCTCGAAGCGAGCTTTGCCCGTTTCTGTCATCTCAACAATATTCTGGCGGCGGTCCTCGGGATCTGAAACGCGCGTGACTATACCTTCTGCCTCGAGCGCATTGACAACCGCGTTCATATCGCTGCGGTCGATGTTCGTCCGCCGACAGAGTTCGGCCTGCGAGACGGCCCCAAACGCATCGAGCGTTGCAAGTACGGCGAGCTGGTAGCGATGAGTCCCCTCCACAGCGAGGGCTTCGTTAACGACTCTGCCGACCAGAATGGCTGTCTGATTCAGCAACCGAGACGCCAGATTGCGCCATAGAGGCGCTTGGCCCGCATGTCTAGAGATTTCCATCGCGCCCCGAAAAAGATTGGTGATCCCAACGATTTTCTATTGGCGGCACCGCGTAGTCATGCTACTTTTATAGCAGATCGTTGGTGATGCCAACGATCTGACTGGAATGTATCGCTCTACCGAGCGGTTCGTCGATCGCTGCACCCCACGAAAGGTGCAGGGTGGGCGACATCTTGTGTCCCAATCATTTCTTAGAGAGCTAGGTAAGAACTACCCATGGCGAGAGTGCATGTTTTAAGAGGTCAGGACCGCGTGTTCGGCTTTACGCTCGATGAGCAGGGGACGAACCTGCCTCGGCAATATGGTCCTTGGACCGCCTTCAAGACGATAGAACTGCACCACGATGAACCCTATCAAGGCGTGGAT
>DATDLS010000288.1:0-59194 GCA_036519195.1 Occallatibacter sp. | reverse complement strand
TTCCGATTGCAGGGTGACGGTGAAGTCTTGCGGAATGAAATTGGCCACAAGCGTGGGAATGCCAATTCCCAGGTTGACGTAGAAACCATCTTTCAATTCGCGAGCCGCGCGGGCGGCCATCTGGTCACGGGTCCAGGGCATGGGTCAGGCCTCACGCGTGGTGATTTTTTCAATGCGCTTTTCGGCGCCGGGATTGTGGACGATACGATGGACGAAGATGCCAGGAGTATGGATTTCATCGGGATCGAGCTGGCCCGGTTCTACGAGGATTTCAACTTCAGCCACAGTGATTTTCCCGCAGGTGGCAGCATTGGGGTTGAAGTTGCGCGCGGTGCGGCGATAGACGAGATTGCCGAGCCGGTCGCCCTTCCAGGCTTTCACCAGAGCCAGATCGGCTTGAATGCCTCGTTCCAGGATGTAGGAGACCCCATCGAATTCCTTCTGCTCCTTGCCTTCGGCGATGAGCGTTCCGACTCCGGTACGTGTGTAGAAGCCGGGAATGCCGGCACCACCGGCGCGCAGTCGCTCGGCTAATGTGCCTTGCGGGCAGAACTCGACCTCGAGTTCGCCGGCCAGATACTGGCGCTCGAATTCAACGTTCTCGCCCACATAGCTGGAGATCATCTTCTTCACCTGGTGGGTCTGGAGAAGCATGCCAATGCCCCACTCATCCACGCCGGCGTTGTTGCTGGCAATAGTCAGGTCGCGTACACCGGAGTCGCGCAGGGCAACGATCAGGGCATCCGGCACGCCGCACAGGCCGAAACCGCCGATGGCCAGCAGCATGCCGTCGCGCACAATGCCTTGGAGAGCGCTTTCGGCCCCGGGCCAGAGCTTGGAAAAGGGCGCTCTGGGGGTGGTGTGCAGCTCCGTCCTGGTCTCGCCTTCGGTCCGGGTCTCATTCATGCTCGCGGTCCACTCCAGGGGACGATTTCGCCCACATCCAATCCTACCGTTCAAGGCCGGGCGGACAAAAATGGGTCAGTCGAGCCGCCAAGTTCCTCCCCTGGATGCGTGCGCGATGGAGGCTCGACTGGGATGACAAGGGAAGGCAGGGGGCAGGACTGGATTCGAATCGGCGACCTCTTCCCTGTCAAATCGATGCAGAGTCGTAACCCATTGATTTTACACCGCACCGATGACTCAGAAAGGGCGCAAAAGCAGCCAAAAATAAGGCTTCAGCACAACGGTCAACCCAAAATCTTTTGGAGAAACAAGAGGTTGCGGGGCTCAAGGGACAATTCGCCTACTCCTGCCCATGAATCCTCGTCGGACCAGTCCTCGCGCTGAAGCTCAAGCCCCATGCTCTGGGGATGCATCTGCCTGCGAGTCTTGCCGGCGGATCCGTTGGTGTGATGTTCACTTTGAACCCGTCGCAGGATCGCCATCTCCGCCGCGAAACGGACGGTCTCTGTGTGGACCTCAGTTGAGGTCGAGAGAGATAGTTCGGGTTGCCAATCTCTGGCCGCCTGAGGCCCTCGATGCGCATTTCATTGCTCGGTCGGATGCATGACCGCACCAGCAAAAGGGAGTCGAGCGCTGATCGCGCTCTTCAGGTGCCTGGGCGGGCTCTGGACGGAGCCCGCCGCGGACGCGATCAGAAGGTGAAACGACCACCGACTGTTGGAGCAAAGTTGTTATTGTGCAGATAGGGGACTCCGGGGCCATGAGGAATGGCGACGGCCAGACCGCCGGTCACGAAGGAATACGCAAGTCCGGCAAAACCGTCGAGACGCTTAGTGAAGTGATGATCCATATAGAGCGACCCCTCGTCGAGGACGCCTGGGCAGGAACTGCGTAAACCGGCTGCGACCGTGCAGGTCTTCGGAAAGCGGAAGTCGTTCTGCACCTGTTCATACCAGGCGAAAGTGATGTCGGTTTTGCTGTCATACGCGTATTTCACACCCGTCCACCAGATCTGCAGAATCTTTTCAGAATCAAGATTATTGTCTTCGACTCCGCTCATGATATAACCGCCCTGATCCGAAGCGCCCACGCCCAGCGGGTTCGACGGGTTATTCTGCCAGATGTATTCGTAGCCGCCAAAGATCTTGAACGGATCCAACGTAAACTTGACAGCGCCCATAACGCCGTTGTTGTCGGTCACGATGCCATATACGGTGTTGGTCGTTCCGATTACATTGGCCCCGGTGATGGGGTTTGTATTGATGCTGTCGGTGGTCGATTGATATGGCTGTGCCAGACTCTGAGCCCCCAGCAGGGGGTTTAATACGCTGATCGCCTGGTTGTAATGTTGGTAGACGAGGTCGGCGGAGACCTTGCCGTGCTCTCCGCCGAGGTCGAATCCAAAAGCATTGTTATGTGCCGATTCCGGCGTACAGTTGGCCGCAGTCCAGGTTGCGGAGGCCGAGTAGCAGCCGCCTGAACCATCGGCGAATTTATACATCGCGCCGAAGTGGACCGTGCCATAGGTGAGCCGATACTTCAGGGCATCGTCCCAACGGCTGTCCTCGGTGTCGCCGCCCCCGGCCATCGTGCCGTTATACCCGATATAGGAAAAGGCGTAGCTGCCGCCGGCCGGATCGTAAAGGAGCATCGCATCGGTACCGAGAGAGCGCTGACGACCGCCGGTCAGCGTGCCGAAATGCACCGACGATATACCTCCATAGATTTCGTCATTGAAGGGTTGGCCTGCGCGCGCGCCGTCGATGGCATACGAATAGCTGCTCCGGGGAAGGCCGTTGTTGATGGTGTCGGTGGCTGAGGCGTTGGCGAGCAGGCCGGACTGCGGATTGATGCCAGTTGAAGCATTGAATACAACCGACCAACCGTGCGCAAACTCTTCCTTGCCCCTGACGCCTAGAGTCGTCTGCTGCAAATTGTTCGGTGCAATGAGGAATCGATGTTCAAATCCGTTTCGGTTCACCAGAGATGCGCCTTCATAGTTATAGCCGTTTTCCGGTAAGCCGTGGCTGACCCAGCCGACGCCGATGTCATAGGCACCATAGAGCGTGATGCCGTGCCAGGTCAGCGTGCAATCGGTGGTGGCCAACTCGTGGCCATTCGTGCAGACGTCGGCGTTGCTGCGCTGCTGCGTCTTAGTGTCGAGCGTCGCGTCCTGGCCAACTGCCATGCTGATTCCGGTGGGCGTTTCAAAGGCGAACCCTTCTGTTGCCGCATTCATCTCAAAGCGCCCCAGAGGCAGGCCAAATGCCTGATAGTGCCACCCGCCGATGGTTGCGATCGTACGCGTGGCACCTGAATCGACGTTCTTGATTGGCACCGCGACATCGGCAAGGCTGGCGCCGGTTTGGTCCGTCGCGACACCGGAAAGGCCCGCTCCCGTTTGGGCCCACGCGATGCCATTCATGCAGAGAAAAATTAAGAAAGCTGCGAAGCTAGCGATACGATGCACGACTGATTCTCCTGTTAAGTTCGTTTGGGGGGATTGAAGCGCTCGATTGTCAGAGTCCGAACTTGCGAATTTACGTGACTTGATCAGAGAAGTCAAATTGATTTGATACGATTTTGCTTCAAAGTTCAAGCGCAGGAACGCTTCGATGCAATCATGCTTGCGTGGCAGAAATCGCGGGTGGCTTCCGGTTCAGAAAGCCGTCCAAGCGTGTGCTATAAGGCCATTTCCATGGCTTTGTATGAATAGAATTGCTGGCGAAGGACTCTTCGCAACCACCGCGAGGGAATCGAAGGATCAGATCCGAATGATCATCACTTCCGTTGACTTGATGAGCGCGGCCACGGTCTCACCATCTTTTAAGCGCATTTCCTGAACTGCATCGGCGGTGATGATCGATGTAATTCGCTGGCCGCCGATCGACAGGGTCACCTGGGCCATCAGGCCGTTGACCTTGATGTCGGTCACGCGTCCCACAAGCTGATTGCGCCCGCTGATCCGTCGAAAGTTGCGCCGCCGCTCGGGAACCTCTTCTCCCTCGTTCGCCCGATGGAGGAATCGATCGACTTCTTTTTCGGGAATGCGGTGATGCCCCCCGGCTGTTTTGACGGAGCGAATTTTCTTCTCGTAGATCCACCGCTTCAGCGTGGGGTAGCTGATTCCGAGAACCTGTGCTGCGTCGCGGGGCGTGAAGAGTTTGGCTGTTGGCATCGCAATACGCTGGGAAAATCTCCGGCCGCGACTGGCGCCAAAGCAGACCGGACAACGTACGATGCTACGTTCCGTCGGCTCAATGTGTCAATCGAGTGATGCATATCCATCTCCGGTTGGGGCGCTGACGGTGGCGGACTTCTGACGCGTCGGAGGTCATTGCACCTGTTCGCTAAATTCGATCTGCAGCGGGAAGTAGGGAGCACGAGAGAAGCTGGAATTCTTTCGGCTGCCTGTTGATCGCGCGAGAGAAATTCCCCGACTGGTAAGCGCCACCGATACCGCTACTCGTCCCTCACCCGACTGGCGAAGTTGAGTCTTGTTGAAATCCCAGGCAAGGTCCCGAGAGAGCCCCGACATGATGCTTGTGGTTTACCAGCAGTCTGTGCCCCCCAAAAGACCGGTCGCACAGACTCTGTCATTCCAAGGCCTGATGGGGAGGTTGTGCCTCTGCGCCCGATCGAACCATGATGGGGAGCAGAAGGAAGAGGCCGCGATCGCAGGCTCTTGAATTTTAGAGTGTGGTTGGGGCGATCGGATTCGAACCAGCGACTCGTTCCGTGTCCAGCCAAGAATGGTAAGAGTCTGAGATAACGCTCAGTGTTCTCTGGTTGCTGCTTTGTCTTCTCCCGCGCTGCGATCCCGCACCCAACGCGGCCTGATCTGCACGCCAGCGATCTCATGATTCGCGCTACACTTCTTCCCGCAATCCTTCCATCTTCTCCTCAGCTGTGACCAACTGGCCCCGCCTGTTGCTTAGGCCGATTGTGCGCCTTGCTTCAGTTGATGAGGTCATCATCCCCCATCATGTCCAGCCAGCCCTTGGAGGGAGCGGCGTTCCTTGCACCTTGCCGCCATTCTGCTGCGTCAAGGGCGTTGACCATGATGTAGAATTCGTGTTCAACTCCCTCGAATTCATCGTAAACGTCTTCGGACTTCATACCCTCACTCAACACGCGCAGCTGGCTGTCGATGGCCGCGTGTATCGCGGCATCGGTGATGGCCGGAAACTGAGCGATAGCCTCTACGGTTGTTTGTAGCTGGGCTTTGATATCCGCTGGCATCCTGGCCTCGGCAGCAATCGCCGCTCGGAATGCACGCTTGTCCGATTCCGATGTTGAACGGGCGCGGATGATGCCGCGAATCTTGGCGAGAGTGGACAGCTCATCTTTTACTTCTGCGAGTGTAGGTAGCGTGCTATCTGTCGCGCCTTTCGAAATTGAGACCACGGTCCCCATGGTGAAAATCCCCCCTTCACTATGGTGCCCATCAACGCACGTCTTGCAAAGTTACTTACGGGCCATTTAAGACAGACTTAAGAGCCAGAGAGCGACCTTCTATGGGCAGTTAAATGGCATCTGCCGTGGTGAGCGCGCGCCTTCTCCAGACGGTGCTCGTCGCGGTCGAGAACAGCCAGGTAGCCGAGGGTAGTAGTGAGGGCCGGCATTCCTTTCCGGGATTCTGCAACCGACACATTCGCCAGACAGCGCGGACTTTCCTGCTGGGACCAGTGTCTGGGCCCAGCCGACTTCGTGATGCGGAACGGATAACTCGAAGTTGACTCTCTTGCCGGAGTCTGCCAACACTGTCCCCTAGTCTCTGATGGAGATGCCGTCATCGTCGAGCTGGCTGATGAGTGCGTGTCTGTCTCGGGGAATCAGTGCCTCCATACAATCCTGTCTTCAGGAAGTAGAAGTAGCTCTGTAGCGCCATTCTCAGTGCGTGGGAAATATATTTCCGCATAGTGATCGGGATTCAGTCGTCGAAATACCTGAGCCGACTCCAGTGCCATCGTCTGCTCCGGCCGAGGTAGAGATGTCAAGAGAGCCGCAAGCGAAGTCGTCCCCACCAGGCAGGAAGTCCGATGCCCATTTACCCAGACGGTAGAAAAAAGACTTAGCGCACCAAGAGGAAACTCTGTGCAAACAGTCCCCTGGTAATTGATGCACTTCGCTGGATCACTTTGATGGATGAGATCTGTTAGCGCGTCGAGTTGTCCCTGGTTGGACGCGCCGATAAGGATTCCATCGGAAACCTGACCCTTTCCATAGACTCCTTCCAGAAAAAGCCGTAATACCGCACTCTGAGCGAATCGCTGTGACAGCGACAAAAGCTCCTTCTGTTCTGATCCCGAGCCACCATTCGGACCCCTCAGACCTTTCCGTGTAAGTTTTAGCCGGACACCTTCGTCGTGGCGAGCGATCACCTCATAGTTCGCAGCCCATATCCGAGTTGGGCCATCTGATCGCTCGCTGATCGACTTTCCTGCAGGCAGGAACTGCTGGAGTCTGACTTCCATTCCAGGCGCCAGGTCGGTGAATCCTATCGCCTGGTCGGAATAGAAAAACAACGGAACTTCATTCGCCGGCAATGGAATTCTTTGAGCAATTGCAACTCGAATCTCGATGGAGGTGAGGCCCGAGGGGAAACAGCCATTTTCATCCATGCGCGCGAGGCCGCGCGTGAAGACCTTCCATTGCGAATCAATATTTAATTCGCTGGCAAGCGTATTCCAACCGGAAATGCTCGGGCTCCGAACGATCCAGTGCCTCGAATCCAGGGGCGGTGCTGAACGAAGGGAGAAGATTTCCCCGTTGATCCTGCACTGGTGGCCAACTTGCCCCTTAGCGCGGGCTGAGCCACCCGGAAGAACCAGCGTCGTTGTCTGGAAATTACCTGGATCGGAACTTTGGCCGTCAGTCGGGACCAGCATTGGAGCGCCGCTGTTTTCTATGAGGCGGAACCCATTTTCAACCGCGATTTTGTGGTTGAAGCAGCCTGAGCAGCACAAAAGCATCGCACAGAGAACCGCATTTGACAGATTCGCTGCAAACTTCGCACCTGTTCTCGTCGGCAGGGAGGACCGAAGTACAATGTCCTGCTCTTTCGCTGATAGCCCTTTGATCCCCATCCAGATTCAGTCGATTATCGCTTACGTGAGCGTAAAGAGCGAGCAGACCCCGTTCGCCGGATGTTGGACTTCGGAGATAGACACCATCTGAGCTTAGGCGAGCCCATCACCCGTGCCCTGCTCCTGCCGCATGAAGGCCATCGCTTCTGACCGCTTATCGTCCAGAATCTTGGCGACCAGGAAAGTCAGGTGTTGGGCTATGAAGTGAAGACTATCGCTGTTTAACGGGCGGAACATCGGCCCGTCGAGATCGTCGGCGGCGCGATAGGCGCGGATGCGTTGCGCAACATTCGGGTGGATGGCGAGCGCGTCACGCCTGCCGCCTTTGCGCACAATACGCAGCGAATCGAAGCCGCGGTTCTTCGACGCTCGATCTCTATACGCAGCAGGACGCGGACGAGATACGGGCGGCGCAGGGAGCGTCCCTGAAAGCGCTGGATCAAACTGATTCAAGATGCACCATGACCTCTTCCAATGCCATATTCCAAGAATGTGTTCGACCGCGCCTGAAGAAGGCGACATACATTCGAGATGGATTAGCTAACCTGATTGTTCCCAATCATATATAGAGATGGCCAAACCAGGACTTGGTTTGAGGATGTCCAAGCACACGATCCCACAACTGCCGCTGTGATACGCTGAAGGCCCGAGAAGTCCGATACCGCGGTTCAGGTGTCGGTGCTTCTATGTCAATGAATATAAATGGCTTATATGGTAGGCACGACTGGATTCGAACCAGCGAACTCTTCCGTGTCAAGGATGTAACGCTTAGGACAACTTACAATATCCTGGTGGCTCCCTAAGTCCTTGTAAGCACATAAGACACCGAGAACCAACGTATTGCAAAACGTATCATGTCTGCGGTCACTGGGGTCGCTCCCTGGCTTGTTTCTCGGTAGACGCCTCTGCACCTAGTTCACCGGAAAAGAAACAAATTTAAATTGCCTAAGTATGTATATATGGAGTAGTGATCTACAATTGCATACATGTTGCCCCGCCGCATCAGCTCCCGGCTCAACTACCTCTTGCTTCACTTTCCAGCAGTCGTCCTCCTTGGGCCCAGGCAAGTGGGGAAGACAACTCTCGCGTTGGAGATCGCAGCAAAGAAGCCGTCCATTTACCTGGATCTCGAAGACGAGACTGACCGCGCCAAGCTAGCCGACCCTAACAGGTACCTTGAAGACCATGAAGATGAACTCGTGATCCTCGACGAGGTTCACCGCGCACCCGAACTCTTTCAGCAGTTGCGGGGCATCATTGATCGCGGGCGACGGCATGGAAAAGCCAATGGACGTTTTCTCCTTCTCGGATCGGCCGCAATGGACTTGCTGAAGCAATCTGGCGAGAGCTTGGCGGGACGCATCTCCTATTTGGAGCTTGGCCCGTTTGACGCCCTGGAGATCGACCCGGCCGCGATTGAGTCACTTTGGGTCAGAGGCGGCTTTCCCCGTAGCTTTCTGGCATCAAATGACGACATCAGCCTCCAATGGCGACGTGATTTTGTCAGAACCTATCTGGAACGCGACATTGTGCAATTTGGCCCACGGATTCCGGCCGAGACCCTTCGCCGCTTCTGGACAATGCTGGCCCATAACCAGGCGCAGCTGCTAAATGCTGCAAATTTAGCCCGCAGTCTTGCGGTCGATGGCAAAACGGTGGCCAGTTATCTGGACCTGCTTGTCGATCTCTTGCTGGTTAGACGATTGCCGGCCTGGCACCGAAACGCCGGCAAGAGGCTGCTCAAAGCGCCCAAGGTATATGTCCGGGACAGCGGCATTGCACACGCGTTGCTCGGTATTCGGGACAAGGAAGCACTACTCGGTCACCCGGTATTGGGACAAACTTGGGAAAGCTTCGTTATCGAAACGTTGATTTCAGCAGCTCCTCAAGGAACCGAAGCGTACCATTACCGAACTTCCAATGGAACCGAGGTGGACCTTCTTCTCTCACTTCCCGGCGGCAAGTTGTGGGCCATCGAGGTCAAGCGGAGTTCCGCGCCGAAGATTGAGCGGGGCTTTTATTCCGCTTGCGCGGATTTGAACCCCCAGAAGAGATTTCTCGTGTATTCGGGCACCGAACGATTTCCTCTTAACCATGACACGGATGCCATCGGCGTTGTCGAGCTCGCCGCGTTGCTTCAATCGGCTGACTAGGGGCAAGCGCCTATTGCAGCTGGGGGGCTTTCCAATGTCCCCTGGTCGTGTCAGGTCGCGTCGATCCTGAAATCGCGGTAAGGGCATGAGCTGAGAACTGAATCTGGGTCGGAAGTTGTTGTTCAGTCTTAGCCTGTGGCTCAAATTCTATATTCGAAACACGAAAGACACGGAGGAACCCGTGCCTACGCCAAAGAGCTCTGCTCGAAATTCGTCTCTCACGATGCTCCTGTGGTGCCCCGCGTTACCCTGCTGAAGCTCGCCAACTATGCAGGCGACGTCACCGTAGATCCGTCAGGCCGAGGAGAACTGGTGGAGAGGCCCGAGCATCGCATTTGCGAGCTGCTAGGGAAGCCCGCCGCCGTCTTCATGCCAGCCGGGAAAACGGCGCAGAACATCGCCTTGAAACTTTGGTGTGAGCGATCAAGGTGCAATCGAATTGCAATTCACCCACGATCCCATATGGAAACGTGGGAGGACAAAGCGTATGCGAAAGCGTTCAAACTTTCATCTGTAGCTTTTGGCAGGGCTGACCGGCAGACTTCCTTAACGATGTTGAGTGCTTGCGTGAACCGGTAGGCTCGGCATCCTTTTTCACGCATCCGGTACAACTAGCTCGATCTTACGTGACAGGTTCACCTCCCGCGAGATGCCGACCCGCTGGCATTCAGTGGGATTTCTGGTAAATAACGGGAAACGCCGCAGTGTCTAGGATCGGGGTTGGGTGTGCATCATCGCCACACTGAGGCTACGCGCGGTGTCCATGAAGGGGGACTGGAAGGAATATAGCGCATACCATCGAGAGAAAGAACAGTCGCGGAATTACCCCGAGAACGCTGCCCAGCGCCTCGCCGCGTGAACGGGCCCTGTAGATCGGCGCGGGTTTTGTTCGGTAAACCAACGTTTCAAGGCTGTGAATCCAAAACCGTTACTTCCAGATGCCCATCAAACCGCCTATGGCTGTTGAATCTCACATTTCTTCCTGACAACACTTCACGCATCCATGAAACGACTTATTAACTACATGATTATTTTTGGCGGAAAGGAGCCGCACCCGAAACTAATAAACTAATTTGACCACTGGATCTTGCCGCTCCGCAGTTCGACAGCCTGAATGAAAATATGCACAGTTCGTCCGCAATCCCCCAGTGCCCGGTGACTGTCGACCATCTGGAGATTATGAATTCTGGCGAGATCAACAAGTTTATGACTGGTATCCGGCCAAGCCTTCCGTGATATTTGAAGCGCACATGTATAAGGATTGGGGACAGATAACCCGCGCTTTTTGGCGGCTTGGCGCAAGAATCCCATATCGAAGGACGCATTAAAGGTCACTAGAGGGAGGTCGCCTATAAAATCCAAGAAAAGTGGGAGAACTTGTGAGATTGGACGCCCTTGGGAATTAAGCATCTCCAAAAGTGCCGCCAATTCTATGATCGTCGTCGTGAGAATCGCCTACCCGGCAAACCGGAGGCCCAGCAAACTACGATTCGATCACTTCAGCGGCGGCAGTACTTCCATGTACGGCCTCGGATCAGGTCTCACCGGATGCCAATCGAAAACCCAATGGCCGTCTTCCTGGTAAACCGGCACCTGCCGTTTACCGCAGTGGCAGAATCCGATCCCCGTATCTTCCTCCACTAAGCATGAAGGGAGATACGTCTCACTTGCTGGGCATTCTTCGAGTTCGGCTAGGTTCTCCATGCCAATCATTCTATGCCGACCGGAGCCGGCCCCTTCACGCCAGGGGCGCCAGATCGAGCAGAAAGGCAAACTTCCCTTGACCGCGCATGGCGTGGGAAGTCGGGCGGAAATAATCGCATTCAATCTTTTGCCACAACGCAATACTCAGGAGGCTATTGAAATTATGGTCCCGGGTGCTACAATAAACGCAATGTCGAATACGCCTCCGGCGCAGCTTCGCGTGTTTGCGTTTAAGGATGTCGTCCGGTTTTCCCGTAGGTTTCGCATCCCAGACGAGGGAATCTGGGATGTTGTGCGTTCTCAACCCGACGCGGATCTGGGCGGCGGGTTGTACAAGTACCGAATCGCAAGACCAGGGGAGGGATCTCGTGGCGGCGGCCGGGTTCTGATCGCCTTGAAGATCGGGAGTCGAGCGATCCTGATGTTTGCCTGGGAAAAGAAGGACATGGAAAACATCAAGCCCAACGAATTAAAGGCGTATCGGGATGTCGCAAAATCATATCTCGGATACTCGGATTTGCAGATGACCAAACTCGTAAAGGACAGGGTTCTGGTCGAGATTATCCGGCCCCGAGAAGGAGGACAAAATGGTTAAGACCTACAAAAGCAAAGCAATGGCGGCTCTTCACGAGAATGTCAGCGATCTCTACCGCGTCGGCATGATCGACAAAAAGACTATGCGGAAATTCGATGCGGCTTGCTTGACTCCCATTCGTAAGCTGAGCCCGATCGCTATCAAACGCATCCGCGCCAAAGCCGATGTAAGCCAGGCCGTTTTTGCCGCTCATTTGAACGTCACGGTTGGCGTTGTCAGCAAATGGGAGCGCGGCGAAAAAATTCCGAGCGGACCCGCGGCAAAGCTGCTGACTCTGGCATCCGTTCGCGGAATCGACGCCATCGCCTGATAAATGTAATGGCAGGCGGAAGCTATATGCCAGTCGCTTGAGTAGCCGGGAGATCGGCATTTACTTCTCTTGCCACCTACGAGCACAATTTGGCGAAATTAGATCTCCATCAGACCAGCACCGGAATAGCGACGTGTCCCAAGTGTGGGTGGTCCGGTCAGATTGACGTCCAGATCGTCCCAAGGCAACCATTTAATGAGCGCGGTCGGTTATGTGGATGGCCACCGTTTCGGGAGTTGTTGGAAGTGACCGCATCTGGTGCGCGTTGCACCAGGACTCGAAGTCGTGCCAGTCATTGCGATACGTCTTTAGGGTGGCCGGCGCCTTGGCCCTTGGGGGTCACCCACAACCGGCCATAGAGGGGCACCTGAAAACCGGCCAAAGTGACAAGAGCCAAGTCGATGTGGATGCCAGGCAAAAAACGCCCGGCGTCGTCGCGAGTCTTACTCCAGATGTCTCCTGCCATAGAGCCTCACCAAAGGTAACAGGGCACAAACACGAAATCGTCCGCGAGCAAGTGAAGTCGCTCGAAACGACCAAGGCTGGGAAAAACCATCAGGTCTTTGGCCAATCCCGTTGGCTGGTTTTTGAGTGACCACGTATGGCCGCTTTTGAGGTGACCACCGAGGTTTCTGAAAGCCGCGGAACGAGAAGTTTACGCCGTATTCCTCACAGAGCTGCGTCCACCACTTCTTGATACCGGGCAGTTTATTCGTCTCATCTTCCGGCACACGATTCTCCCCGCGCTGCGAAAGCATCGCCCGCATCTGGACAAAAATGGGATCAAGATCTCGGAATGCCTCGCGCAACACAGCCTGAGCCTGGCCAATCACCTGCAGCTTCTCGCGGGCAATACGGTCCATCTCCTCAAAACTGAGGAACGAGTTCGCCAGTTCTGCGCGGTCACTCGAAGTAGCCTGGTTAGGCATCGGCATAGACTTGCTCGGCTGGTCGCCCTGTCGACCGCTCTGCGTGTGAGATCTAGATGCTTCGACCGTCGCTCCATGCTCTGTGGCACCATTTGACTCGGGGGCATGGACATCTGAGTTCGCGAAGCTCTTCGCGGATTCGGCAACTATACCGAAATCAAATGCGTGCTGCGGATTGGATGAACTGACCACAAGCTATCTCTTCAGAGTGGTGGCTGCAGTTGCATCATCTCGGCCAGGCACTGATGCACTCAGCGGATCACTGTAGTTGCTGCGCTGATAGACCGAGGCGCGATACTCGCCGCCAGCGAGAATGATCCTGATGTAGGTCTTGATGTCGCGCCGCGACCACACAGATATATTCCGCACTTTCCGATTTCGAGGAAAGCGATCCTCGCCCATGAGTTGATAGACCGAACTGCGACAAAGCCCGGTAACATGCATCACGTCGGCTAGGCGCATCATGATGTCGTCGTACGTGTCGTCCATGTATCTGATTACCTCGGGCAGGCGCATGATTGTGTCATCGTGTTCGCCTTTCGAGGGCGGCTCATCATCCCCTTCGAAATGCGAATCATCTCCGTTATTCATAGGTGATTCCTCGTTTATGCAATTTCAAAACAGGAAATTTCTCCCTGATAAAACGATTGAAACCCTTTTTCGTCCAGGACACTAGCCATACTGGACGGGAAAATGCATTGCACGAAAGTAATACCTCCACCAGAAATGCGGCAGTTGTTTGAAGCGGCTTCGCTGGATTGACTTGGATTTTCTATTGGCGAACTGGGAAAAATTGCTATCGCGTTTGCGGCAGTTCCCGGAAGGTTTGGTTGGGTTTGACTCAAGTGTCGCCCAAAGACCCGGATGGAAGTAGACGCGCTGCCCACGAATTATCCTCAGGCGATCTCTCCCACAGATGCTGGTCGTGCGGTACGGTCTGGCGAAGGCAGGCGGAGCGCTGCTACGGTCGATGGGCTCGCAGCCGATTAAGGTGGCTCTGACACCGGATGGGACGATCTTCGCGGTGACACAATTCGGCGCTGTGGACCTGTTTCACCTGAAGGTGGGGCTCCGCCGCAAACGCATGGGTGTTGGTGGCAGTGCGCGAAGGGGCCACAATGGCGGACCACAAGGACCACTCTGCCAGTGGTTGATGTCAGCGGAAACATCACCAGGCTGGCAGGTTAGCGCACCGGCGGCTTGACCGTTCGCGAGCTACGCTGCAAAGAAGAGCACAAAAACGAATCGTCCGGCCCGCTGCGCGGGGAAATGCCGGAAGTAGTTGCTGCCAGCGGAAGCAGGGCCACAATCCTGCCAAAAGGGCCCCATTCTTCGCGGCCACCGACACGCGTGGGCAGCAGAACCAGGATGCATTAGCGGCGATCAATGAATATCTATGCGACGGAGCGCGCGTCAGGGGTGGAGTAAAACTGGTGGGAACGGGCAGGAACTTCAGCGCCGCTCACGGACGAGCTCTGTGTCGTACGTGTGTCGTATTCTGGATTTTCGGGGTAAAGATTTGCCGTTCTGATTCACTCTTAAATCTTTTATTTTCTTATATTTAAAAGTGGTAGGCACGACTGGATTCGAACCAGCGACCTCTTCCGTGTCAAGGAAGCGCTCTAACCAACTGAGCTACGCGCCTGTAACGCTACTCGAACTAGTTTATCAGCATCGGGGCCGGAGAGATAGGTGAGCCTGTCGCCCTGTCGCCTGGTTGCGCGGATGCTGTACGATCATTCACGAAAGCGGAACACTTGATTGCCGTACATCCTTGCCGCAAGGGACGCGAAGAGCTGTATCGGGGGTCGCGGTGCAAATTCGTTTTTTGGGCTCAAAGGCCTCCAGACCGCGGTCTGAGGGAGTCCTTGGTGCGGTGTTTTGCCTCCGGTCCGATTGAATCTTCCATGTCCGAAGTTCCCAACTTGCGTTTGAATCCGCTTCGCAATGCGCCCAACCTGCTCACGCTGGCGCGGATCTGCCTGGCTCCGTTTCTGGTGACGGCGATCCTTGAGAACCGCTACCGGCTGAGTTTTTACCTGTTTCTGGTGGCTGGGCTCACGGACGCACTCGATGGCACGCTGGCCCGGCTGCTGAAGCAGCGGACCATGCTGGGCCAATACCTTGACCCGGTGGCCGACAAACTGATGCTCAGTACTCTGTTCCTGGTGCTGATGCACAAGGGGTTGATTCCGGCGCGGGTAACGGTGATGGTTTTTGGCCGGGACGTAGGAATCCTGGTGGTAGCGGCGCTGCTCTACGCGGCCGCAGGCAGACGGGAGTTTCGCCCCAGCATCTTTGGCAAGGCCAACACTCTGGTGCAGGTAGCCGCAGTGGCCGCAGTGCTGCTGCAGCAGCTGACAGCGGCCAGTTGGGTGGCATGGGTCCGAATGATGGCGCTGGACGCAACCATGCTCCTGACTGTGGTTTCAGGGCTGCACTACGCGTGGATGGTCTCACGCCGCACGGGCACCGCGGCCCCCGGAGCCCGATCCCTATAGCCTTCTGAGGATCTACTCGTCTTTCAGAACGTCCGCTTCCAGGACGTCCGTGGGTTCAGCGGTTTCTTCAATCTCCATGTCGCGGAACTCCTCGGAGTCAAAGACCTCGCCACACTCCAGGCACTCGACAAACTCAGTGTCTTCATGCCGGGAAACGATACGTACCCTAGGATGCTTGCAGATGGTTGCCATCGCTCGAATTGGTTGAGATAAACTTCTCTTTCCGCAAGATTGTAGCGGTCTTTTCAATAATTTGAAACGGGTTTTTGGTGAATCTTTTTAGCGGGCGAAAATTCCCGGCCGGGGCGGGAACCGAAACCGCACTGAAACGATTCCAGACTACGCTTGAATCACCGACAGAAACGGCCGTATACTGAATACGGACTGAAGAAGTCGGATATTCACATGCTCAAGCTGACCAAGAAGGCCGATTACGGATTGATGGCGCTCAAGTATCTTGCCGAGCACCCGGAAATGTCTGCGCTCAGCGCCAAGGATGTGGCCGATGCGTACGGGATTCCGGCGCAGCTTTTGGCCAAGATCCTGCAGTCTTTGACCAAAAGCGGACTGCTGCGGTCTCATGCCGGCATGAATGGCGGTTATGCGCTGGCGCGGGATGCGCGCGGGATTTCAGCCTACGAAGTGATTCTGGCCATCGATGGGCCTTTTTTCATCACATCCTGCACCAAGGGGGCAAAGAACTGCGACCTGACGCCGAGTTGCACCATCAAAGAGCCGTTGGCGCGTGTTAACGACACCATCGCCGGGGTCTTGAAGAGCATCAGTATTCAGGACTTGGCGGAGTACGAACAGCCGGATGCGGTGGCGCATAGCGCGCAGGGGCTGGTAACGCTCACCCTCTGAAGAAGTATGGGTAGTTCAACAAGGATTGTTCCGCGGCAAGCGGAGTCGAGCAACGATTCAAGATGGAGTGCTGAAAAATGGCTACAGTTGCGAGCAACGTGGAAGTACCCGCAGGCGTAAGCCTGCCGATTTACATGGATAATCATGCCACCAGCCCGCTGGATCCGCGGGTGCTGGAGGCGATGCTTCCTTACTTCACCAGCAAGTTTGGGAATGCGGCCAGCCGCAATCACTCGTTTGGCTGGGAAGCGGAACAAGCGGTGGAAACGGCGCGCGAACAGATTGCCAAGCTGATTGGGGCCACGGCAAAGGAGATTATCTTCACTTCTGGCGCCACGGAATCGAACAACCTGGCCATCAAGGGGATTGCCGAGATGTATCGCGAGCGCGGCAACCACATCATTACCCAGGCCACCGAGCACAAGGCGGTGCTCGATACCTGCAAGCGCCTGGAGAAGTATGGTTATCGGGTGACCTATCTGCCGGTGAAGGCGGACGGGTTGATCGATCTGGAGGAACTGGAGCGGGCCATGGATGACAAGACCATCCTGGTTTCGATCATGGCCGCGAACAACGAAATCGGCGTGTTGCAGCCGATCCGCGAGATCGGCAGGCTTTGCCATGAGAAGGGTGTGATCTTCCACACCGACGCGGTCCAGGCAGTGGGCAAGGTGCCCGTGAACGTGATCGCCGACAACATCGACGTCCTATCGCTTTCAGGGCACAAGATTTACGGGCCCAAAGGCGTGGGCGCGCTCTATGTTCGCCGGCGCAACCCGCGGGTACAGATTGCGGCGCAGATTGACGGCGGCGGCCACGAGCGCGGCATGCGGTCGGGAACGCTCAATGTCCCCGGCATTGTGGGCTTGGGCAAAGCATGCGAGATTGCTTTCGAGGAGATGGACACGGAAGCGGCCTACCTGCGCGGCCTGCGCGACCGGCTGCAGAAAAAGCTGGAGTCGGAGCTTGACTATATCCATGTCAACGGCAGCATGGAGCATCACTTGCCCGGCAACCTGAACATGAGTTTTGTGTATGTCGAAGGGGAATCGCTGCTGATGGGCATCAACGACGTGGCGGTTTCCAGCGGCTCTGCCTGCACCTCGGCAACGCTTGAGCCGTCCTACGTACTCAAGTCCCTGGGACTGGGAGACGATGTTGCCCACTCCAGCATCCGCTTCGGGCTGGGCCGCTTCAATACCCAGGCGGAAGTGGATTACGTAGCCGACAAAGTGATCGACATTGTGAAGAAACTGCGCGAGCTTTCCCCGCTTTACGAGATGGTCAAAGAAGGGATCGACCTGACCAAAATTCAGTGGGCAGCGCACTAAACGGCCGGAGGGCGTCGATGGCAGGCAAACCGATGGGCTGGACGATCGCGGGGCTTTTGTTTGCCACGATGCTCGCTTTGACCTTCGCGCTGGATATGGCGTTCAGTCCGTCTCTGCGTCACCAGTTCCTGTCCTTTGGCTCAGATTTCTGGCGCTTCGGTGTTCCCGGCGATCTGGTTGCCGATGCGATTCTGGTTGTTGTGATGCGTGCTACGTACAACTGGCGGATTGCTAGCCGGAATCGCGCAGATTTGAAGACGCATCCAACCCGGTGATGCAGTTGGATCGAATATTTCAGTTCAGCAGGCGATCTGCTGAATCAAACCAAAGTACCGCGGCTTCCCCCGCAGAAGGATGGGCACCATGGCGTACAGCGACAAGGTCATCGATCATTACAACAATCCCCGCAATGTAGGGCAGCTGGATAAGGCCTCGAGCGAAGTCGGCACGGGCTTGGTGGGCGCGCCGGAGTGCGGCGATGTGATGCGCTTGCAGATCCGCGTGAATCCCGAGACCCAGGTGATTGAAGAAGCCAAGTTCAAGACCTTCGGCTGCGGTTCGGCGATTGCAAGTTCATCCCTGGCCACCGAGTGGATCAAGGGCAAGACGGTTTCCGATGCGCTGGAGATCAAGAACACGGATATCGTGAAGGAGCTTTCGCTTCCTCCGGTAAAGATTCACTGCTCGGTGCTGGCAGAGGACGCCATTCGCGCGGCCATCGGCGACTGGAAGAAAAAGAACGGCGTAACGGCAGAGCCGATGGCGACTGCCGACGCAGCGCAGTTGTCACGCTAAGGCGATCATGTCGAATATGGTTTCAATTGAATCGAAGCCGGCCGAGGGAGCCTTTCAGGCTCCCTCGCAGCCTGCTGCGCCGCAGCCGATGGCCGCCAAGTCCGGACCGGGTGCCCCGGGGCAGGGACTCCAGCTGACCGAGCGCGCCGTCAAGCGCATCCGCGTGGCCATGGCCAAAGAAGGCGTATCGCCTGAAGAGGGCGGCCTGCGCTTGGGCGTGATGGGCGGCGGCTGTTCCGGGCTTTCCTATTCCATCAAGTTTGATACGCGTCCGCGCGAGCGGGACCGCATTTATGACTTTGACGGCGTGCGCGTGTTCGTCGATCCCAAGTCGTTTCTCTACCTGCATGGCATGACTCTGGATTACGAAGAGACTTTGATGCGACAGGGCTTCAACTTCATCAATCCGAACTCCTCGCGCTCCTGCGGCTGCGGTTCGTCGTTCTCCTCGTAGAGCGTTTCTTCCGGCCGAGGCTTCTGTTTCGCCAAGAGTTCCAAAGGTATGTTCAAAGTCGTCGATTCCGCAGTCCCGATTGCCTGTTGGTCGTGCTCTGCGGAGCACCCCGGCGCGGCGCTGTTCTGCCCGCACTGTGGCAAGATCCAGGCCGCGGCGAGCGAGAGCGATTATTTCCAGGTCTTCAACCTGGAGCGTGGGTTTCAGGTTGATCTGCCGGCTCTTGAGGTGGAGTTTCACCGCCTCAGCCGCAAGCTGCATCCGGACCGCTTCGCACGCGCCAGCCAGCAGGAGCGCGCATGGAGCCTGGCCGGCTCCTCGCTGCTCAACGATGCCTATCGTACGCTCAAAGATCCCGTAACCCGCACCGAATACCTGCTCAAGCTGGAAGGCGCGGAGATTGGCGAAGAGAACGCCGGCAGGGATCGCAAGGGGCAAAAGGATCCCTCCCGCGTTCCGGCCGACCTGCTGGAAGAGGTTTTCGAACTGAACATGCAGCTGGAAGAGATGCGCATCGAGCGCATGTCCGGGGAGAGAAATTCTTCATTGCAAAGTGACCTGGAGCTTGCCAGGACGCGTTTCGAAGGCCTGCTTTCGGCGGTGAATGACGACCTGCGCGCACAGTGGAGCGTGTGGGACGGGGGGGATGAAGCTGCGCGCGCGGCTGCCCAAAAGACCATGGTGGCGCTTCTGGACCGGCGCCGCTATCTCAGCAATCTGGTCCGCGATGTGAGCGAAACTTTGGGAGCTTAAGCAGAGAACATGTCGGAATCGAACCAGAACGGACGCATTGTCGGAATCGATCTTGGAACCACGAACTCGCTGGTTGCTTATATGCAGGGCGATCGGCCGGTGGTGATTCCCGGTGTGGACGGCTCCAACCTGGTGCCGTCGGTGGTAGCGCTCGATCCTGTCCCGGAGGAGGGCGGCAGGCCCTCGGTCACCGTGGGCAACACGGCGCGGCGGGCATTGATTGAAACGCCGGAGCGGGTGATCTACTCCGTCAAGCGGCTGATGGGACGTGGGCTCGAGGAGATCCAGAGCGAGCTCAAGCTGTTTCCCTTTCGCCTGGCCGACGACATAGAAGCCGGCGAAGTACCGCGTATTCAGCTGGGCGACCTGAAGTTCACGCCGCCGGAGATTTCGGCCTACGTGCTGCGCCAGCTCAAACGGAACGCTGAGCGGTTCTTCGGCGCGCCGGTCACCCAGGCAGTCATTACCGTGCCTGCGTACTTCAATGATGCGCAGCGCCAGGCTACCAAGGACGCAGGCCGCATGGCTGGCCTTGACGTGCTGCGGCTGGTCAATGAGCCGACCGCAGCCGCATTGGCGTATGGCCTTGACCGTGGTAAGGAAGGCACGATTGCCGTTTATGACCTGGGAGGCGGCACCTTTGATATCTCCATTCTGAAGCTGCGCGACGGCATCTTCGAGGTGCAGTCGACCAACGGCGACACGCACCTGGGCGGAGACGACATTGACAACCTCCTGCTGGCCATAGCGCTGGACGAGATTTACTCCGAGCACGGCGTTGATCTGCGTGCGCATCCATCCGCCGTGCAGGGATTGCGCAAGGCGGCCATTGACGCCAAGATCAGCCTGTCGGCCGAGCAGGTAGCGCGGTTCGACATCGAGCTGCCGAACGACGACCGCTATCAGCGCGAGATTCCGCGCGACGTTTTCGAGTTGCTCATCGAGCCAGTACTGAACCGCACCGTCGGGCCCTGCAAGCAGGCGCTGGCGGATGCGGGCATCACGGCAGAACAGATTGACGAAGTGGTGC
The DNA here is from genome assembly GCA_036519195.1 of Occallatibacter sp. Lineage (GTDB taxonomy): Bacteria > Acidobacteriota > Terriglobia > Terriglobales > Acidobacteriaceae > Telmatobacter. Next base: position 38,780 of record DATDLS010000288.1, on the reverse strand, counting down.
TGGTGGGCGGATCGACGCGCATTCCGGCGGTGCGGCATCTGGTTGACGATCTGTTCAGGCTCAGGGTGCGTGGCAAGAAGCCGCACATCGAACTCAACCCGGACGAAGTGGTTGCCCTGGGGGCAGCTGTGCAGGCCGATATCCTGGCTGGCTCATCCCAGGCTACCGAAGAGTTGCTGCTGCTGGATGTGACGCCATTGTCTCTGGGCATCGAGTCTTTGGGCGGCACCGTGGCAAAGATCATTCAGCGCAACTCGACGATTCCCGCCTCATCCACGGAGCACTTCACGACCGGCGTCGAGGGCCAGACCAACGTGGCCATTCATGTGGTTCAGGGCGAGCGAGAGATGGCGGCCGATTGCCGTTCGCTGGCGCGATTCGATCTGAAAGGCATCCCGCCGATGTCCGCCGGGCTGCCCCGCATCGAAGTGAAATTTCTCATCGACGCCGACGGCATCCTGAAGGTGACGGCGCGCGAACAGCGCTCGGGCCAGGCCGCCAAGATCGAAGTAAAGCCTACCTATGGATTGACGGACGAGCAGGTCGAGAACATGATTCTCGATTCGTTCGATCACGCCGAAGAAGACTTCGCCAAGCGGCTGCTGATTGAAGCGCGCAATGAGGCAGAGACGATTCTGGCCGCGCTCGGACGCGCTCCCCAAAGTCCGGCATGGGCGCAGTTGAGCGGCGACGAGAAGCTGGGGATTGCCGCCGCCGAGGATCGGCTGCGCACGATCAAGCTGGGCGAAGACGACAAGGCCATTCGCGATGCGACGCTCGCGCTCGACCAGGCCACGCGGCGCTTTGCCGAGTTGATGATGGACGCAGCGGTCAGCACGGCCATCCGCGGCAAGACCATGGACGCGGCCAACGAAGATCTGGGCCAGGCAGTCACTGCGCCGCATCCGATGGCCAGTGCGGAGTTCAAATGAAGGCGGGCTCAGCGGAGTTTGTGGAGTCAGCAGGCGGGCCAGGGCGCAGGGAAGGACGGAATTTATGAGCGAAGCAAACCAGAAGGTCATTCCCGCCGACAAGCGGGTGCGAGTCACCTTCCTGCCGGAAGGCAAGTCCGTGGAATTCGAATTTGGCACGCTGCCTTATGAGCACCATGGCAAGCCGATGTCGTTTCTCGATGTGGCGGAGAACTTCAATATCTTTCTCGACCACGCCTGCGGCGGCGTATGCGCCTGCACCACGTGCCACCTGTGGATCAAGGACCAGACGGGGGTCAGCGAGGCCGATGACGATGAGCTCGACCGGATGGACATGGCTGCCGATCAGCAGCTGGAGTCGCGCCTGGGCTGCCAGGCGGTAATCACTAAGCCCGGCGACTATGTGGTGGAGATTCCGAAGTGGAACCGCAACTACGTTCAGGAAGGCAAACCGGCCGCGATGGTGGAGAGCAAGTAGGGCGCAGATTTGCCCTTGGCAGAGGATCGATGAGCGTGCAGACCATCGAGCGTACGCAGCTGATGAAGGTCGTTACCGGCCTCGGCAGGGTTTCTGCTGTGGACGTGCGCGAGATTCATTTCGCCCCGGGCCAGGAAACAGGACGGCATATGCATCCCTGCGCCGTGGTCGGCTACATTGTGGCGGGGACTGCCGGATACCAGATTGAAGGCCAGCCGGCGCAACTGCTGCCGACAGGTTCGGCCTTTCATGAGCCTGCCGGGAAGGTGATTTCCAGCTTCCGCAACCGGTCGAAAACCGAGCCGATGACCTTTGTGGCGTTTTATCTTTTGGATGGGGCGCAGGAACTGATCACGATGCTCGACAACGACTAAGGAGACCAAGACGTGCCGCGCGAAATTTTATGGACCGATGCCGAAGAGATCGGCATTCAGCTGCAGGAAAAATTCCCTGACATTGACCCGTTGACGATCCGTTTCACGGATCTGCATCGCTACGTGACGGAACTTCCGGGGTTCGCCGACGACCCGGCAAAATCCAGCGAGGGCAGGCTGGAAGCAATCCAGATGGCGTGGCACGGGGAATTTGAAGACGCGAAGAGCTAAACCTGCCGATCAGTAGCTGGGCGTGAAGCGGCAACGGGGGTTTCACGCCCAGCAAATCGATAGGCAACCGCCCCAGGCGATCCCGGGGGGGAGTCCGTCGCCCTGCGAGCCATTCTCATGGGCCAAAACAAACAATGCGGCCTGCCGCTGATTCAAGCCGCAGGCCGCATTGTGGTTTGCTCCATTCTGATCGCAATGGACATTTGTGTTGAGCTGTTGTCCGCTCAGGCGGTCACAGCTTCCAGCGTGTGTGCCTGAGCGTGCTCTTTCTCCACTTGCGTAAGAGCCTCTTCCAGAATGTCGAGCGCGACCTCGGCTTCTTCCTTGCTCACGACGAGTGGCGGACAGAGACGCAGTGAAGTCTCTCCGCAGCCAAGGATCATCAGGCCTTTTTCAAAAGCCAGACTCTCGACCTGATTGCGCAGCGCGGCTGCCGGTGCGCGTGTGGCCTTGTCGAGCACCAGTTCGATGCCGATCATCAGGCCGCGCCCGCGAACGTCGCCCACCAGCGCATGGGTGTGCTTCCAGCCGCGCAGCCGATCCAGGATGAACTCCCCGACGTTGGCCGCGTTGTCGATGCCCTCGCGCTCCAGCACGTCGACCGTGGCGAGCGCGGCGGCGATCGAAATGGGATTGCCGCCGAAGGTGGAAGCGTGCGAGCCCGGCATCCAATCCATGATTTCGGCGCGGCTCATGCAGATGCCGAGCGGCATGCCGCTGGCAATTCCCTTGGCCATGCAGACGATGTCCGGCTCCACGCCGGAGTGCTCGATAGCCCACCATTTGCCCGTGCGGCCCGCGCCCGATTGCACCTCGTCGGCCACCAGCAGAATGCCGTGGCGGTTGCAAATGGCTCGCAGTTCGCGCAGAAAATTGGTCGGCGCGACGACATAGCCGCCCTCGCCTTGAATGGGCTCGACGAAGATGGCAGCCACTTCTTCAGGAGGCAGAATTGTCTTGAACAGCTTCTCTTCGATGTAGCGCGCGCAGCCCATGCTGAAGGCTTCTTCCTCCTCCGGGCCGCCGCTGCATCCGCGATAGGCGTAGGGATAGCGGATGTGAGTGACGCCGGGCAGCATCGGCCCGAAGCGGCGCTTCTGCTGGGCCTTGGAAGCGGTGAGCGAAAGCGCACCCATCGTGCGGCCGTGGAAGGCACCGAAGAACGCGATCACGTTTTGACGCCCGGTATGATAGCGAGCCAGTTTCAGCGCGCACTCCACAGCCTCAGCGCCGGAGTTGCCGTAAAAGAACTTGTGCGGCCCGGGCATGGGGGCAACGGCGGACAGGCGCTCGGCCAGATCGGTGAGAGGCTCATGGAAGAAATCCGTGCTGGAAATGTGGATCAATTCCGCGGCCTGCTTCTGGATGGCCGCAACAACCTCCGGATGACAGTGACCGGTCGAGGTGACGGCGATGCCGGCGGCAAAGTCGAGAAACTCGTTGCCATCAATGTCCGTGATGCGCGTGCCGCGGCCGCTCTTGGCCACCAACGGATAGGTGCGGGTATAGCTGGGCGAGATCAGGCGGCCGTCGGCTTCGACGGCGGCCCTGGCTTTGGGCCCGGGGAGAGGCCCGCGAAGTTTGGGACCGTATTGGGCGTATAGCTCTTGCTTGTTCATCGTCTTTTCTCCTCGGCAGATTCGGTTGTGCGGCCGTGAACCTGGATGAGGCACGGCCCTGGATCCCAAAGGCGGGATCAATCGATTTCTGCGGACCCGGATCAGAGAAACCGAATGGGTCCGAACATACGAACGAGGGTCTTCAGCAGCCGGGAACTAATCGCCGCCGAAGAGGCTAGGTCGAGTGCGCGTGGGCAGCGCATGCATATGGCGGCGGAGGCAGAAGCTGCGCTCGCGCACCTGCGACCAGCGCCCAAACGCCGGTCGAGGGAGCTTCGTATTGGAAAAGCGCAAGCGCATGGATATACCCGCTACGTTAAGAATAGCCCAAATTTACAACTTCTGTACAATTTCAGTATGACTTCCGTACAGATTCTTTATGCCTTCCTGAGCCTCCCGGGGTTAAAAGAATGCCGCAAGAACCGAGAAGCGCTCCCATCCCACTCAGGCTAGGATGGAATCATCTCCATGGCGAATCCCGCTCTCGAGCCTGTTCATCCCGCAAAGAAACCCGTCAGCGGGGCATCGATTGTTCTGGCCTTTGCCAGCGTGTATTTTTTTTGGGGTTCAACCTATACCGCCATCCGCATCGGTGCCACGGAGATGCCGGCGCTGCTTCTTGCCGGGACGCGATTTCTCATCGCCGGTTGCATTCTTCTCCTCTGGTGCCGCTGGCGCGGCCTTCAGATCTTCTGGCCGGCAGGCAACATGCTGCGGCTCGGCCTCATCGGCCTGCTGCTGCTGGGCGGCGGCAATGTGGGGCTGACTTTTGCCGAGAAAACCGTCTCCAGCGGGTTTGCATCGCTGGTACTGGCGGTGATCCCGCTCTACGTTGCACTCATTGAGATGCTGCTTCCCGGAGGCGAACCACTCCCCGTGCGCGGCTGGCTGGGCATGGCACTTGGCTTCGTGGGACTCGGCGCGTTGCTGTTGCCGTCGCTTCGTTCCGGCCTCGCCGGCGACCGCTCGCTCCTGCTGGCGCTCGGAGTCCTGCTGGCCGGCGCATTCTCGTGGACGGTAGGGAGCATTGTGTCGCGGCGATCGAGGCTGCCGGTCAACAGCTTTGTGGCCGCTGCCTGGCAGATGCTGGCGGCCGGCGCTTTCTCGACTTTGCTGGGCACTGCGCTGGGCCAGTGGCCGCAATTCCACCTGGGGGTCCGCGCAGTTGGCTCGCTGGCCTGGCTCATCACCGGAGGGTCGCTGCTGGGCTATACAAGTTTCATCTACCTGCTCGAGCACGTCCCGGTAGCCAAGGTCTCGTCGCATTCTTATGTCAACCCGGTAGTGGCCGTACTTTTGGGAATCTTCCTGCTCCACGAACGGCCCGCGGCAGCCGAGTTTGCAGGCATGGCCTCGATCGTGGTGGCCGTATTCCTGCTGACCACCTCCGAGGTCCATGCCAAGAGCAAGAGGCAATCTGCGTGAGGAATTGAGGCTCCCGGTAGACGGAAGTTCTTCTATTTCAGGAAGAGCACGGTTAAGGCCGAAACGACGCCGCCCAGGGAGAACAGGATGCCCAGATACCAATAGGGTTTGGCGCGGGTGAGCAGCGTGACGGAACTGATTACCAGGCCAATCTCCAGCAGCGCTTCGGACAGATCGAAACGATTGGCGCGGACCTCGGCACGCCCCACCGTGGTTTCAAGCGCCTCGGCCTTCTGCTGCTCTTGCTTCAGATCATCGGCCCACTTGGCCTGATGGTCGGCGTAGGATTTGGTAATATTGGCAGCCGCGTCTTTGTCGGCGAGGGCGACCACGCTGAGCAGATCGGCGGCCAGCTGGGTGTCGTTGGCGCGAATCTTCTTCGCCTGGTAGAAATTCCACTGGTCGGTGGCCTTGTTCTGATCGAGGACGGCCTCGGTGTGGGTGCGATGGCCAAGAACGGTGGTAATGGCCACCAGAACGGCGACCACGCTCATGGTGAAGGCGACCGGGCGCATGGCCCTCTCGCCCCCCTGTTCGGCATGTTCTTTCAGTTCCTGGACTTCGTTGGCTTCCATGGTGGCTCTCCTGCTGCACCGGATTCTATAGCAGTAAATGCAAGCGGGCGAATCAATAGCAAATGGGATGGTAGGGAGGTTCTTAAGATCGCCATTTCTCGATTCAAACCATCGAGCAAGGTCGGACATTTCGTTTATGATTTGCCGAGCTTGAGCGTTTCGCCTGTTGCCCAAACGACGGCTGGCTCTTAGGGGTGCTGACTCTATAGACTCACTTGCGCTTCCAACGGACTCCGTCTTTTGAATCTTCGATCACGACTCCTTTTTCGGCCAGTTCGTTGCGGATCTGGTCGGCGCGGGCGAAGTTGCGCTGGCGCTTGGTCTGGGTGCGTTCGACAACCAGCGCGTCAATGGCTTCGTCGCTGAGCGATTGCTGGGCCAGCAGTTCGGGCGCCACGTCGGCCGTGCGGCCCGCTTGGGCGGCCCATTCCAGGGCGCGGCGGGTGGGCTCGGCGTCGTGATCGGCAATCACGTCGAAAACCGCGTCAAAGTTGGCCAGCACGGCGAGAATCGCCTCGCGATCGCCGGCCAGAAGCTGGCCCTGATCGATGGCGGTGTTGGCGGCGCGGATCAGGTCGAAGATGGGCGCGCGGGCTTCGGCCGTGTTCAAGTCATTGGCCAGCGCGGCAAAGTAATCGGTCTGCGCGGTTCCGACAGCGGTCTGAAGCGCGGGAGTTTCGCCGGGCTCGAGCCTGGCTCCCCGGAGACGCTGCGAAAAGGTCCGCAGGCGTTCGATCGCATTGGTAGCTTCGGTGAGGCCATCGAAGGTGAAATTCAGCTGATGGCGGTAGGGCACGGAAACCAGCGCCAGACGAATTGCCGAGGCTTTGTAGCCCTTCAGCAGCAGATCACGCAGGGTGTAGAAATTGCCCTCGCTCTTGGACATTTTGCGTCCATCGACGAGCAGGAAGCGGACGTGCATCCAATGGCGGGCAAAAGGCTTGTGCGTCACCGACTCGCTTTGCGCGATCTCGTTTTCATGATGCGGAAACATGAGGTCTTCGCCGCCGCCGTGCAGGTCAAAGCTCTCGCCCAGGTATTCCATGGCCATGGCGGAGCACTCGATGTGCCAGCCGGGCCGGCCGCGGCCGATGGCGGTATCCCACGAGGTCTCGCCAGGCTTGGCAGCTTTCCAGAGGGCAAAGTCGCGGGCCGAGTCTTTTTCGTACTCGTCCACGTCCACACGCGCGCCGTCTTCTATGCCGCTCAAATCCTTTTTGCTGAGCTTGCCGTACTCCGGGAATGAGGCCAGGCGAAAGTACCAGGAACCGTCCTCGGTCTGGTAGGCCGCGCCAATGGCTGCCAGTTTCTCGATCAGATCAACCATGCGGGGAATGTGCTCGGTAGCCCGGGCGATGATTTCCGGGCGCTCGACGCGGAGTGAGTCCAGATCCTCAAAGAAGGCCTGCTCGTAGCCCGCCGTATATTCGGCGATGGGAAGGCGCTGGGCAGCGGCGTTGCGGATGATTTTGTCGTCGACGTCGGTAATGTTCATGACGTGCCGCACCCGGGTTCCGGTGAGCAGCAGAAAGCGTCGCAGGATATCTATCTGTAAGAAGGTGCGGAAGTTACCGATGTGGCCGTAGTCGTACACCGTGGGTCCGCAGGCGTACATTCGCAGCGTCCGGCCGTCGATGGGAACGAGGGGGTTGACTGCTCCAGTGAGGGTGTTGAAGAGGCGAACGGTCATCGCTTGCGGGCTTAACGGCTGGCTCATAAACGGGCAGATAGGCGGAGGCTCAAGGACTTACCGATTGTAGCAAGGCGAGGGGGGGCGACCCGGGAGGGGAGCCGCCAGGCGCAGCTGGGAGGGGAGCCGCCAGGCGCAGCTGGGAGGCGCAGCTGGGAGGGGAGCCGCCAGGCGCAGCTGGGAGTCAGCGTCGCCTGCGGTTGACGAACCATACCAGCAGGACACCGAGGATCGCGATGAATGTGCCGCGCCAGGCCCAGGCGATCTGGCCAGTCATGAAGCTGCCCGGCAGGATGTTGACGCCTTGCAGGATCCAGATGATCCCGACAGCGATCATGAGACCGCCGAGAATGTTGCCCACAATGCGCATCCGTTGGCTCCGTGACACTTCGATTGCGATACTCAGCGATTATGCGTCAGCGGGGCACGGGATGGCCAGAGCGGGACCTGGCCTGCTGGAATCTGGCCTGCAGGAGCCTGGCCTGCGGGGACCCGGTTTTCAAGGCAGGATCTGCCCGGCGGCCAAGCGCAGGAGCTGATCAGGATTTTCAGAGGCTGAATGAACCGCTGCGTTCGCCAGGATTTCAGTCCCAGGATGATCTCAAACGCCCAGAGCCAGCGAGGGGTCAGCGGAGAGCTCTGCCGGCGCGAAGTCTCTGGCGAGAAATCGCGGCCATGCGGCAGCGGCGATCATGGCGGCGTTGTCGGTGGACAGGGCAAGGGTCGGGAACGAAACGGAGACGCCGCGTCGTGCGCCCTCGGCGGTGAAACGGGCGCGGAGTTCGCGGTTGGCGGCGACTCCGCCGGCAACCAGGACGCGGCGCACAGCGAGGGCTTCAGCAGCGGCAAAGGTCTTTTTCAGCAGGTCGCCAACCACTGCGTGCTGAAAGCTGGCGATCAGGTCGAGCGTCTGCTGGCTCGAGGCAGCCCTCGCATCCTCAACGCTCGGCCGCTCTGGTCGATCCGCGCCGGTGAACAGCCGCGTGGCGCGGGCTTCGGCTTCAGAGCGCAGATTGTGCAGTTCCACGTGGCGCAGCACGGCGGTTTTGATTCCCGAAAACGAAAACAGGAAGTGAGGGTCAAGATCCGCTATGGGCGCGGTCCGGGCGGCTTTGGTCCTTGGCGCTTTGCCGGCCAGGTGGAGCTTGGTCTTGATCTGCGCAAAGGCGAATGGGACGGCGCGCGGGTTGCCGAACGGTGACAGAACGTCGATCCATGGGCCTCCGGGATAGCCGAGGCCGAGAAGCTTGGCGACCTTGTCATAGGCCTCGCCGGCGGCATCGTCCAGTGTGCGGCCAACAAGGGTGTACTGCCAGGCGCCGGCAACCGGGCGGGCGAGGTAAAGATGGGTGTGGCCGCCGGAGACGACAAGCGCCAGAGCAGGGTGGCTGTCTGGAGTCTCGCTTTCCCCGGTTTCAACAGCCGGAGCTGGAGCGAGCCCTGAAGCGAGACCCGGGGCACCGGCAGCTGGGGAGACCGCTGGCTGCCGGAGGTCTTCGCGCTCTTTGAGCAGGACGGCGTGGATGTGGCCTTCCAGATGGTTGACGGCGATCAGCGGTAACCCGGCAGCAAAGGCCAGAGCTTTGGCGTACGTAATCCCGACCAGCAGTGCGCCGGCGAGGCCTGGACCCGAGGTGACGGCGATTGCGTCGAGATCAGAGAGCGCAATGCCGGCCTGGGCCAAAGCTCGTCGAACCACGGGAACCACGGCGCGTAAATGCTCGCGGGAAGCCAGTTCCGGCACCACTCCGCCGTAGCGCGCATGCATGGCAATCTGCGAGGCGACCACGGAGCTAAGCGTATGCGCGCCGCGCTCGACAACGGCGGCAGCGGTCTCATCGCAGGAAGATTCGATGGCGAGAATGAGGCCGCGGCTCATTGATCCAGTTTAGCGGGCCCGTTGAGCGGCTTCGGGCAGGAATGGTTCGAACGCCATTGCTGGACGAGACCTCCTGCATCGTTTTATCAGCTAAGAGCGATGCCCGAGGGCTGAGAGAGAGAATAGAAGCAAGCATGCTCCGATCCAGAGCACATCTCGAAGCGGCACTGGCAGTATTGGAGCGACTGCGTGAGGCGGGGTATGAAGCTTACCTTGCCGGTGGCTGTGTACGCGACCTTTTGCTGGGGCACGAGCCGAGCGACTACGACGTTGCCACCAGTGCCAGGCCCAACGTGGTGCTGGACCTGTTTGCCAGAACGTTTGCGGTGGGCGCGCACTTCGGCGTCGTGCTTGTGGACTCCTTGGCGAGGGAAGGCGCGGTCAGCGAGGCAGAAGGTGATCTCAAACGGGCAGAGCCTGTGGTGACCGAGGTGGCCACGTTCCGGTCCGACGGAGCCTACTCCGATGGGCGCCATCCGGACGCGGTGCGATATACGACCAGCCCCGAAGAAGATGTGCGGCGGCGCGACTTCACGATCAACGGGCTGCTGCTGGATGCGCCGGCGGCCGCAGACGCCCTCGAAGACGCGACCGAGTTGCGCGGCAAGGTGATTGACTTTGTGGGCGGCCTGGCTGACCTGGAGGCGGGCGTGGTGCGCGCGATTGGGTATGCGGCCGAACGGTTTGAGGAAGATCGCTTGCGGATGCTGCGCGGCGTGCGCTTCGCGGCGCGGTTCGGGTTTGAGCTGGAAGTTGAGACAGCCCGGGCGATCGGCGCGCTGGCCGGCAGGATCTCCTCGGTGAGCCGCGAGCGTGTGCGCGATGAGGTGACCAAGATGCTCACCGAAGGCCGTGCACGCCGGGCGTTTGAACTGCTGGATGAGACCGGGCTGCTGACTCAGGTGCTGCCTGAGGTCGCACGCATGAAAGGTGTCGAGCAGCCGGCCGAGTACCACCCTGAGGGCGACGTGTGGGTGCATACGCTGGGGCTGCTGGCGCAGTTGCCGCAGAACTCGAGCCCCACGCTGGCCTGGGGCGCGCTTCTCCACGACGTGGGCAAGCCATCGACCTTCCGGAGAGCACCCGACCGGATTCGCTTCGACGGCCACGTGGAGGTGGGCGTCGCCATGGCGGCCCAGATTCTGGGCCGCTTCCGCTTTTCGAATGAGGAAACGCGGCAGGTGCTGGCGCTGGTGGAAAATCACATGCGCTTTGCCGATACGATGCGCATGAAGGCTTCCACGCTGAAGCGTTTTTTCCGGCTGGAGAAATTCGACGAGCATCTGGCCCTGCACCGCATGGACTGTCTGGCCGGCAGCGGCAACCTCGATCACTGGCAGTTTACGCGCGAGCGATGGCTGACGATGCCGGAGGAGACCATGCGTCCCCAACCGCTGATCACGGGACGAGAGCTCATTGCGGCCGGGTACGCGCCCGGGCCCGAGTTCAAGCAGATGCTGCGCGCCGTCGAAGATGCGCAGCTGGAGGGCGCAATCGCCACGGCTGCCGAAGCGCTCAGGCTGATCGGCGAACGGTTTGGGCGATGATCAGAAAAGATTGCCGGCCACCTGTTCCGCCGCTGTAAATGCTCTCTCTTTCAAGCTCATACGCGTGAGGATCGGGTCGTCTTTGAGGGTGGTGTTGAAAGTGATGGTGAACAGCTGATCGCGGACGCGGCCAACCACCAGTTGGGTCAGTCCGGTGCCGCGATTGTCCAGCGTACACATCGATGCTTCATTGCCAATGGCTTCGAGCGGAGAGGCGTTCTTTGCGCACGCCTGGGCCGCGGTCTCAAAATGCATGTGCGTGTCCGGAGTCAGTTGGACCGTGATGCGCAGCGCGCGCGTGAAATTGGCGCCTGCCTGCGTGAAGATGCATGAGGCGGGCTTGCCAGCCGCGACGTCGGTAAACTCGCCCACCGCATCGCCACCCAGCAGTCCGGAGGCAGTGGCTTCGTTCATCCATGGGCAGTTGTTCTTCGCTTGGCCGCGAGCGGCGAAAACGAGAACAACGAACAGCGCCAGAAGGCAGCGAAGTACTTTTGCACGGATCAATACGGGGATCAGGTTACTTGCCATTTTTCCCGCCTGGGGTTTCTGCCATCATGTCGGAGTGAATGTGCCAGGGAATGCTTTCGGCGGAGATCTCCGGATGGATGCGGAGATAATTGAGCGAGTAAGTGGGCGCACCGGGATCGACCTTCTTATCCACAAACATTGCTTGCTGCTCCCGGGCTTCATCAGGCTTGCCCATGCGACGGTACAGGATGGACAGGTTGTAGTGAGCTGCCAGATCGTCCGGATCGATTTTCTGCAAAGCCTGAAACTGCTCCAGCGCTCGGGCGTTATCGTTGTTCTGGTAGTAGCTGATACCTAGCTCGCGGCGGCCATCGCGCGATTCAGGGAACATTTCGACAACCTTGCTGAAGTCCGCAATCTCCTTTGCCGTATTGCCGGCGCGACGCTCGAGCAGGCCATCGTAATAAATTGCCCGGGCGCTGCGCGGATCGATGGAGAGCGCCCTGTTGATCGCCTTGCGGGCGGATCCGTATTTCTCCCACACGATCTCGGTGAGCCCCACATTGGTGTAACCATCAGCATAGTCAGGGCGCAGCTTGACGACCTCGCCAAAGGCCCCGACGGCTTCCATGTATTGGGATTGATCGAGCAGCGAAATGCCCAGATTGTTCCAGCGCATCCAGTCAGCGTTGTCGTTCGCCTGAGCGGGTTCGGGCTGGTTTTCGCCGATCCGGAGAACACGGCTGCGCGATGCCAGCTCGACAACGGGATACGCCGGATGATCGGCGCCGAGGACGTTATTGAGATAACTCTGGCGCAAGTGGCGGTAGTTGACCTTGGCGGTGACAGTAACAGCTCCGTTTAGGTCCGCCGGCATGCGGAACTGGTAGCGCACAAGAACCGAACGGCCTGCCTGGATGCTGTTATCATACGCCACGGAATGAATCGTCCAGACTTTATGGTTATCGACAAACTCGCCCTCGTCGGTGACGGGTCGATTGGTGAAGCTGTGGGCGCGAGGATCGAGCATGCCGTCGGGCTGGAGAAAGCCGCTGTGGTAAACCTCCTTGCCGCTTGAATCTGTCGCCGTAAACTCGACCCACGCCTCATAGAGGTCGCGGACTTCGGGAATGAGCGAGTGGCCGATGTTTTTGTTCTGGATGACGACGTAGACTTCGACGATATCGCCGGGGGCGAGGCTAAAGGGTACTTTGCCCAGAGGAGCGAGGAGTTTCTCGCTGCCGGCTTTCTCGATTCCAAATATATCGACATTGAGGTAGTTCCCGCTGCGCAGAAATTCGATGGTTTTTTTCAGCTGTTCGTCGAAGCCATAGTAGAAAGGCACGGCGGTGTTGCCGGCCAGCCAGCGATGGGAAACGAGGGTGCCGTCCTTGGCGCCGTAGTCGGGCAAGGTGACGGCGTTGCGCTTCATGTGGCAGCTTTGGCAGGTGGTGAAGTCCGCGGTGTAGAAAGTGAGCGGATTGCGATGCGAGAATTTCGATTGTTGCCACTCGTCGAAGGCAGTAAAGGCGCGGATGAATTTGTAATCGTTCAACGGAGCCGGCAGGTTGGCCTTGTGGCAGGCGGCGCAGAACTCGGGCCTATGCAGAAAATCGTGCATGACAGCCGCCGAGTGACGCTCGGGATGGCGGAGGATCATGTCGAATGGCACTTCGCCGGGGATGCGCTCGCCGTTCTCGTCCACAATGACCGACGGTACCCCCATCTTGATGCTGGAGTTCCCATTGGTCGAATCCAGGCCGATGACCGAGTGGCAAGTGGTGCAGGTGAGGCCGTCGGAATCGAACTTGGCGCGGTCGACCTTGGAATCCTCAGTGAGGGTTGCGCCCAGCACGCCGATGGGGTTGTGGCAGCTATCGCAATGGCGCGCAAAAGCGATGCCTCGCGTCTTATCGCGAATCAGCAGATTCACGCTGGTCCGATAGAAGGGCGTGCGGAAGGCGTTGGAGTGCAATGCCTGGCGCCACTGGCTGTAGGCCTCCTGGTGGCAGGTTCCACAATACTCGGCGCTCGGATATGCACCGGGCTGAAGAAACCCCTCGCCCTGCACCTGGACATTGCCGGGAAGGAAAGGGTTCCTGGGGCCATAGTGGAAGTTATAGGTTGGAGTTACCTGGGCGTTATAGGCTTTGCGATCGGTTTCCAGCCGAAGCTCGGCTTTTGCTTTCCATCGCCTGATGGCGTCGCGCTCGGCGGGCGTGTCTTCCAGGGGCGGCGCACCTTTGGGACGCGGCGTGTAAGCAGGCGGAGGTGTCAGCGAGGCTGCCGGGGGACCATTGTCCTGCTGGGCCCGGACTGGAATGATCCAGTGGGAAGCCAGGAATACGCCGGCAAACAAACCCGCGATATGTCGAGCATTTCTCATCGATTCCGTCTCACTTGCCTTTTTGCGCCGTGGAGGACTTGGAGTGCGATTGGGCGGCGATGGCGTCATACACGCTCGGTACCAGGCCCTTGCCTTCTTCGATGGCGAAGTAGCGATCTACGCCGGGCAACGTGTAGGTCTCTTTGGCTCCATCAGACCAACGGATTTCAACCTTGTCGATGGTCGTACTTGCGCCCAGACCGAAGTGGAGACGGAAGTCGTTGGACGATTCGAAACTGCCGCCGCTCATGACATCGCCACGCTGGCGCATGCCGTTGGCGGTGAGATAGACCGTTGAACCGATGGCATCGCGCGGGCTCCTGGGCCCGCCGACCAGCAATAGCCCTACCCAATGATTGTTGTCGTCGCTGACGTTGCGCAGCAGTACCGGCGTATGGTCGAGGCAGTTAATCACCACATCGATCTTGCCGTCGTTGAACAAGTCGCCGAAGGCTGCCCCGCGCGCGGGAATTACATCCGCCAGGCCGGTGCCTTCGACAGCCGGCATCACTTCAAACTTCTTGCCGTGGTTGAGATTGTGAAACAGCAGAGGACGCTCGGCGAATGAGGTTCCCCAGTCGTGCTTGTCAACCTGCGGATAGACGTGGCCGCTGACAAACATCAGGTCTTTCCATCCGTCGTTGTCGTAATCGAAGAATTCCGTTCCCCAACTTAGAAAGGGATAGGTCGGTTCCGCAATGCCCATTTGCGGCGTTATATCAACGAAGTTCCCGTCGCCATCATTTCGATAGAGGGTTTTGTAGTCGTCCGAGAAGGTAGTGGTGTAGAGATCCAGACGGCCGTTATTCATATAATCGCCGACGGCCAGCCCCATGCTTGCGGTTTCGCGCGCGTCCTGGTTGAGGGCGAAGCCGGAGTAGAAGCTGGCATCCTGAAACGTGCCGTCGCCTTTGTTGAGGTAGAGATAGTTGGGCGAGGAATCGTCGGTGACAATCAGGTCGACCTTTCCGTCGTTGTCGATGTCCACAAAGGTGGAAGAAAATCCGTAGTAGCGGCGCTTGTCGCTGACGCCTGCTTTCTCACTTACGTCGGTGAAGGTTCCATCGCCGTTATTGTGGAACAAGTGGTCTGGCTCGCCCTGGAGACCGCGGGGACCGCACATGGTGGCTGCGCCGCGGAAGGAACAGTTGATGTAACCAACGTTCCGGGTTCCTGATTTGGGCATCTTGTCCATGTCCCAATGGATATAGCCGGGGACAAAGATGTCAAGCCGGCCGTCGCCGTCGTAGTCGCCAAAGCTGGGACCGGTGGACCAGTTTCCGAGCGTAACGCCGGCGGCTTCGCCGACGTCGGTAAATGTGCCGTCGTGATTGTTGTGGTAGAGACGGTTTTTTCCGTAGTTGGCCACGTAGAGGTCGGGCCAGCCGTCATTGTCGAAGTCGCCCACGGCCACCCCGAAGCCCCAGCGGTCGTTGGTCACGCCGGCCTTGGCAGCCACGTCGGTAAATGTGCCGTCGTGGTTGTTATGGAACAGGGCGGCGTGCGGCGGTTCCGCCTTGCCGTCGAGGGCTTCGTAGGTGGAGCCGTTCACGACGTAAATGTCGAGCCAGCCATCGTGGTCGTAGTCGAGCAGCGCGACGCCAGAGCCGATGGTTTCAAGGATGTAAGGCTTCTCCGGCGTCCCCATTTTGTGAGTCCAATTGGTGAGGCCGGCCTGAAGGGAGATGTCCTGAAAAATGTGGCGACCGGTCTTGACGAATCCGCCGGCAGTGATGGGGCGGTTTTCCGAATCGAGAACAGGAGCGAACGTACCCCCCGTTGCGGAGCCACCCTGCTGTCCGGTCGCGACCGAGGCGTCGCTGCCGCCGTCGGGAGGTTGCTGGAGGGGCGCAGAGGTTGACGCCTGGGCCAATCCAGCTGCGGCAGCACAGGAAAACGCCAATAAGACTGCGGATAGAAGGAATCCAGTTCTGGCGCATGGATGAAGCATTCGCATGTCTTACCTCCAGGCCCCAGACAAATATGGCTTGATCCTAGGATTCTGATCGCTGCGCATGAGCTTTGTCTTCGGTGGGAAGGTGGAGCGGGGAGCCCAACCTGGGATGGAGGCCCGAGGACGGCTTTCGACTGCCCGCCGAGGAGGGCAGAGGGCTGCGCGGAGCCTCGGGGATCTTCCGACCGGGCCGCGCACTTAGGGGCCGGGGCGATGAGAAGGCGAGCCAAAGCCGCTCAGCCACGCTGGTTGCCGATGGGGGTGAGAACGGGCGAGGAGGTTGGTGGCAATGCCAACTGCCGTGACGACGGTGCCGCAATCAGCGAACGGGATGGCGGTGTTGCCCACTGTGCCGGTGAGGTCGCGCCGCGGGAGCAAAATCGAGCCGGGCGATGAACGCTTCCGCGGAGCCAGTTACAGCTTTGGCCACGAAACCGAATTCGGCTGCGATCCATGAGGCGCGCATGAAGGAGGCGCGCATGGAGGAGGCGCGCATGGAGGAGGCGCGCATGAAGGAGGCGCGCATGAAGTAAGTCTTTCGATGCGTTCCATCGAATACCCCAAAGCCGTCATCCGCCCTCTCCTTAGGTCTGCAATGCCAGGTCTGCAACGCCAGGGCTGCAATGCAGGAAAAGCGGGGGTGCGAGAGGCGGTCGATCGCGAAGCCAAGACCGGTAAGCGAAACCGAGGTGCAGGCGTGCCGGCTGCTGAGAAACCGCACCCCGACTTGCGAGTGCGTACTAAGAGTGCGATGTCTGCAACTGCCTGGACCGGGTGGAGCGGTTCAGCGGTGCCGCTGGATAGGGCGTCACCGGGACGCTGCTCTTGTGTGATCCACTGATGTTGAGGGGGCGATTCATGCCGCGCCGCAGATTGGCGATAATCTCCCGTGCCAGTTCAATCCGGCTCTTCTTCTTCATGTCGAAAAACTCCTTGATGCACATTTGAAGTTTGGTACTGTGATGCGCGCCTGGCGGCGCCTGAGGCAATCCTGCAACTCCTGAGGGGACACAAAACCACTGCCAGAGGTATCCATATAACTTAAGATTTATCGTGAAGGATCCCCAGTTCTCTCGCTCTTCCACTTTGACTACGCTGAGCCCGGATTAGTTGCTTGATTTTTCCACATCGTTCTCAGACTCCATTTTGAGGGTTACGACGACCTCAAGCAGGGTAGCCGAATTGCTGACCGCTTTCGCCAGCACCGTGAGCGCTTCGGCAACCGACCGGTTCTGCTCTGCCAGTGTATTCAGCCTTTCGCCGATGCTATGCAGTTTGACGGCTTCGTGCAGGATGTCATGACCGGACATGGACGACGGAACCCTCCCCTGAGCGTGGCTCAAAACCGGCATGGGATTGCTGGCGATCCCACTGCGCGGGCTTGGGCTCTACGCTCCTCATTCTATGGAGCTCGGTGAGCACGAGGATGTTCAGATTGGACCACGACGAACAGTCCTTGCGGGAGTGCCGGGGTGTCAGTTTCAAGTGTGCTGGAGCGGTCAGGATTGCCCGTCAGAAGGGGGCAGTCAGGATGGATGAGCCGGGATCGATCGACTGCATTCGAATCGCGTCTGCAATCAGGGCTGCCTCGAGGGCAGCAGCGACCTGGTGGGTGCGTACAATGGACGCTCCGTGCAGAATTGCCGCGACCAGCGCGGCAATGCCGGCCGTCTCCCGCGCGTCGACCGGCGCGGTTTTACCGCCGCGGAGCGGGGCCAGCGCCTGGCCCAGGAACGACTTGCGGCTGAGACCGGCGAGCAGCGGACGGCCCAGCGCGAGCAATTCCCGCTGGCGTGCCAGCAGCACGAAGTTCTCGTCGCCGCGCTTGCCGAATCCATAGCCGGGGTCGAGCACGATGGCCTCGGTGGCAATGCCTGCGGCCATGGCGGTGTGGAGGCTTGCTTGCAGTCCGGCGCGCACCGTGGCAAGAAGCGCTTCCGGGCTGAGAGCGGGCTGGCTCTTCCACGCGGAGGGCAGGCCGCGGGTATGCATCAGCACGATGCCGCAGCCAGCCTGGGCGCAAACCCTGGCCAGCCCCGGATCCCAGGTGAATCCGCTGACATCATTGATGATTTCGGCATTCGCGGCCAGGGCGGCGTGGGCGGTTTCTGCCTTGTAGGTATCGATAGAGACAATGGCTTCCGGGCGCGCCTTCAGGATTGCCTCAAGCACCGGTAAAAGACGCGCTTGCTCTTCGGTTGTCGAGACGGAGGCCTGCCGGGGTGCTTGTTCGGGCTCTGCCGGATGACGGACAAGAGGACCGTGCCCAACAGTTCCGGACCCAATCGTTCCTGGCCCAACAGTCCCTGGCCGCGTGCTTTCTGCGCCGAGGTCCAGAATATCTGCGCCCTGATCCAGCAGTTCGAGGGCGTGGTCGATGGCTGCCTCTGGGGCGAGAAACGAACCGCCGTCGCTGAACGAGTCCGGCGTGACATTGACGACGCCCATGATCAAGGTGCGGCTGCCCAGCTCGAAGGACCGGCTGCGCAGTTTCCAAGGAAATGCCATGCCCGTCGGATGGCACCCCATGTGACCTGTTTGCTCCACGTAGACCTCAATCAAAGCCGAATCAAATGCCGGTGGCTCATAGGGAAGCGAGGGCTCGCCCCGACTGCACCATGTTAACGCGCTCTGTTGAAATGCCTCCGATCGGCTCCTGCTAAACTCCCTGAATGAATTCCTTTTATCGAGCTTTGGCATCCTGGCTTGGGGTTTGTCTTCTGCCGGTTAGCCTTTATCCACAGGCGCGATCTCGCGCAACCAAACCGGCAGCGCCGCCGGCGAAGACGCAACTGGCGGACCGGCTGCGGGTTCTTCTGGCAGATCCCGCTTTGAGCCATGCGCAGTTCGGCATCAGCGTCAAGACCCTGGATGGGCTGGTTCTTTACGGTTTCAACGACGGCCAGCTCTTTACACCGGCCTCCAATGAAAAGCTGCTGACCACAGCCGCGGCCTACGCCCTGCTGCCGGTCGAGCAGCTTACCTTCACCACCAACGTGGTGGCTGGAGGGGTGATTGATCCAGAGGGCGTTTTGCACGGAGACATTCTGTTGCTGGGCTCGGGCGACCCGACGCTGAGCCGGCGGCGCTACCCGTATCAGGGACCGCAGTCGGCTGTGCCTGCCGGAAATGCGCCTGCGCCCAGCAGTGAACCAGGAGCGCAATCCAAGCCGTCCAAGGACATGGACCTGCTGGATATGCTGGCACAGCAGGTGGAGCAGGCAGGCGTGCGCACCGTGGACGGCGGGGTGGTCGGTGACGACAGCTTCTACCTGGATGAGCCATACGGAGAAGCCTGGGGCTGGGACGACCTGCAATGGAGCTACGGAGCGCCGATCTCCGCGCTCACGTTCGCGGAAAATACCGTCGAGCTGAACATTACCAACGATCCGGCCAATCGGGCAGCGACTGTGGCCGCGTGGAATCCGGATGTGGACTATTACACGGTGGAAAATACGATGGTTCCGACGCCGCCAGCGCAGGTCTCCCATCCAGGGATCGACCGGCGGCCGGGTGCGCTGATGGTGCGTGCGTGGGGAACAGCGCCGGCCAACGGCATGCATGCCGGTCTGGCGGTTGAGGACCCGGCCGAGTTTACCGCTGCCGCATTCAAGCAGGCGCTTCTGAATCACGGCGTGAAGGTGACCGGGAATGCCACCTCGCTGCACAAGTCCTCGATCAGCACCACGGACTTTGCCGCCGAACGCATGCAGCCGGTGCGCTTGAGCCCGTCGTCGCAAACTACCGTGGCGGCGCCCCTGCTGGAGCGGAAGGTGCTGGCATCCCATGTTTCCATTCCCTTGGCCCAGGACATTACGCTGACCAACAAAATCAGCCAGAACCTGCATGCCGAGCTGCTGTTTCGGCTGCTGGGAAAAACCTTTGGCAGCGACGGCAGTTTTGCCGAAGGCTCGCGGGTGGTGCGCCAGTTTCTGCTCGACGCCGGGGTGAACGATCCGGACTTTTTCATGTACGACGGCTCCGGCATGAGCCCCGATGACCGCATCGCGCCGCGGGCGTATGCGCAGTTGCTCAGCTATGCCTCGCGACAAGCCTGGGGCACGGCCTGGCGGGCGAGTCTGCCGGTTGCCGGCGTGGATGGAACGCTGGCCAATCGCTTTGGTAACTCGACCCTCAAGGGACGGCTCTGGGCAAAAACCGGCACGCTGAACGAAGCCAGCGCCCTGAGCGGCTACCTGACGGCGGCCAGCGGCAGGACATTGGCCTTCTCCATCATGGTGAACGGACGCCGGCCGGGCAGCGACGCGGAAATTCAGGCTGTCGATCACATTGCCGAAGCCATCGCCGCCCTGGAGTAGCGGCTTGTATCATCAACGGCAGATGCGATCTTCCTCTGTTCCCGCCTGCGGGGCGCTTTTGATCAGTGCCATGAGCCTTTCCGGCTGTCGCCCGCTCCCCGCCTCGAAGCCCGCAGCGCTGTGGACCGCTCAGGAGAGCCGCGGAGCGGCGGTCTTCGAGCAGGCTTGCGCGCGCTGCCACAATCCGACGACCACCCGTCCCCTCCATGGGCCGGGACTGCAGGCGATTACCAAGGGGAAGGCCCTGCCCAGCGGTGCGCCGCCCACCGATGAGCGGCTGAAGGCGGTCATTTTGCGCGGACGCAACAATATGCCTGCCACAGAACTGAATGACGACCAGCTGAGTGACCTGCTGGCGTACCTGCGCACGCTATGACGGACAAGATCGAGAAGAGCGACCGCATTTCCTCCTTGCGCTCGGATCTGATGCGTCTGCCGGGACTGGCAGCGATCAGCTTTTACCTCCTGGTTCTGGCCGGGCTTATCATCGTGGGCGCTGCCGGCGGCCATTATCCGCGGATCTTCCTCCTGTTTTCCGCCCTGTTTCTCACCGCCTGTGCCGGCCTGCTGATGTTGTTTCGCTGGGCCTGGGCACTGGCACTGGCAGCGGTTTTCCTGCTGGCGGTTTATAACCTGTGGATCTTTACCACGCAGCATCAGGGAGCTGCGGTGGTGCAAGGACTGCTCAACCTGATCTTCTTTCTCTACCTGGTGCGGCCAGAAGTGCGCGAGAAGCTGCGCTAGAGAATGCGGTGAGACCGATCGGGCAGGGGGAAGCAACCTGCCCTGCCGAATGGCTGCACGTCATGCTCCGCAACGGCATTCTACCGATGATACGTAGGCAAGACCCAACCTCTCTGGTTGAATTGTCTGCAAAAATAATGCCTTGGTTAGTTATTCATTCAATGCAAGTTAGCTAGGTTTTATCCCTAAAGAATCCACGTATGATACGTATCCGGAGAAATCGATGCATGGCATGAGGCCACCCGATTAATATTGATTGATAGCGATCAATATTAATCAATCTGATTGCATTGTCTGGTTTCATGAGCGGCCCTCTGCGCTCCTGCAGGGAGCGTGATGAAACCGGGAGGGGACAGGGCGAGTCGGGATGACGTGAAGATGCTTTCGAGGTCGGCAAACTGTTGCCGGGCAAGGCCAAGGGAATGACTCTAAATAGATGATTTAAAAGATCATCCTTTGGACATTCCGATAGGCGCGGAACGGTGTGATTGCCCGGCCCTGGACTGGGGCGACTTGAGTCCGGTCAGGACTTTGAGTTCGGATCAGCCGCTGGACCGGTGCATGCCTCGGGGCGAGTCCCGGATCTGGCGATGAACTGTTCCTGCCGGCTGGCAGCGATTGCCGCTCTGACCGTCGGATCGCGTTTGAGGAGATGATCCTTGAGCTCAGAGGCGGCCATGATGCCGATGAGGGGAATACGATCTTTCTCTAAGATGAAGTATTCATTTGGGTTGTAGGCGCGTCGCGCGATTGGGCCCAAGTGGATGCGTCTTGCTGACGGGTACTCGATGAATGATTGATATTGATTAACATCGATGAATAGCAATGAAAATCGGCGATGCGTGATCGGCCATCGTTGAGGGGTATGATACGGCTCATGGGGAGCTAAATTTTACCCCCAACGGGCAGCCCTTCCAAGGAAATGCCTGGCCAGGACTTTCCGGGTGGCTCAACCCGAGCGTAGGGCCCCTGCTTGAAGGAGCCTACCAAGAAGCTGTCTGGAGCAGGGCTCGATTGGTCCTCTCAAGGGCCGAATCTGACCCGGGCCGGGGGTGAATTCGGGCGATCGGGCGTGTCGGAGAGGACGCGCGCAATGATAATCTTTTTCCCATGCTACGTGGATCTTTGAACTTCTTTCCCTGCCTTGTGCTGAGCCTGGCCCTGCTGCCGGCTTCAGCTGCGGACGTTCACCAGAAGCGGGCCATTACCCTCGACGACCTGGCGCGACTTGAGCGCTTGGGTGCGCCGGTTGTTTCTCCTGAAGGCGATTGGGTAGCCTATACCGTCGGCCAGATCGACGTGAAAGAAGACAAGGGGCAAAGCCACCTGTGGATGGTGAAGTGGGATGGTTCGCTGCGGCTTCAGCTGACGTTTGGCAAAGATGGCGCCTCTTCCCCGCGCTTCAGTCCCGATGGACGTTTCATCAGTTTTATGTCGTCGCGCCCCGGGCCGGCCAAGGGAACACAGATATGGCTGCTGGACCGGCTTGGGGGGGAAGCCGAACAGCTCACGGCAATCACCGATCAGGATATCGAGGGCTATAGCTGGTCTCCGGACTCCAAAAAGCTGCTGCTCACGCTGCATCCCAAGGCGGAACCGGATGCCGAGGAAGGCAAGCCGCCCACGCCTCCCAAGCCCATCGTGATCGATCGCTACCATTTCAAGCAGGACATCCAGGGCTATCTGCGCGACGACGCATGGGACTCGCTCTACCTTTATGACATCATCGCCAGGAAAGCGGAAAAGCTCACAACCTCGAAAAACGTTGAGGAGGAAGACGCGGTCTGGTCGCCGGACGGAGCGTGGATCGCGTTTGTGAGCAATCAGGATGCGGACCCGGACCGCAGCAATAACACCGACGTCTTCGTCGTTCAGCCCAAGCCGGGCTCCGCAGCGCGCAAGCTGACCACATGGATCGGGCCAGACTCCGGGCGCCTGGCGTGGTCGCCGGACTCGAAGTCCATTGCGTATACCGAGGGGGCCAAGCTTCAATTGCTCGAATACTCGCAGGCGCGGCCGGCCGTAGTTACCCTGGACGGGAAGACAAGTTATCCGGCCTCAAAGCTCGACCGCAGCGTGCGCGAGCCGATGTATTCACCGGACGGCCATTTGAGTTATCTGGTGGCCGACGATCGCAATCATTATCCGGCAGAGATGGAGTTGGCTGGCAATGGCGACAAGCGACTGCTCGCCGACGAGGGAGCGGTATCCGCGTGGGATCAGGCCGCCGGTCACACCGCGGTGCTCTATGCCAAGGACAGCGATCCGGCGGAGATCTATGCGCTGGAAAACGGTTCTCTGCGCAAGCTGACCCATGCCAACGATGCGCTGATGGACGAGCTGAATCTTGTGTCGACCGAAGACATCGAGTTCAAGAGCAAGGACGGGACCGATGTGCACGGCTTGCTGACGCGGCCAGCGGATTTTAAAGCCGGATCGCCGGTGCCGATGATTCTGTTCATTCACGGCGGTCCCAACGGCGAGGACGAACACGGCTTCGACTTTTTGCGCCAGTGGGTGGCGACCAAGGGCTACGCAGAGCTCAATGTGAATTACCGCGGCAGCTCCGGCCGCGGGCAGGACTACTCGAAGGCCATTGCCGCCGATTGGGGCCACAAGGAAGTCGAGGACCTGCTGGCCGGCGTGGATAAGGCAGTTGCTCTCGGCATTGCCGATCCCAACAAGCTGGCAGTTGCCGGCTGGAGTTATGGCGGCATCCTGACTGACTACACCACGGCGAGTACGGATCGATTTAAGGCAGCCATTAGCGGTGCCGGCGTTGCGTCGCCGATGTCATTCTACGGCGTGGACCAGTACATTCTTCAGTACGACAATGAGCTCGGGCCGCCGTGGAAAAACCTTCAGCTTTATATCAAGATGAGTTATCCGTTTCTTGAAATTGACAAGCGCATTCATACGCCGATGCTGTTCATGGGGGGCACCTCGGATATGAATGTTCCCTTGCTGGGCGGCGAGCAGATGTATGAAGCTCTGCGCTCGCTGGGAAGGCCGACGGAGCTGGTGGTCTATCCCGGGCAGTTTCATGGCTTCACGCGGCCGAGTTATATTCGCGACCGCTATGAGCGCTGGCTGGCATGGTGGGATAAGTATCTGAAGCCGGCACCGGCTACGACAGCTCCGGCCGCTCCGGCCGCGGAGACATTGAAATAGAGAGCGGTCACTCGTGTGGGGAGAAGTCGGAACCGGGAGGACCAATCGCAGCAAACGGGCATGTGTGCGGCGACCCACTTGGACCTAAAGTCACCGACGCGGCCACGTGACTCCCAGGTTTCGAAAAGAACCCTCGGGGAGCCCTTCCCTTCCAGACTGTTGAGGACGGTTGAGCCTCGGGCGGCGAAGATGATTTTGTCGAGCGCACCCGGTCCCCAGCCGGAATTGAAGCGCCGCGTGGGCGGCAAGTCGCGGCGGCAATCGAAGAAGCTGAATTCGGTCCCCTTGCTCGAATAACCCCAAGAGGAAGGAAGATCTGATCTGTGACCCATGACCAGGCCAAAATCTCCCTAGATACCCCCCGGTCTTTCGTCCGGCACGCGAGGACTGGCCAAGGGCGTGCGCGCTTGATCAGATTGCGGCAGCCATAGGCGCGCAAGTCGACCCCGACCTGGCTTGCCGGGCGGCGCAGTGGTCCTGAATCTCCACCGTCTACAATGGAACCAGTGATGGAACTGGTCCAGATTTCGATGGCGCCGAAGACCCCCGCGCCCAAGCCTGAGTGGTTGAAGGCGCGCGCCCCGGCAGGGGAAAACTATCACGACTTGAAGCGGCTGGCGCGGCAGCTGAATTTGCACACCGTTTGCGAGAGCGCGCACTGCCCGAACATCGGCGAATGCTGGCACCACAAGACAGCCACTTTCATGATGCTGGGCAACCGGTGCACGCGGCGATGCGGATTTTGCGCCGTGCCCAAGGGGCGGCCCGAGGCGATCGATTTCGACGAACCGAGGCGCGTCGCCGAAGCCGTTCGCACGCTGGGACTCGAGCATGCGGTGATCACCAGCGTCAATCGCGACGATGATCTTGTGGGGGGCGCGCGGGCCTTCGCTCTGGTGATTGAAGAGATTCGCCGCCAGGCGCCGGGTTGCCGCGTCGAGGTACTGATCCCGGACTTTCAGGGCAGTCCGGAAGCCATTCGCATGGTTGTCGATGCACGGCCCGAAGTGCTCAATCATAATACGGAGTCGGTGCCGCGGCTTTACCGCGTGGTGCGCTCGGGGGCGCGTTACGAGCGGACCCTTGAACTGCTGCGGTATGCCAAGGAGTTGAATCCGGCGGGCATTACCAAGTCGGGCGTGATGGTGGGCCTGGGCGAAGAGACTTCCGAATTGCTCGCAGTATTCCGCGACCTGGCTGCGGTTAACTGCGACATTCTGACGATTGGGCAGTATCTGCGGCCTTCCCGGGATCACCTGCCCATGGCGCGGCTTTACACGCCGCGGGAATTTGCCGAGCTGAAGACCGAAGCGCTGAGAATGGGCTTCCGGCACGTCGAGTCCGGCCCGCTGGTGCGGTCGAGCTATCACGCGCATGAGCAAGCGGCGGCGACGGGGCTGCGGACTATCGCCTGATTTGGGCGATTGGTTAATATATTGTTTTGAAGCAACGAGGAGAACGATGGCAGTTTCAGTTATGGCCGGAATTCCGGCGCTCAAAGATCTCGCTGCCGACCTGAAGCGGCGCATGGACCAGGCTGTAGCTACCTTTCAGGCCAACCTGGCTGCGACGCGCACCGGGCGGGCCAGCGTCCACATGCTCGACCAGGTGAAGGTGGACTATTACGGCACGCCCACGCCCGTCAGCCAGATTGGCCAGGTGTCCACGCCCGAGCCGCAACTGATCCTTATTGCGCCGTGGGACCCGACGATTCTCAAGGACATTGAAAAGGCCATCACGGTCGCCGAACTCGGGCTCAATCCGCAGTCGGACGGCAAGGTCATCCGCATTCCCGTGCCACCCATGACGGAAGAGCGGCGTCGCGACGTGGTGAAGCATCTGAACAAGGTGCTTGAAGAGCATCGCACTGCCATCCGCAACGTGCGCCGCGACGGCAACGACCTGCTGAAAAAACTGGCCAAGGACAAGAAGATCAGCGAAGACGAAGAAAAGCGGGCTCTCGAAGAAGTGCAGAAGATGACCGACGAAGAGATTCGGCGGATGGAAGAGCTTTCGCGCAAGAAGGAAATCGAAGTCATGCAGGTGTAAGGCAGACGCTCAAGACCGGTCAGGTCTTGGTTTTCATAAGGGGCCGCCCTGCCGCCCGAGGCGAAGTTCTGCTGTCCGGTCGCTCCCTACATCCAAGGGAAAGCCAGTCACACTTTTTTAAGTCGTCTTGGCTCGCGATTTCCGCCGGTCTTTTTCCCTTTGGTCTTCGATGACCGTCCGCTTCTTTGGCATTCTCCGCTCCCCTCAGGATGGGGATTGCTACGGCGGAGCTGCATAAATCGAGTCGCATCGGTGGGTTCCTGTGGCCAATGGCCTGACCCGCCGTTCTCCCGGCAGCCGATCTGCACCCGTCCCCCCTGCGAGCGCGGGTAGAGCCAACAGCCGATAACATGGGCTCGATGCTCAGCCGGCCCATGATGCGCGGGCATCTCTATGGGTAAATCCGGTGCAGCGTGCGCGCGAACGGGATGGTTTCACGGACGTGGTCGAGGCCGCAGATCCAGGCCACGGCGCGCTCGATGCCCATTCCGAAACCGCTGTGGGGAACGCTGCCGTAGCGGCGCAGATCGAGGTACCACTCGAAGGCCTGGCGGGGCAGCTTGTGCTGGTCAATGCGGGCGCTGAGCAACTCGTAGCTTGAGACACGCTGCGAACCGCCGATGATTTCGCCGTAGCCCTCGGGGGCGAGCACGTCGACGCAGAGCGCCAGGCGCGGGTCTTCAGGGTCGGGCTCCATGTAGAAGGCTTTCACGTCGGCCGGGTAGCGGTTGACCATCACCGGGCGATCGAACTGGCTGCTCAGCCAGGTCTCATCCGGGGAGCCAAAGTCGTTGCCGTACTCGAACGGCTGCTCCAGGTGGCCATCCTTATGGGCATGGTTCAGCATTTCGACCGCATCGTCATAGCGCAGGCGCGGGAAGGGCGGAAGGATGGCTTCGAGCTTTGCCCGGTCGCGGCCGATTACGGTTAGCTCGGGGCTGCGGTTTTTGAGGACGGATTGGACAATGTGGGAGAGGAAGTTCTCCGCCAATTCAAGCAAACCGTCGAGGTCGCAGTAAGCAACCTCCGGTTCGATCATCCAGAACTCGGTCAGATGACGCCGGGTCTTCGATTTTTCCGCGCGAAAGGTGGGGCCAAAGCTGTAGACCTTGCCCAGTGCGAGCGCCGTGGACTCAATGTAAAGCTGGCCCGATTGGGTGAGGAACGCGGGGTCGCCGAAGTAGTCGACGGGAAACAGCGTTGAGGTGCCTTCGCAGGCAGCCGGAGTAAGAATGGGCGGGTCCGTGCGGATGAATCCGTTCTTGTCAAAGTACTCTGCTGCGGCGCGCATGATCTCGGCGCGGATGCGGAGGATGGCGGACTGGCGCGGCGAGCGCACCCACAGATGGCGATGCTCCATGAGGAAGTCGACGCCGTGGTCTTTCAGACTGATGGGATAGGGGTCGGACTCGGGCACGCGCTGGACGACTTCGACGTCTTCCACATCGAGCTCGTAGCCGCCGGGGGCGCGCTGGTCGGCGCGGACCTTGCCGGTGACAATGACGGACGACTCCTGCGTGAGGCCTTTGAGTGCGTTGAACACCTCGGCCGGAACGCTCTTGACGTGGGCTACGCCCTGTACGGTCCCGGTACCATCGCGGAAGATGGGGAAGACCAGCTTGCCGCTTTCGCGGAGGTTGTAGAGCCATCCGCGCAGGCGGACGGACTGGCCCTCAAACTGGCCAAGCGTGGCGATGGTGGCCACCGGCGAACCATTCTGTGCCGTAGGCGGCAATGGGCTAGACGGCTCCGGCGCGGCCGTGGCACTGGTGGTTGCGGGCGTGGGGCTTGCATCGGTCCTTACATCCGTCGTCCTTAAATCCGTCATGGATCGTTTCCTCGAAGCGGCCCGCGTCATGGTGCGCCGGGCTGACACTTCAGGATAAACTGCACGGCAGCAGGATGGCCTGATGACGACTCAGCGGGAGTGGCTCAGTTGGAATACAGCCATCCCCCAGGGGCAAAAGCCGCAAAAACAGTCTGGAAGCGCCAAGTCGGCGCGGCGCAGGACGCCGAGCAAGGGACGCGGTCAAAGGCCCCTCTGCTGCGATCGTTTCTCGAGCAATCCGATCTTGAAATCAGCCTCGGCTTGTGGAATCAGCTTTGCGCGCGGCGCTCTTGCATTCTTCAGCGTTGCATGAGGTGCTCGTCAGCCGATCCAACACTGGCCGAGAGGGCCTCGGCGATGGTGGGAAGCGCGAACCGAAACCCGGCACTCAGGAGCCGGGCGGGGTAGACACGGGCGCTTGCCAGCAGTGCCTCGTCAGCCATCTGACCAAACGCAAGGCGAAGCGCAAAGGCGGGTGCGGGAAGCACAGCCGGGCGATGGACCGCCCGCGACAGAGCGCGCGTAAATTCGGAATTGGTCACGGGTTCAGGAGCGGTCAGATTGACAGGGCCCCGGAGCGCAGGCGTGTCGACGAGAAACAGGAGGGCCGCGACGGCGTCTGGCATGCTGATCCAGCTCATCCACTGCCGCCCGGACCCGAGCGGTCCTCCCAGCCCCAGGCGGAACAGGGGGAGCATCCTGGCCAGCGCACCGGCTTTGGCGCCCAGAACAACGCCGAAGCGAGGATGAACGACGCGGATGCCCGCCACGATGGCAGGTTGAGACGCAGCCTCCCAATCGCGGCAAAGGTCGGCGAGAAATCCGCTGCCGGGACTGGAACCTTCATCCAGTAGCTCGTTCCCCCGGTCTCCATAGAAACCGGCTGCGGACGCCGTCACAAACACAACCGGCGGTTGGCGCAGGCTGGAGAGGACAGAAGCGAGGGTTTGGGTTGATTCGACTCGGCTTGCCACCATTTCGCGCTTGTAGGCATCTGTCCAGCGATGGCCGGCAATACTTGCCCCGGACAGATGGATGGCCGCGGCAATGCCTTCCAGGGGTCGCGAGTCGGCCACCGGCTTTCGGGCGGAGGGATCCCAGCCAAGTTCGCCCCCGGACCTCGGATTGCGGCGTACCAGCTGGACAATGGTATTGCCGCGCTCGGCCAGCGCCTGGCGGAGGGCAGTGCCCAGCATCCCGGAGGCTCCGGAAAGCAGGATCGTCTGACCACCCCGGGAGTGATTCGCGGAATCGATCTTGTTTTTCTCCCGCTGGACTTAGATGCGATCTGAACGAACTATGATTTTGCAAGATATGAAAGATGTTTGATGTTGGCAACATATCAGAGACAGAGGCATCTTATCCCCTATAGGAGCATACGAAGCTGGAGGGAGGAAGATGGGTGATGCGGCGGCAGTCAAGAGCGAGGAAACACAAAAGACCCAAGTCGATCCGGAAACCGCCGAGCGTTTTATCGCGGAAAAGCGGATTGGCGAGCGCATCAAGCGGCTGCGTCTGAAAAAGTCCATGGGACTGGTTGAACTTGGCAAGCATACGGGGCTCTCCGCGAGTTTTCTCTCTCAGCTTGAGACGGGCCGTGTTGTGCCAACGTTGCGGAACCTGTCGCGTATTGCGATGGTTTTCTCCAAGGATCTTTCCTATTTCTTCGACACCGAACCCAGTGCGATCTTCCGCATCCATCGTCGCAACGAGCGGGTGCGCCTGCCACAGACCGGCGTCACTTCGCCCACCTACTTTTTTGAGAGCCTCGCCTACATGGTGCCGGATCGACACATGGACCCGTACTTTGCGGAGTTTATGCCGCTGGGCAAGGAGATGCAGCCCAACGCCCACATGCATCCCGGGTTTGAGTTTCTTTATATGCTGGAGGGTGAGCTGGAGATTCATCATGGCGACCAGCTTTCGACGCTCGAAGCAGGGGACGCGGTTTACTTTGATGCCAGCACTCCGCACTCCTACCATTGCGCCGGCAAGCGGCCGGCAAATGCCATTATCGTGACCATGCATCAGGCACCGGCGCCGCAACCGATTCCATTGCGCGCTCCGGCGTCTCCGACTGCCATGAAGTCACCGTTTACTGGTCGCTGAGCGAGAGCACCGGGACCGGGCAAACCGATCACAACTCGGATTCCCATCAGATAAATGGGTGAGACACCGCGATGGCCAGCTGCTTTCATCTTGCTGCCGCGAAGCTCGATCCCTGTGTTTCCGCGAAGACTGATCCCGATGGCAGGAGCCGATTTTTCGAGCAACAAAGCCCGTGGCGGCGGGTTTGCTGAGCATACAGTTCTCTCGCTGCAGGAAGGGCGAGAGAAGAAACGTGAGGATCAAACGTGAAGAAATGGATTGCGATGGGAGCGTTGCTTTTGCCCCTTGCCGTGGCCGGATGTGCGCATCCGCGGCCGGTTGCTGTTTACACCGCTCCGCCTCCACCGGGGGAATTCAGCGAGATCGCCCGCCAGGGCTTCCATGATGGATTCGAAGCCGCGCGGGGGGATGTAGCGCGTAATGTGCGTCCAAACGCGGAAAGGCACCCAAACTTCCGCAATCCCCCCGTGCCTCCGCCGGCGGTTCAGGATTATCGCCACGGGTTCCGGGCAGGCTACCAAAGCTTCCTCGAGCGCACGGGTCCGCCTCCGGGCTACTGAAGCCTGCTGGGCTGCTGAGGATTGAGCCGGAAGATGGTGGCGCACCCAAGCGTCAGGGCCTTCCGATCTTTCGGCTTAATCCTCACGCTGAGCCGTTGGCTCAGTCGACGCTCTCAGGGAATGGAATTGCCCGCCCTATCTGCGCAAACCCATTCGATTCGACAGGCCGGAGCCAAAAGGACCTGGCGCGGCCAAGAGTCGGTCGGAGACAGATTCTTATCATTGAAAGTGAACAAACTGCAAAAGATCGAAATCGCGCATGTTATTGATTATGAACATGTTATGAGGTAGAGTTTTCTGCTATCCGACAGGCTCCTGGCTAGCGGATATTGAAGCTGTAGACGACGCTGTAGGAAAGGATGGGGTAGAACTTGACCACGTCGAGGTCTTTGCGCCACTGGACGAGTTTGGCGTTGAGGTTATCGTTGAATTGAATGGCTACGGGGTTGTTGGGGTCGCTGATGCTGCTGCAGTCGGTTTCTGCCGCACTGGTGCAGACCGAGCCGGTGGGGTTGACGGTGAGGCCGGGGGCTCCCATATACACGACGCCGAATTCGGCGGGAAACGACCAGTGGCGGTTGGAATGGGGAACGAAGCGACCGAACCCGAACGACGCCATGGGCGCGGGACGGACGGTGTGCAGGTTGAGGAGCGCGGAGCCGGTGAGGGGATCAGCGCTGTCGGAATAGTAGGTGCCGGGGCCGATGGTGAAGCTGTTTCCGGGGACGATATTGGAACGGACAGAGACCTGGTTTCCGTTAAAGAACATAAGGCCGGCGCTGAGACGCCAGATGCTGTTGCGGGGATAGGCGTCGATCATGGCGCCAACCGAGGCCAAGTGGAAGTTGGCGTCTACGTTGAAGCCGCTGACTTCCAATCGGCCGGTGTCGTAGCCGAAGAAGTTGAACAGGCCGCGGGCGTCGAAGTAATCGTCGAGCACCACGGCCGACTTGATGCCGATGCCGAGAGGGCTGATGTCGGCGCCAATTCCGATGCGGGAAAAGGGCTGCTGGTGCCACTGGGCGGTGTAGGGCACATTCTCGCGCTCGGGGTTGGCGGCCGGCTCAGGCGCGGAGGGCAGTGATGCCGGCTCGGAACTGGACCATACGGTGCGCGGAGTCGCGCCGTCTTCGCTCGCCATGCCGGCCGTCACTTGTAGGACACCGGGCTCGAGGGCGAATTCTCGAGAGAGTGCGGGCGCAGGATACTCGAGCCGCTGCGCGCTAGCCGGAGTGGCGCAGATGGTGATGGCAAATAGGGGCGCGAGGCAGGGAAGGGTACAGGATAAAGGCAATGTTTTCAGGGCGAATCTCCTGAACAGCTATCAGAGTCCCCTGATTCTGGGCGTGCCGGTCAAGCAGCTTTGCGGGCGGGGGAGCGCGACAAAGGTCTCGGCAGGTTCACGGTACGGTCTCCGGCTTACTGCGGCCGGGAGCATTTACGCTAAAGGTACCACGGCGTGGATGGGCCTGCCATGGAAGGTGAGGCAGGTGAAAGAAATCGCTTTCGAAGGGGTTGCGGAATTTCGGGCTCCCGGATAGCTTTCTGATCTGGATAGCTTTCTGATCTTCGGAATTTGTGGGGCGACTGTACACCTCGACAGCGACGCGAAGTTCACTCCATCAAAAACCGAATGGACCTAACCAACCGAGCTGGTTCGCGGTCGAACTGGAGGGCCGAACGGTGATGGAACGGACCCGGGCACTTTTCACAATGGGACGGCGAACTTGAGCAAAGGTCATCTGCGCGCGGAGAATCGGGCAGTCCTGCGGTCCCAGCTGCTGGCCTGGTACGGATTGAACCAGCGCGATTTGCCGTGGCGGCGCGACGCGAATCCGTATGCGATTTGGGTCTCCGAGATCATGCTGCAGCAGACGCGCGTGGCCGTGGTGGTGGAGCGCTACCAGGCATTTTTGAAGCGATTCCCGACCCTGGTGGCGCTGGCGCTTTCTGCCGAGGAAGAGGTTTTGGCGCTGTGGAGCGGGCTCGGCTACTACCGGCGGGCGCGGATGCTGCATAAGGCGGCACAGTTTGTGGTCGGCCAGCTCAACGGCAAGTTGCCGGGTAGCGCAGCCGAGCTGCGCAAGCTGCCCGGGATTGGTGCGTACACAGGAGCGGCCATCGCCAGCATCGCTTATGGTGAGCCGGTGGCGGTCGTGGACGGGAACGTGGAGCGAGTGCTGTGCCGGCTGGAGAGCTGGGAAGCAAGCAAGTCCGGCGAAGCGGCGCTGCGGCGCAGGATTGATGCTCTGGCGGGGGAACTGCTCGACCCCAGGAATCCGGGAGACTTTAACCAGGCAATCATGGAACTGGGCGCGACGGTGTGTTTGCCGAGGAATCCGCAATGCCTCATCTGCCCCTGGGTAAAGCACTGCAAGACGCGAGGCGAGCATAAGACGGTTCCGCGGGTGCGCATGGTGAGCCGGGAAGTTGCGTACGCGCTGTCGGTAAGAACCGGACAGCAGGCCGGCTGGGGCAGCCGGGAAGTGTTGCTCGAGAAGAGGTCGGCGGCGCTGACCGTGATGCCGGGTCTTTGGGAGTTGCCAGCGCTCAAAGAAATCCAAGTGCCGGAAGACGAATTGCGCATGATCGTGCGGCACGCAATTATGCACGTGAACTACTATGTGCGGATCCGCACGGTCTTTGAGGATGATGCAGAGACCATGACCACGGCGGGCGGGGAACGGCAGTGGGTTCCATTGAACGGGGCGGCGGACATGGCGCTGACCGGGCTGGCGCGGAAGGTGCTGACGCGAGCGCACCTGCTGACGGGAAGCTCGCGCGATGCGGTGACGCCGGCGAGCGAGGACGAGTTGACTTGAAAGCGTAAGATCCGGGGGACTGGTTCGGGCAATCGGGGCAATGGCGAGCGATTCAAACCGTGGCCGCCTCCACAAAGGAGAACCTCTGCATGGCGCGGAGGGCCTTTGGGTCGGAAGGATGGGGACAGCGGGGCGAGTTGATCCGGGTAGCTCAGGATGCTGGGGAGCGCCTGCCCGCCCGAGCGGCAAAAACAAGGGCGCCCTGCCCATGGCGCTCCGAGGTAGGGCAGACGGGCTTAAATCAGCTGTCCAGGAGCTCCATGCTTAGCGGTTGCTCCCGTCGTCCTGGGGCTTGCCTGCTTCGCCTTTTTCTTTGTTCTTGTTGCCCCTCTTGCTCTTGTCGCCTTCCCTGGGAGGGACATTTTCGACTGGGTAGCGCCAGGCGACAGGGGAGAAAAGTGGCAGGATTGTCCGTACAGGGTTGGCGGCTTGCGATCGACGATTGCCGGAACTGGGAGACCGGTCGGGGCGTATCACAGGGCAGGGGGACGAGAGCCATGATCGAAAACAGGATGAGAAACGCTACGGCATTGCTGGCGGGACTGGCGCTGCTGGCCGGCGTCACGGGGTGCTTCCGAGTCCATGTGGACAAGGATGCGAACGGCGAGGACAAGAATGTGCAGGTAGACACACCGTTCGGCGGGGTGCACGTGAATACGGACCAGACTTCGGCGGCGGACCTGGGATTGCCGGTGTATCCGGGAGCGCAGCCGATCAAGGGCGATGATAAGCACAAGTCGGCCGATGTACACCTGGGATTTGGCGAGTGGGAGTTGCGGGTAAGGGCGGTGAGCTACGGTTCGGCTGACTCCGAGGACAAGGTGACGGCCTTCTATAAGAAGGCACTGGGCAAATACGGCGATGTGATTACCTGCAAGGGCCACTCCGCGGTAGGCACGCCGGCAGAGACTTCGCAGGGGTTGACGTGTTCGGATGACAACAGCGCCAACGTGAAGATTGACGCCAGGGATTATGGGGCCGACGAGGGCGGCACCGAACTTAAGGCGGGATCGAAGCGCCACCAGCATATTGTGGGGTTTGAGAGTCCACAAGGTGGACAGACACGGTTTGCACTGGTGGCGCTGGATTTGCCGGCCGGGATGGATAAGAAGTCAGGGAAAAGCGATTAGTTCGGTTTCCTGGTTGCCGTTGCGGCGCGGATTCTTCAGGGTGGGTTGGGGGGCGGGACTTTGCTGCGCGGAGATTCCCGAGCCTTCGCTCGCAAAGAGATCGCAAGGATGGGACGGGGAACGGTTTGGACCAAGGTGGTTTGGATCTTCAGCACGGTGACTGACGGGCGTGCCGATCGCAAATCGATCGATATTCGGCGGGAGTTTAGATTTTGGCCGTCAGTTCTTCCGCCGATGCGGTCGTGACCAGATGAAGTGTCGCTCGACGAGGTAATGGAAGAGGCGGCCAATGGCGAGGGTGCACGGAAACCAGAACGCCAGCCTTTGTGGCGAATAGGGTTCCGGTCGAACTCGGCCGCGGTCAGAGCTGTGTCAGGCGCCTGGCTGGCAGGGAAGAAAAATATTCCGGCGTTTCGGATTGATGAACGCGTGGATACGGGAATGGCCTACAATTCCAGCAACAGAAAACATTCCCCTTCCCAGCGGAGATTTCCATGCCAGTGAAGTTCCTTCGTCTTTTGCCCACGGTCTGTCTGTCCGTGGCGCTTGCTTCTCATGCTGCCGACAAAACCAAACAGCCCCCGCCGGCGGCTGCTGAAACTGACCCCTACAGGGAAGTGCAGCCAGCGACAGAAACGCTGGATCTGGGTATGTACCAGCGAATTCGCGATGAGGGCCTCAACCACTCGCACGTGATGGAGTTTGCCACTGCGCTGATGGACGGCATCGGTTCGCGGCTGACGGGTTCGCCCAACCTTGCCAAGGCCAACGCATGGACGCGCGACACGCTAACGAAGATCGGCTTGGAGAATGCGCATCTGGAAGATTGGGGCGAGTTCGGACTGGGCTGGCAGCAGCAGAACACTTGGGCACGCATGGTGATGCCTGATACGGCAGTCCTGATTGTGCAGGCGACACCGTGGTCGCCGGCGACTCCAGGGCCGGTGACGGGGGACGTGGTGTTCGTGAACATTCAGACTGAAAAGGATTTTGACGAGTACAAGGGCAAGCTGGAAGGCAAGGTGGTTTTGTTTGGCGCCATGCGCGAAGTTCCTCCCGTGGACAAGCCGTTGTTCGAGCGCTACACGGACCAGGAGCTGGACGAAATTGCCGAGTTCCAGGTAAGCGCAGGCGGAGGTGGGCTGCCGCCCGACGTCCAGGAGCGGCTGCGGCAACGCATGGAGCGCATGCGGATGATTGACAAGATTGCGCAATTCTTTGCCGATGAGAAAGTGGCCGCGGTGATTGAGCCCAGCCGTGACGGCAAGAACGGGGGCGGATCGGGCGGCACCATCTTTGACGACAACGGCGCGACTCTGGGCCGGACGCCCTATGTGGCCGACAAGCGGGTAAAGATTCCGGTGGTGGTGGCGGCGATCGAGAGTTATGGACGTCTGTTCCGCCTGACGCAGAACCATGCGCCGGTGAGCGTGGAGATCAACGTCGACACCAAGTTCACTGGAGAGCACGAGCATGGGTTCGACACGATCGCGGAGATTCCGGGTACCGACCCGAAGCTGAAGGAGCAGGTCGTCATGGTGGGCGGCCATCTGGACAGCTGGATCGCCGGCACCGGCGCCACGGATAACGGTGCGGGCACGGTAGTGGCCATGGAGGCGATGCGCATTCTGAAGGCGCTGGACGTTAAGCCGCGGCGGACAATTCGCATCGCGCTGTGGACGGGGGAGGAAGAAGGCATCTTCGGATCAAAGGGATATTGCACGATTCATTTTGGGTCGGCCAAGCTTTCAACCGCTCCGGATCAGTTGCAGCTGCCGGAGTTCATGCGGCGCGCAACCGGTCCGCTGGAGGTGAAGCCGGAGCAGAAACTGATCTCGGCTTACTTCAACGTGGATAACGGGACGGGCAAGATTCGCGGAGTGTACACGCAGGGAAACTCGGCGATTGCGCCGATCTTTGCACAGTGGATTGCGCCGCTCAAAGATCTTGGCGTGACCACCATCACTAACCGCAACACCGGCGGGACCGATCACTTAAGCTTCGATGCGGTCGGGATTCCGGGATTTCAATTCATTCAGGACATGCTGGACTATGAGAGCCGCACGCACCACTCGAACGAAGACACGGTGGAACGGTTGCAGCCAGCGGACCTGAAGCAGATTGCCACGGTCGAGGCGATCTTCCTTTACAACGCGGCCGAGCGGGATCAGATGCTGCCGCGCAAGCCGCTGCCGCAGCCGGACGTGGAGCAGAAGAAGCGAGCGCCGATTGAGGGCATTTTCCCTGGCGCAGTCCCGCCGCCGGGCGGGGACACGAAGTAGCGGCCACAGGTCCACTCCGGCGCGTCCAACGCATCGGAGTGGGCTTTTTTCTGAGTTTTCCCAGGATTGCCGGATAAGGTCAATCGGCTCCGCGCGCTCGGGGATTCTGGTACACTGAACCAAGCGCATTCAAGGGGGCAAAACGCGCCAGGCAGCGCCCCATCGATACGCTCTGCAACCCATGTTCGGGGAGTGGCTCAGCCTGGTAGAGCACCTGGTTCGGGACCAGGGGGTCGGAGGTTCAAATCCTCTCTCCCCGACCATCTTATTCAAATTACGCTATTTATAGACGCCCTGTTGGCCCCGGAAAGCAATTTGACCCCTTGATTTGCGATCTCGCCCTCCCGGCCACTTCGAAGTATTTTTCATTATTTTCAATGAGTTAACTGAGGGAGTGAACCCCTGGAAGGTTTTGCTAGGTCGGATGCGAAGTATTATCGATAACTCTCTCAAATGGCAAGAGATATCGCCTGACAAACCCGGATTCGGAACTCATTTGGTTGCGCTTAAATGGACCTAAAATGGGACCCAGTTCCCGTGGCCCAAATCAATCCGGTGGGAGGCGTCAGGGGCGGGACCCCGCGTTGTTCCTGCGGGATGATCACTTCTTCGCTGTCAACGAAAGCAACGAGCGTGATCCTTTCGTTACGCAGACGCCAACGGAAGGTCCTCCGTCTCGATGAAAAGTGAAAACTCGTTCGATCGCCACGCCCACCGGACAAGACTTGTCACTACTCATCGGGCGGTGATCAATGATCTGGATTTCGGGAAGAAGTTGGGATCGAACAGAGACTACGAAGACATTCCTGAGCAAACGAGCAGCGGAGCATTCGATCCAATGAGAGTTCTAAACCTGAGATGCTTTCACAAGGCTGACGAGGTTGATTTGGAGCTGAAACCTTCCATTGAAAACGGTAGTTCTTCTGGCTTCGACGGCCAGACGGTCTCGATATCTTCACCGGATGCCTTGCGGGACTTTTTACTCGACCAAGACCTGGGCACATACCACATCCTTGTCCTGGGATGCGCGAACTTGCGGAGAACTGCCATCGCCGTTGAGGTGAGTGTTTTCTTCTGAAGGCCAGCGCGAGGTTGGTCAAGTGGTTTCTCAGGAATGCGGACTTCCACTGGCTCTCAGCCGGCATGAAGGATGAATCTCCGGGCTGCATCTCCTCCCAGGGATCCGCGGAACTCGACGGAGAGGTTCCGCCCTAGCGGCTCATCTCGACTCCCGAACTGACCTCAACAGAGTACGGCATGGTTCAGCAACAGCCGCTGTGGATCGCGCGGGTCGGCGCTAAAGCGCCCGGGTGAGGGTTCGGGCCTGCTTGTGCTGGTGATGGTGATGGTGATGGTGATGTTGGTGCTGCCGCTGTTGCCGTAGTAGTCGTTTTTGCTGCCGAGCTGCCGACCAGAACCTCAATAGTCTTCATGGGCAGCATGAGGCGATTGGCTTCGAGCCTGCGGACCCCGTACTTCTCATAGAAGGGAACCACCTTCTCGGTTTTCGCGTCGATGACGAGCGCGAAGGA
The DNA here is from genome assembly GCA_036519195.1 of Occallatibacter sp. Classification (GTDB taxonomy): domain Bacteria; phylum Acidobacteriota; class Terriglobia; order Terriglobales; family Acidobacteriaceae; genus Telmatobacter. The sequence goes on along the minus strand of DATDLS010000288.1, from coordinate 673 downwards.
GCTGACGTGCTGCGTGGACTTCGATGCCTCGTAGAGCGCGGCAAACAGGACGAACCTTCCCAGCTTCTGGTTCTGGAACTGCTTCGCGACGGCCATTCGTCCAAGCAGGATTGCGCCGACCGATTTGTAGCGGCCGGTCTTTTTGCGGAGCTGCTCGGGGAGAATGTCGCAGGCGATTTGCTGACTGGACAGTGTGAAGAAGCCGGCGATTGTTTTGGGGTCGTCCTTAGGGACCACAATGAAAACAGCGGCGAGGCCGTTTGCCATGTCACGGGAGGCGCGTTCGCGGAAGTATCTGTCGAGTGCTTCTTCGCCGCACTGAAAAGCCGCTCGATCTTCCTTCTCGAGCGGCTTCACGATGAACTTCGATTGGTCTGTCAATTTAGCCGGCGAGCCTCGCGAAGTAGTCTCCCGCGGCGGCCCGCAGGGCGTCATTGGGCTCCGGCGGATTCATGAGCATGTCGACGAAGATCCGCTGCCCATTGGCCGAGAGGAGCAGTTCGTGTTCCTCGATCGTTCGGACGGCCGCTTCCCGCATCGAGGCGACCATGAACTCCTTCAGGCTGACGCCGCGCAGGGAGGCCGCCCTCTGGAAGAAGGTTTTCAGCTCGTGATCGACGCGAGCCTCCAGCCGTTCTGTCTGGGCCCGGGGTGTGGATCGAATGCTGCGTGC
>DATDLS010000287.1:0-3404 GCA_036519195.1 Occallatibacter sp. | reverse complement strand
GTTCCAATTGGAAGAGATCTTGTCAACATCTTGAGACTCTACCGAATGAGACACCGGCCGCGTTTCGGGTACGAGCGTCCCCCGACGGTTCTGGTCACAAAAATAGGAATGATGATCCGAAACGATCACGCCGACCATCAGTTCCAATGGCTGAGGAAAGAGGCCGGCGTGCTGCGATTTGATACTGCTCGTTATCAGCCGAGGCTCCATGACTTTCGACACTATGCCGAATTCCGGACTATGCCGAACTTTCTCCCTATATTTGCGATCTGAGCCTATTCCCTGATTATCAATTCGGCATATTCCGGGGAACTCAGGTCCATCCTTAAAGAATGAAAAACAAACTCGTTGTTTCGCCCGATATGGAACCCAGTCTCTGGGCCAGGTGCCTAAACGCGTACACCACACTGATCAAGGAGCGGGGCTATTCTCCGGCATCAGTTCGAAATCATCTTCAACTCCTCGAGAGATTTAGCAAGTGGCTCAGCGAGGGACGCACCAAAATCTGCGCTCTGGACGAGAGCGTCGTGAAGCGATTCCTATTGCGTCTCCAGAGTGCAAATTCTGTACACCGAGGCGACGCTGCCACGTTATACCGATTCCTTCAGGTGCTTCGCGATCAGGGAGTTACCCGGCCCGCTAGGAAGTCACCTCTGTCTCCCAAGCAGAGACTTATCACGAACTACGGACGATACCTGTTAGAAGAACGTGGCCTGAGCAAGGCAGCCGTCGTTAATTATGTACCTTTTGTCGATCAGTTCCTCTCAGCACGATTCCAGAAGATTCCGCTCAAGCTTTGTCAGATTCGTGCTTCGGATTTGACGGACTTCGTTCGACGCCAGGCTCGCAAATTGAGCCCCGGGCGTGCTCAATTGCTGGTCACCTCCCTGCGGTCTTTTCTTCGTTATCTGCGACACCAAGGCAAAATCACGGCCGACTTGGCTGCCTGTGTACCCACTGTTGCGCGTTGGTCATTTGCGAGCTTGCCCAAGTCCCTCCCCGAGGGCGTTGTACAAAAAGTTCTGGATCACAACGATCGTAAAACTTCCCTCGGAAGGCGTGACTATGCGATTTTGCTTCTGTTGGCCCGATTGGGCTTGCGCGCTTGCGAAATCGTCGCATTAAATCTGGAAGACATCGAGTGGGAGAACGCACGAATAACGGTCCGCTCGAAAGGCGGGCGTAGGACGCAGCTGCCGCTACCGGTTGATGTCGGCAAGGCCCTTGCGCAATACCTGCGCTACGGGCGTCCATCTTGTTCCTGCCGAAGAGTGTTCATTCGGGGCAGGGCTCCTCACACAGGCTTTGCAAATTCAATCGCAGTTTCCACTCTGGTCATGCGGGCACTCCGGAGGGCAGGAGTTGATTCCGGACGAACGGGCGCGCATTTGTTCCGTCACAGCCTGGCAACAGACATGATTCGACAAGGGGCGTCCCTGGACGAGATCGGCGAGTTGCTGCGTCATCAAAGTCCCAACACAACGGCCATCTATGCCAAGGTGGACCTTCCGGCTCTGCGCCCCCTGGCACTTCCTTGGCCCGGAGGTGCCCGATGAAAACGCTAAGACAAGCCGTTACGGACTATCTTTCGCTGCGACGGAGCCTCGGTTTCAAACTGACGAAGCATGAAAGTTGCTTGCGGGAATTGGTATATTTTCTCAAGAAGAAAGGGGCCGCCCGCATTTCCACCGCTCTGGCCTTGCAGTTTGCGACGCAGCATAGGCACCAACAACCGGCAGAATGGGCCGCTCGTCTCAGTATCGTGCGAGGGTTCGCCCGCTACCGAAGCGGTGATGATCACAGCACCGAAATACCCCCACTTGGTCTTTTGCCCTATCGTGCAAAGCGTGCACGTCCGTATTTGTATTCGGAAAAAGAGATCTGTCAGTTGCTCAAAGCTGCTCGGAATCTTCCGCCAACTTACGAATTGAAGCCGTGGACGTACTACAGCCTGTTCGGGTTACTAGTCGTGACCGGCATGCGCGTTAGCGAGGTTCTCAACCTGCAACAAAACGACGTTGATTGGGCTCAGGGAGTGCTTACTGTTCGCGGGACGAAGTTCGGCAAGTCCCGATTGGTTCCTTTACATGCTTCGACTAAAACGGCACTGTTAGCGTACGCCAAGCGCAGGGACCACTTTTTTGCTGAGCATCCTGTCTCTCACTTCTTCGTGTCAAGTTGGGGCAATCGCTTGGACGGCGCCGGAGTTCGTCGAACGTTCTACCTTCTGTCTCGGCAGATCGGACTACGAGATGCTTCGGCCAGCCATGGCCCACGCTTGCACGACTTGAGGCACCGCTTTGCTGTCGAAACACTGGTGCGCTGGTATCGCAACAATGAGGACGTTGAAAGGCGCTTACCGATCCTATCGACCTATCTCGGCCACGCACACGTCACCGATACTTACTGGTACCTTACCAGCACTCCGGAACTACTCGGAGCAGCTGGAAAGCGAATGGAGAAGAGGTGGGCAGGTTTGCTATGAAAAAATCCACCGACTTTCCCGTTTTGCTAGAGTCATTCTTCACGCAACGCCTCGTAGCCCAGCGAAGAGCAAGCCCGCACACGATCGCTTCCTATCGGGATACCTTCCGTCTGCTGCTCCAGTTCGCTCAAAAACGATTACACAAGCCACCGTCGCAACTGGCGATGGAAGACTTGAATGCCCCATTCCTCGGGACGTTCCTAAATGACTTGGAGAATCACCGTGCCAATGGAGCCCGGAGCCGGAACTTGCGCCTGACTGCGATTCGATCGTTCTTTCGTTATGCCGCATTGGAAGCCCCTCAGCACGCCGCACTGATCCAGCGGGTGCTGGCTATTCCGAACAAAAGGCAACTTCGGCCTCTGGTGGACTTCCTAACCCAACCTGAATTAAAAGCAATCTTGCCCATCCCCAACCGCAACACCTGGCTGGGACGACGCGATCACGCTTTACTGTTGACCGCGGTGCAGACCGGCTTGCGGCTCTCCGAGTTCACCAGCCTTCGGCAAAGAGATGTCTCGCTCCGTTCTGGGGCTCACGTCAGATGTGTGGGAAAAGGACGGAAAGAGCGATGCACGCCGTTGGCCAAGCCCACTGTGGCCGTTCTTGCCGCGTGGATCAAGGAGCAAGGAAAGGATGGATCCAAAATCTTGTTCCCTAATAGGTCTGGCGGTCCGCTGAGCCCAGACTCAGTCCAATATCTGGTGAAAAAATACACCTCTATCGCACGGCGCAACTGTCCCTCATTGTCGCAGAAACGAGTTACGCCACATGTACTTCGACACACGGCCGCCATGGAACTGCTCCAGGCGGGAGTGGATCGTGCCCTCATCGCACTCTGGTTGGGTCACGAATCAGTCGAAACAACCCAGATCTACCTCGACGCCGACCTCGCCTTGAAAGAGAAGGTGCTTGCGAA
>DATDLS010000286.1:0-7673 GCA_036519195.1 Occallatibacter sp. | reverse complement strand
GTTGATCATACTGGGCAATGCCTACGGAGGCAAGATTCGCGGCGCGCGCGTCGCCATTGTGGATTACGATCATGGCCCGCAGGCGGTGAAGATTCGCGAGGCCTGCGCGGCGATTGCCGTCAACATTGCCACGTTCAACACCATAAATTACACCGATGAACGCAAGGCGCGCGAGGATGTGCGTACCGGAAAAATCGATGCGGCGATTATTATCCCGGCGCAGTATTCGCGGCGTGTTTATGCGCAGGACGCGCCGCGGCTGGGTCTGGTGGTGGATAACTCGGACCAGTTCACCAGTTCCAGCATCGAGTCGGAGCTGCAATCGCTGGTGGATGCGCTCAATGCGCCAGTGATTCAGCCGCGCATCGTCAATAACATCGCGCTTGAGTTTGTGGAGCTTTATCCCTACGTCTCTTACATGAAATTTCTTCTGGCAGGGTCTATCTCGCTGGCCATGTATATCTCGGTGATGATTGGCGGCGGCATGTTATACATCGACGACAAGGCGCGCGGGGTGCACGAGGGCTACCTGGTAACTCCCATTTCGAAACTCGAGTTGGTGATGGGCTTGAATCTTGCCGGCGCGGTGAAGGCTGTGCTGGCGGGCATCTCACTGACGGTGATTGGTTCGCTGATGGCGGGGTTGGGTACGGTGTTTCATCCAATGCAGTTGCTGCAGGCGCTCACGCTCATTGTTGGGACGGCGATTGCGTTTAACGGAATGATGTTCCTGATGATGGTGCGCGTTGATGACCCGCTGGTGCCGCGTGCCATGTTTGGGGTGCTGAACACACTTTTGTTTTTCCCTTCGGGTGCAGTATTTCCCATCATTGCTTTTCCCAAATGGCTGCAGGCCATCGCCATTGTGGATCCGTTCACCTATTGCGTGCATGGCTTCAAAGCGATTCTGCTCAAGGACGGCGGATTTGCAGCCATTCAGTACGATCTGCTTTACCTGTTTTTGTTTGGCTTTGGCACCTTACTGTTAGCTACACCGCTGTTCAAGCGAACCCTCTAAACCTTTCTTTTCTGGAAACCCGGCTCTTAGGGATGAGCCAAGCTGGCAGGCAATCAAAGATTTCCGGCATTCACGATTCCAGGGCCGGGATGCAGAAAGGCGGTTCACTCTTGTGGGAGGGTGAGCCGCTTTTTTGCATTTGACCTTTCCTTTGCCCACCCTTAGGCTTGTGATCAGAGACAATCGAATTGCCAAATTGGTGACTTGAATGAATAGCCCGGTCCCGGAGCGAACAGCTTTCGTGCCGCCGCATGAGACTTCCATTGCTCAGCAGCCCGCTTTGGTAAAACCCTTCTGGACGAATCTGCTTGGGCCGTCATGGGTTGTTGCGCTGGTCATCTTTGCCATCGTGGCCTCTGTCCGTTTCTTTGTCTTTCTGGGCCCCTATTCGCTGCAGGAGCTTTTATTCCTGCAGATCGTGGGCCTGTGGACGCTGCCGTTCGTTCTTCTTACCGACAGGGGGCGGCGCCAGATTGGGCTAACGGCGGCAGGAACCACCGCGGGCCCCTTGCTTGGGGGCGCAGTTACAGGTGCTGTGTGCGGTTTCCTCTTGTTCAAACTGGGGACGGAAATTTATGGCAATTCGCCGAACAACTGGGATCTCAGCATCCGCAGCTATCTTCGCTTCGACGAGATGCGCGGACTTTTGTCGCCGGCAGAGCTGTTCGCCCTCTATGCGTTTCCGGCCGTGTTCGTGAATCCGGCGGGTGAAGAGATCCTGTTTCGCGGCTTGATTCAGGAAGCCTTTTCCTCCCGTTTCAATCGAGCTTTCTCGAGCGCGGTAAGTTCCGTGCTCTTCGGCATGCTTTATCTGTATCTTCACGGGATCTGGCACGACGGATCGGGATTTCATCTCCGCCTCGGCTCCGCCGTATTGGCCATCGTTCTGCTCTCACTTATCGGTTTCACGTTCCATCTGTGCCGTGTCCTTTCCGGTTCGCTTTGGGCCGCGATGACAGCCCATGCCGGCTTCAACCTGGCGCTGCTGACGGCAGCGATTCTTCGGTTCGCTCATTGAGCTGACGCCGGAGTTGCGATCGAGAAATGCAGTTGGCAAGTGTGGAATCAATTTGTCAATCTAAGTTGAAGCCGGCCAAATCAAAGTGGAATTACTAACTCATCTCCGAGCAATTCAATGTGAACTAGTTGTGCCGCGAGGCTAACTCAGTGCGGTGCTGGGAACTTATTCTGCACAGAGTTATCGGCGTTGCACTTGTTACGGTGCTTTCTGCCTTGATTTAGCTGAAAAATGCACCATAAGTTAGGCAGAAAGATTTCCACTTAAACCCCATAATTTCCACAGAATTTTATGTCTTGTTGTTGTTGACACAGCGAATTCAAAAGGAGCATAGTTACTTTCATTCCGGGTTGCCCGGTAGACCTGAGCAGCTTCATTCGTGAGGTTGCAAAGGAAAGCCGGAAGGTCCCAGCGCGGAGCACTAAGTGTTGAAGACGGAGCAATCCGCGGTCAACATGGGGCGCCCAGTGAAGAGTGCGGAGCAATCCGCAAGCGGAACGAAGTGCCAAGTATCGAGCTTGAAGCAATTCACGAACGGTGCGGAGCGATAAGTATCGAAGACGGAATGCGACGGAAACGGAGTAAGTCGGATTCGATATCAAGCTCTAAGTGTAGGCAACGGAGCAATCCGCTGGTTACATCGGACGCGAGGTGAGGAAAACGGAGAAATCCGGAATTCGCGCGGAGCGTCAAGCGTCGAACGCAGAGTAATCTGTGACGGTGCGGAACTCAGAGAGGAACGCGGAGCGATCCGCGAACCGAACAAGGGCAGGACGTGTTAGCGTACGGAGCAATCCGTAGACCAGCGCGAAGAGCCAAGCGTAGCTCGCGGAGCGATCCGAGGGCAATGCGGAGCCGAAGGCGGCGAGCGTGGAGCAATCCAGGATCGGCGCAGGAAAGCTAAGTGTCGTATACGGAGCAATCCGCATACGGGGCGGAGTTTCAAGTGCTGAACACGGAGCAATCCGTGGCACGGAGTGATCCGTGACCAGCACGGGCGCAGGGCGTTGAGGGCGGAGCAATCCGCAGCAGACGCAACGCGCTAAGCGTTGAGAGCCGAGTCAAATCGGCGAGCAGCGCTGGGCGGAGGATGCTGAACATGGAGCAATCTGTGGGAAGCAGGCGATGCCAAGTGTCGAGCAGGGAGCAATTCCTGACCGGCGCGACCGCAAAGCGCAGGGGACCAGCAACTCGGGACGTGATTAAGCCGAAAGGCTAAAGGCCGCACTTAGCGCTAAGTGCGGCTTTTCATTTGCGGCTGCGACCTTTCGGCTCGCGCGCTGGCAGGACTTGGGTATTCTCCTTTGAGATTCTTCTCAGGTTCGGGACCTCTACGGCCGCTTTCTTCTGGCCAACGGAACCCACTACAATAGGGGAGAAGTCCAACCCATCGAGGGAAACCATGCCGCTGTCCGGAGAAGCAATCCGCCTGATGAACTACATTGATGACGTTGCAGTAACCCTGCGCCGGGTGTTGGCGACGATTCCGACCTTGACCGCGGATGAGCGAGTGCGCGTGGCCGAGCACCTGGCCCAGGCGTCACCGAATGCCGACGATGTGGCCAAGGCGCTGGCGATCAAGTAACGGCCCCTTTGCCTGAAACCGTGGCCATTATCGGAGCCGGTCCGCTGGGGCGCTGGCTTGCGCTTGCCGCCGCGCGCGGCGGATTCCGCGTGCTGCTGGAAGACGTGATGCCCTACAACCTGCATCACGCCCAGGAGTACCTGCGCCAACAATTGGGGCCAGAAGCTTTGGGTCCGGCGAGCGGCGCGGAAGTGCAGTTTGTTTCCACGATTGAGGATGCGGTGCGCGAGGCCGATCTGGCGATTGACTGCGTGCCGGATGAACTGGAGTCGAAGCTGGAGATTTTTTGCCTGCTGGACCGCATGTCTCCGCCACGCACGGTGCTGGCTACGCCTACGACGCGGCTCTCGATTGCCGATTTAGCGAGCTGTACCTATCGTGCGGACCGGTGCGTTGCGATTTGGCAGGAGGCGGCGAGTTTGTGCGAAGGGGTGAGCAGCGAAATTTTGCTGCGCACGACGAGCAGGACCAGCCCGGAGGTGATCGAGCTGCTCAAGCGGTTCTGGAGCCAGATCGGGCTTCGAGCCGCGTTCGAGCGGGACCAGACCGAAATGCTGGCAACCGAGGGAGGATAGATTTCCCGGCGCATGGCTCGTCCCTGGTGGCCCTATCCAAGATGAGTTTCGCATGCCCTCTCAGGGAGGCGAGCGGTACATCCGCCGTGGAGAAGCCGAGGTTGAAGGCGGGGGGAGCTCTGCTCGAGGGTGTGGTCGCCTGTTTGGGGTTGGTGAACATGGGGTGGCGAGCAGGGAGTTGGCTTCGACGGGCTGGGAGCCGAAGACGGAGTCGGCGGCCTTGGCTACGTTCTGATAGAGGATGTTGTCATCGACGCTTCCGGGCTTGGGAGCGACATAGGATGGATCGGACCAATCGGTCCAGTCCATCAGGTCCTCGGGCTCGCCGAGGTTGCGGTAAACGATGTGTTATGCGTCGCCGAGAAATTGGTTACCAGCAGCGCGTCATTACCCTCAACGAAACCATATGCGCCGTAAGTGCCCTGGGCCTCCGGATCTGCCAGGTTGACCGCCGAATTATTCACGAACAGCGCAAGATTGTTGAGCGCCGTTGTGGAGGTTCAGGTGTTGGCGCCGTTAGTGAGACCGATGGCGATGCGATGAACCTGATGGGGAACAAGCGGCACGGTGAAGATGTAGTCTGCGATGTTGCTGCCGGCAGTTCCGGTGCCGATGATGGCTCCATCAACCTCTGCGTTGAAGACTGCATTTGTGCCGCCGGAGGCTTGTCCGGATAACTGGACGACGATGGTTGTCGCGGCAAAGTTAGCGGGGAAGTAGGACGGCAAAAGGTCGACGCGAGTTATGTCGTTATCGATCATGTTGCCAGTGGAGTAAGTGACGCCGTTCGGTCCGCGATCGTAAAACGCGGCTGGCTGCAGGACGACAACATGATTGCCGGCCGAGTTACCCGGGCATCCGTGGCAGAGAAATATGCCGCTGCCGTCGCTCTCAATGACATTGTTGGTCATCGAGACGGCGCTGACTTGGTCGTCCATATAGATGCCCTGAGCCGCGCTCAGGGTGTAGTTGCCGGATTCGTGGCGGCGCAGGCTACCGACATTTTCGATGCGATTGCCGGTAATGACGGTATTTTCCTTGACACATAAGTTGTTCGTTCGGGCCTAAGAATAGATCGCGCCCGCGTCATTGGTCTGGCAGTTATGCGTGGCCGGGAAATATTCGCGAATTGCGTAACCTGCTGGAGAGGGCAGTCCTGTTTTCAGGCGATGGAGTGATTCATCTCACGGGACTGGAATTTGAGGGCCTATCGGAGCGGGCACCCGCTGCGAATTCGGAGTTCGACAGTCTTACCGGGAAGGAAATTGAGAAGCACTCTATTTTGAGCGCGCTTGCAGCCGAAGGCGACAATGTCAGTCGGGCATCGCGAAGACTCGGCATTCATCTCAGCCCGCTCTATGCCAAGCTGTGCGAATACGAACGATGAACATGGGCCCGGCGGGTAAACTTGAGAGAGATTCCGAATCCCTGGATCGGGATTGGCGCCTCACTCATACCTCTTTCAGTGAAGACAACTGCAAACTCGATTGATCTGGCGGCGATTCTGGAAGCCGTGTTTGGGTTTGCATGCTTCCGCGCCAACCAGCTGGAGGTTTGCCAGGCGGCGGTGAACGGACAGGACCTGCTGCTGGTGATGCCGACCGGCGCAGGCAAGAGCTTGTGCTACCAGCTGCCGGCGATTGCCCGTGGCGGGACTGCGCTGGTGATCAGCCCGCTGATTGCGTTGATGGACGACCAGGCGGCGAAGCTGGCCGCGCTGGGGTTGCGCGTGGCGCGCATTCATTCGGGGCTGGAGCGGGCGGCGGCGCGGCAGGCTTGCATGGATTATCTGCAGGGGGATTTGCAGTTCCTGTTTATTGCGCCGGAGCGGTTGCGCGTGCCCGGGTTTGCCGAAATGCTGGCCAAGCGGACCCTGGCGCTGATTGCGATTGATGAGGCGCATTGCATCTCCCAATGGGGGCACGATTTCAGACCGGATTACCGGATGCTGGGGCAGTATCTTCCGGCGCTGCGCGGTGCCGGCGGCGCGGTTCCGGTGCTGGCCATGACGGCGACGGCGACGCCGAGCGTGCAGGCGGACATTACGGCGCAACTGGGCATGGTGGCCCCGTCGATGTTCATTCATGGATTCAGGCGCGACAACCTGGCGATTGAAGTGGTGGAGCTTGCGGTGCCGGAGCGCTCGGGCGTGATTGCGCGGCTGCTTGCGGATGCAAAGAGGCGGCCGGCGATTGTGTATGCGACTTCAAGAAAGCAGGCGGAGCGGCTGGCGGAGGAGCTTTCCCAGAGCCAGGCAGGATCAGGCAGGATCGGCGCGGGAATTGCGGCCGCAGCCTACCATGCAGGCCTGGACGCGGAAACCCGGGAGCGGGTGCAGACCGCGTTTCAGGCGGGCCAACTGGAAGTGGTCGTGGCGACGATTGCCTTCGGGATGGGCATTGACAAAGCGGACATTCGCACGGTGATTCATGCGGGGCTGCCGGCCACGCTGGAGGGCTATTACCAGGAGATTGGGCGCGCGGGGCGCGACGGCGCGATGAGCCGCACGTTTCTGATGCATAGTTATGCGGATCAGCGGACGCATGATTTTTTTTTGAATCGGGACTATCCGCCGGTGGAGCATTTGACGCAGGTGTTTCAGACCTTGACGAATGAGCCGCGGGGCGTTGAAGAGCTGCGCGAGGGAGCGCGGCTGAGCGAAGAGGAGTTTGACAAGGCCCTGGAGAAGCTGGAGATTCATGGCGGCGCGCGGATGGATTTCGGCGGCAACGTGACCGTGGGCGGTACGGGGTGGAAGAAGACTTATTCGATCCAGGCGCAGTATCGCGCGGAACAGTTCGCCAAGGTGTTGCGCTATACAGAGCTCAATGAGTGCCGCATGTGCGCGCTGGTGCGGCATTTTGGCGATGTGGAAGATGCCAGGCAGGCTTGCGGTGTGTGCGACGTTTGCGATCCGGGCGGAGCGGTACTGCGGCAGTTTCGGCGAGCGACGGCCTCGGATCTGGAACTGGCGCGGCGGATTGTGGAGCAACTGCGCGGCGTGGAGTCGAAGGCGACCGGGACTTTACTGAAGAGCCTGGAGCTTGCGGGTAGAATGAGCCGCGACGAGTATGAGGCGCTCCTGGGGGCGATGGTGCAGTCGCGTCTGATTGAAATGGAGGATGCGGAGTTTGAAAAGGATGGGCAGGTCATCAAGTTTCGCAAAGTGCGATTGACCGAGGCCGGCAGGGAGGTGCGATCGGGGTCGGGGCTGGAACTGCTGATCAATGACGGCATCGTGGAGGAGTTTGCCGCTCGCGGTGCGGCCAGACCGCGAGCGAACAAGGCTGCGCCGGGCAGCTCGAGAGCTGGGTCGACAAATGCGGGTGGCAAGCTTAGATTGGATGCCGAACCTGTGAGGCTAAGCCCTGCGGATGAGGCGCTGGCGGCGCAGATTCGGGACTGGCGCGCGGGAGAAGCGAAACGGCTGCGGGTTCCGGCGTATGTGGTGATGCATGATCGGACGCTGGCGGCACT
>DATDLS010000285.1:0-2560 GCA_036519195.1 Occallatibacter sp. | reverse complement strand
AGAAGACGGTGCGTTCGACTCCGAGATACGTGAGGGGCTTATGCAGAGCCTTGTAGACCCGATTTCGGCGTCTTGGTGTGAGTTCTGTCATAGGCCCCTCGCGGGTGAATGAAGCGTGAGCGGAAGGACGAGACCGGAGAGTTATGCACCCCAGAGCCAAGTCAGGACATTCACGGCCATCACCGCGATTCCGGTGCCGGCCGCAACTCCGGCGAGAGTTTTCTTCGCGCCGGGTTCGCCGTGGGCGAAGGCGTACCCGCCCAACACAATCGCAATCAGGCTGCTCGCCTTGGCGACTGTGCCGGTGAAGAGTGTCTGGAGGGATGTGAGGCCGGTGTCGAAGGGCGAGCTTTGCGCATGAGCCGCCAGTGGAATCATGAGAAGAGTGAGCAGTAGAAAGCCCGAGAAAGAAGGCCGCAGATTCGGCCTCTTCACTCGGGCTGCACTATGAAGCGATTTCATGTTTGCACCTCCATCCGACTTGAATCTCGTCGGGTATGGCGCAAACCTACGGCTGCTTGTCGCATCTCGTCCAATGACTTTTCGTCAGAGGACTATTCCGTGGCGGAATACATGAGTGTGAGCTTGCCTTGGAGTGGGGAGGATTTACTCAAGGTCGTACCAGCGATTCTAAGTGGATGGAGCTTTTCCTGAGATGAGTGTATGGATGAGTGTCTGCCATGAGGGGAACAGGATGTAGGAGCATATTGTCGCGAGATGCAGGAAGAAGCGTGTACGAGCGGCGATGACCAGCCGAGCCTGTTGCCAACGGGTTTCGAGACAGTCGCACACGGTGTGGAAGGCGAAGGCGAGCAGGTTCATGGCGGCGAAGGTTTTGGCAAGATGTTTCTTGCCGTGGCCGAAGTTGTGTTCGAGATGGTAACCGTTGTTTTTCAACACGTTGAAGCTTTCGTTCTCGATCTTCCAACGCGCGCGGGCGCAAGCGGCGATCTCGGCCACGGTGTCCCGAGTGACTGGCAGGCTGGTCACGAAGGCGCCGTTGTAAGTGGTCTTGCCCGCAGTGTCGGTCAGGGTGAGCGCGATCCAGTTGACCTTGAGCGCGTCTTCGCCATCGCGCAGCGGAACTCCCTCGATCCAGCGATAGCGATAGGTCGTCGTGCGTTTGCCGGGCTTGCGTTCGACCGCGGCATGGTGTTCCAGGTCCGCGCCGCGCAGAAACTCATACAGCGTTTTATGGTTGTCCTGCTTGCACACCAACAGGAAGTCCGCGCCCGTTTCCAGCACGGCTTCGGCCAGGGGTTGGCAGGAGAATAGGGCGTCGCCCAGATAGACGGGGTGCAGTTCCGCCATGCGCCGCCCATGCAGTTGCAACCAGCGTTTGGCGGCGTTGCGTTCGCAGTCCTGCTTCTCGGCCCCATCCTGCGGGGCGATAAACTCCGGCATCAGCGGCACGGTCATGTTGTGGCCGGGAGCCACGAGGGTGGCCGCCAGCATTCCATGGCAGTACTCGGTCTTGCCGTTGCTGCGTTTGCGCGTGGAGCACTGCGGACAGCCCAATTTCTGCGAACAGAAGTACTCTGTCCCATCCAGGGCAATCAGGGTCTTGCCGCCCAGCCTGCGAAATGCCGTCAGACCCTCACGCTGCCGCAGTTGCTCGAGCATCTGGTCGAAACACGGCTGCAACTCCTCCGGCGGCACTCGATCCAGCAGCGTCCGGATGTGGTTGTCGGTCGGGATCTCCCCGATCCCAAACAGCGTCCGGCAGTTCGATGCGCCGGGGCCTTGTTCCAACTGCCGCTGGTAAGACAGGAACGACTCGCTCTGCATGAAAAATAAGGAAAATGCCGACAAGCCAACGTCGGCCATCGGATACCGCACCTCGCCCCGCCGACTGTCCGGAAACCCCGCACAAACCGTCCGCAAACCCGCCAGAAGCCCTTCCAATATCTCCATCCACAGAGATAAACATCACCCTCAACCTGCTGCATATATCGCGCAGGGTTCCGCACCACACTTAGAACTGCTGATTGACTTCGCTTTTTGTTTGCCTATTCCCGAATTGGTGCTAGAATCTGCTGACGTTCACAATCGAGGAGAATGACAGCGTGGCAGATGATCGTGGGAAGGCAATAGAGACAGCACTTTCGCAGCTGGAGAAGCAGTTCGGCAAGGGCTCGGTGATGCGTCTGGGCTCGAAAGAGGCGATTGTGCCGATCTCGGTGATCTCGACGGGATCGATCTCGTTCGATGCGGCGCTGGGTGTGGGTGGGGTTCCGCGCGGGCGGGTGATTGAGATCTTTGGGCCGGAGAGCTCGGGCAAGACGACGATTACGCTGCAGATTGTGGCGGAGGCGCAGAAGGCGGGCGGGCTCGCGGCCTTTGTGGACGCGGAGCACGCGCTCGACCCGGCGTATGCGAAGAAGCTAGGGGTGGATATCGACAACCTGCTGATCTCGCAGCCGGATTATGGCGAACAGGCGCTCGAGATCGTCGAGGCGCTGGTGCGGTCGAATGCGATCGACGTGCTGGTGGTCGATTCCGTTGCGGCGCTGGTGCCGAAGGCAGAGCTCGATGGCGAGATGGGCGACTCGCACATGGG
>DATDLS010000284.1:0-2149 GCA_036519195.1 Occallatibacter sp. | reverse complement strand
TGGCGTTGGGATCAACGAGGTAAATAGGGAGCAGTTACAAGCAGCGCCAACCCATTATTGCTCGTCGAGCCGAAGGAAAGTGAGGGCGAAATACTCTCCGACAGTGCTAACCGTGGCAAGGTGTTCACCACATATCTCGTTTGACGCTCGATATCCCCCCACATCTGAGATGTGGGGACGCGATACCCCTCATCTATCCTATTGAAAAATCATGCTGTAGCTTCAAACGCAAAAGAGCCGCACCCTACGGCGAGTTTTCGTCGAAGATCGCTTGCGGGTGCAGGTGCGCATCGTTGAATCCCGGAGTCACCGTCATGCCTTTGAGATCGATCACCTCTGTGGAAGGCGTCTTGAGCTTGAGGATTTCGACATTCGTTCCAACAGCCGTAAATCGCCCGTCGTCGTAGGCGAAGGCTTGTGCGGTTGGGTGCTCCGCATCGACGGTGATTACGTTCGCATTGATGACGATGGTTTGAGCGGCGTACGCGAAGTTCGCAGAGAGCGCAAGAATTAGGCAAAGCTTCCCGATCATATTCACTTCCTTATGCGGCTCAAGATGAACCATTCCGGTTTGAATTCTTTGAAACCTGCCGCGCTGCTCTCATTTAATCGCTGTGCAGGGGACAGGCTGCAGGGTTTCCACTTCCAGACTGCCAGCAGTTTGTATCGAAGGCTTGAGATTCCAGGTTGGTATCAGCAGCGCGCCGGCAAGGAACGCCGATCCGGCAAGACAGAAGAAGAGGCAATCCCATCCGTAATGTTCGCTCACATAAACCACAACATAAGGCGAGAAGATAGCGCCCAGGTGGCCGATGCCATCTACAAGCCCGGCTGCGGTTGCTGTTGCCTTGAGATTGCCGATATCCTGAGCGCCGGCTCCGGAAAGCAAGGTGTCGGGGCCGAAGGAAAAGATACCGGCGACAGAGATGGCTACGGATGTGCCCAGGAGGCCAGATTTTGTCATGGCCGGCACCACGAGCAGGACAACGGCGAATCCGCTGAGCATGATCGCGGACACGGGCGCGCGCCGCGACTGGCTATAGCGATCCGAAATGTATCCGGCCAACACCGCGCCGACTATGCCAAGCAATTCATACAGGGACGACAGATAGCCCGAGGCCCCCAGGCTATATTTCAGGCTTCTGACCATATAAAGCGGCAGCCAGAACATGAGAGCGTAGCGGCAAAGCGTAAGGAAAAAATATGAGATACTCAGCAACCAAACTGATGGCTTGCGCAATAGGGTGGCCAATGCGCTCCGATCTGAGATCTCCGCGCGCGACAGAATTGAATCGTGCTGCAATCCCGGGGGCAAAGCCGCTGGCGTCGGCGACTCCTTCACGCCGATCAGGAATAATCCAGTAATCGCCAGCAGCAGCAGAGCCGGCAACAGGAATCCTCGCCGCCATCCCAACTGCGGCAACAGCCACGGCTGCACAAGGGCCCAGGTTGCAAAAGCAGTTGCCAGAAAGCCGCCGAGCACATAGTTCGTGCTCCACCAGCCCATCACAATTCCGCGATCCTGGCCCTGGAACCAAATAGCCATCGTCTTTACCAGGCCCGACCAGCCGGTCGACTGGCCTGCGCCATTCAGGCAGGCAAACACAAGTAGCCAGAACAACGATGCATGCAAGCCCATCAGGATATTGCATCCCACCACCAGCAAAAGGCCCGCGCCAACGACACGCTTGGCACCAATGCGGTCAGAGCAGCAGTTCTAAATGTCGAGGCAAATCCGCTCCCTGCCAGATTTTTCCGGAATGATTTCTCGAGAGGGTGGAGAGATTCGAGGGGTTGTTGGCTGGTTTTGGAGCCGAGTGCAGGGATTTTGCTTCCGGCTACCGCGTCAAGGTCCGGAATTCGATGGTGAAGATCGGTTTTTCGACGGTCTCGGATGTTTTGACGCAGGAGGAGTCGTTCTTGTCCATCCAGCACTGGTTGGAGCGAGGTGGGAACAATTCAAATTGCCATACGCTGTTCGGGATCGAAGAGCACCCCACGGACAACTTGCAAACTAAGTGGGCGGAGCTTTTTGTCGTGTGAGGGTTTCAAAGAGATCTTGCCAGTTCTTGAAGAGCAGGATTGCGGTTGTGTAGTGCAGACTGCGGAAGAATTCTGTTCGCTTGCCGCTTCTTTCTCTGGCGTTTTT
>DATDLS010000283.1:0-16460 GCA_036519195.1 Occallatibacter sp. | reverse complement strand
GTCCCGCTCGAGGATAGTGGCTGAAATCCCGTCGGAGCGCGCCACCCGAGGGGCGGTCGCGAGGGCTCCGATCCCTCCCCTTTAACCAGCCCGCCACTACCTGCCAGGGAGGAAGTTACCTCACTCGACAACTGATACCGGTCGCTCAAAGCCACCGATCCCCCATGCCCGGACCCAGCCTATGCCGTTGCTACCGGACCCAGGCGTCCTGCCGTCCGCCACCTGGAGCGGAGCCCCTGGGCGCCGATTCTGGCCATTCCCGGCAATCACGACGGCGTGGTATACTCCAAGGACTCCGCCACGAGCCTTGAAGCCTTCCTCGCGAACTTCTGTGCCGCAGCACCGGTTCACAGCCCCGATGCGGGCACTCTGAATCGGACGACAATGATCCAGCCAGGCGTCTACTTCACGTTCGAGGCACCTTTCGTGCGCATTTTCGGCCTGTACAGCAATGTTCTTGAAGATCCTGGGGTGATCTCCGGCCAGACAGGGAGCACCAGCCCCAACACGATTCTCGACTCGCGCCAGATTGCGTTCTTGACCGCGGCCCTCAATCGCGTGAAGTCCGACGCCTTTACCGGGGCGATTATCATCGCGGTTCACCACCCGCCCTTTAGCGGCGACACCACGCACGGTGGCAGCCCGCTGATGCTTGCCGACATCGACTCGGCCTGCACCGCGAGCGGGGTCTGGCCGCACGCGGTTTTCTCCGGGCACGTGCACAATTATGAGCGCTTCACCCGCACGGTTAACGGCAAGCAGATTGCTTATCTGGTGGCCGGCTGCGGGGGCCACAACCCGCTCTCGAAGATGCGCGCCACCGTACGCACGCCGTATGTCATCAACAGCACTCTTACCTTGAACAGCGTGGACGACACGGATTTTGGCTATCTGCGGGTTGTGGTCAACAGCCAGACGATGACCATTGAATTTCATCCGGAGAGCGACGGCGGCGTCACAAAGACGCCAGACGATACTGTCACCATCAACCTGGCCAAGTACACTATGTCATGAGTGCGGCTTCAACGGGGAAATGCCTGTTGGCAGGGCAGTTCCGATTGATCGGGACTATTGACCATTGCATAATAGAGTGACATTCCCGACTTCCTGGGGTGTGTGGTCGGCACATCAGAACCCGTATCACCGGTGCACACATCGACGAGTTCCGGGCGCATGGTCGAAATCCGGACGGAACCCATTGTTTTGGCGTAACTTCCGAGTTGCGGTTAGAACCAGTTCCTGGCCATCCATCCGAATCCTGCGCGAGTCGTTTCCGATCCTGTCTAGCGATAACACATCCAGTACTTCAGAATTCGACTCTACGAGCCTTAGTTCGCGCCTCAGCCGATTTAGCATGAAGCCGGAACTCTCTGGGTGACATCAGCGCTTTTGGTATTGATCCGGATTGCGGCCGATTCCGGAGCGCAAAAGTGAATCCATCTTGCTCACGGTAGACTGCCAATTCTCTATAGATTGGACATTTAGCTATACTTAGTCTGATCATAATTGCCATTTCTTCGCATCCAGCTAAAAGCGCGCTGTCTATGGCTGCACAAAGAACTCCGACAAGGAAGGCGCGGAAGCCGCTGCACCGGGAGGATCTGATAAGCCCAGTCCCTCCATGATGGTGCGAAGCATGCTTTCATGCTGATAGATGGTCGTCGATGCCTGCATGTAGCCGACCCTGACGATCGGTCCCCACAGCACCGGAGAAACATGACCGCCCCCATGGTCCGTATCGCTTGTCGCCGCCTCGTCGAAATCCACGATCAAGAGGCCGTCGCCTCCCGCTGCGAACGCGGAGTAGCTCGATAAGGGAACGACTACATTGGTTTGCAACCAGGAGTCCGCCTGCTGCGGAGTTCCATTGTGCGCATCGTCGTTCACATCCGGAACAATGAATGAGAACTCAGGCAAGGCGTTGTTGGCCAGGTCGGTTGCGAACTGCGTGATCGGACAGATGACTTGATTTGCCACCGTCGCGTTGTCAGCCACATCAGAGAGCAGCACAAAGGGATTGTGGCGAATCAGGTAGAGTCCCGTATTTCCGCCCACATACCCTTGCGTGATTCCTTCCGCATAGACCCTGAACGAGACACCCGAAGCCAGCATGCGGCGAGCGACATTATCGACATTCCAAACCTGTGTGGAACTGTCGTCATTGGTAAGAATTTGGCCTGTCGTCAGCATGAGGTAGTTGCCAATCGATGGATGCGTGTCGGCGTAATAGTTGGTCGGCAAAGCGCCGGTCTTGATCAAGCTGTTGAGATTAGGCCACTGGCCACTGTCGACCACGGTCGAATAGCTGCTATTTTCTTCCATCACTACGACAATATGCTTGCTCTGGGGAGTCACCAATTGCACCGTCAGTGTCGCCTCGCCAAATCGGGTTGGATCCTGCACACTCGTAGCAGTGACTGTCACACTGCCCACCGCGGCTGGCGCAGTCAGTAGCCCGGTCGCACTAATCTCTCCGAGGTTCGAACTCCAAGTTACTGCCGAACTGTAGCTTCCTGTTCCTTGCACCGTTGCTATGCACTGCGAGGTTGCATTTGGGGCAATTGTCGAGGGTGCGCAGGCAACAGATACCGACGTGATTGCCGGAGGAGAAGTGGTCGATTGCACCGCAACTGAAGCGGCACCGGATTTCGTTGTATCCTCTGTACTGGTTGCTGTCACAGTGAGGTTCCCTATCGAAGATGGAGCAGTCAAAAGCCCGCTCGAACTAATAGTTCCACTACTCGTAGACCACTTCACGGTCGAGCTGTAACTTGCTGTTCCCTGAACGGTTGCGGTGCATTGGGAAGTCGCATTCGTGGCAATCGTTGAAGGAGCGCAGGCCACCTTGATCGAATTAATGGTAGGAGAACTTGGGATATAAGACCGGCTCCCACTGCTGCCACAACTAGTCAAAGCAGTTAAGAACAGAGCAACGACGAATGCGAATAGGTGGCGAGGCTTCACGAGGAATTGCTCCTGGCGCGGCGATGTTTGACTGGCAATTGCAGAACAGAAAACGAAGACTCATCTCAGCCTGAATATACGTTTTGCCTCTCGGCTGCTGGCCAACATTTCGGATCTCTCATAGATTTTGATGCAGAAAGATTCTCAAGAGTTGACATGCTCGGTAGATTCCAAAAAGTAAATGCAGGCATAACTCAGGGTCCATGAGCAGCAAGCGAGCGGCCGTCGCCTCCGCCGCGTCAGAATCTCTGGCGCCAGGGTGCGGCGTTGGATGCATCTTGAATGCGGGAGATTTGCTGTGCATGTTGGCGCTGTTCCAGGCATGGATCTTGTTCAGAACGAATTCCGGCCCCGTCTTGGGCCGCCGTACACAGGAGTTGAAAAATGAGTTTAATGTCCGTGGATCTGGCCTGGGTTGACGGCGAGTCGCTTTTGATCCACGGCGCCAAGAACGTCTCAGGCGATAACCCCACGCTCGAAACCTACTTTTTCTCCAAGGTCAAGCCCCTGATCGAAAAGGCGCTCAAGGAGGGCAACAAGGGCAACTGCCTTGTTCCGCTAGAACTCCACTTTCGTGCCGAACTGCAGTTCGCGAAGCGCCGCGTCGAAGGATTTGTGCAATGCCTCATGAACTGAGGCGTACACTCCCCAGCCGGCAAGCAGAATCAGCAACGAAACAGCAAGCAGAAGATTTCGGGTCAGTTGCCGGACGGCCAGTAGGGGACGCTGCGCGAGGCGACAGCCGAAGATATCGCGGCCATCAATGAAGCTGTCATTTTGGGCACCACGGGGACAATTGGATGACCAACTGCCAGCACAAGCGCATCCGCAGCGTCGTCATCATGCTCGAGCCGAACCATGAGCAGAAGCTGCGATGCGTCTGCGTCACTCTGCAGTGTCATGAGTGCGGGCAACCGTTTGAGTTCGCCGGCATCTTCGAGGGGCCAGGCGTGAAGCTGAGCGCGGATCGGCGGGAGTTGAGGGTGGATATCACCGAAGCGCAGAAATGGATGGTGCAGTGATGGAGCATGGAAATTATTTAATATAACGCTTTACATATAATGCGTATCGTTATACATTAAATACATGATTCAGAGTTTCAAAGACGCCGCGACGCAAGAACTCTTCGATAATCGCTCCAATAAGCGTTGGAACGCGATTGCGAAAGTAGCCTTGCGCAAACTGGATCAGATTGAAGCGGCCCAAAATTTGAATGATCTTCGCGTCCCACCGGGAAATCAGTTTGAGGCGCTGAAGAAAGATCGCGCTGGCCAACATAGCATTAGGATCAATGATCAATACCGCATCTGCTTCACGTGGAAGGCAGATGGAGCACACCAAGTGGAGATTACCGACTACCACTAGCACCGCAAATCAGGCCGACGGGAGGCGGCTTTCTATGACCATTAACAGACCAGCTTCGGGGTGGAAGCTTCGGAGAGTAACAACCTCGCCAGGGGAAATGTTACAGGAAGAATTCCTTGCCCCATTGGGCATCACGAAAAATGCCCTTGCTATGAAAATTCGCGTACCGGCGACACGTGTCGGAGACATCATTCACGGAAAACGCGCGATTACGCCAGACACCGCGCTTCGCCTGGCTCGCTTCTTTGGGAACAGTCCGGAGTTTTGGCTAAACCTTCAGCAGATGCATGATCTATCGAGGGCGAGGCTTGAAGTGGGTGAGACGATCGAGCACGAAGTCGAGGCTTTTGTTGGGGCCTAAACCTAGCCGAAAATAACCCTCGAACGCACGAATAGCGCCCGATCCAATGGACCGGGCGCTAACGAGGATCTGGCAACTTCCGCGCCTTCTTCTCTTTTTGGATTTAACAACACTTCATGGCGCCCTGCCTCTCGCGATCTCATCCCGGCCGCGATTTATCGAGGGAATCGCGCAGCCAGGCTCGGTCAACGTCGCATATCGAAACGATCAAGTCGAAGCGGCTCCGACTGTCCGCGGCTGTGGGGAACAAGAATGCCTCTGCCGAGGCACGATGCCGGCCGGAGCCATGCCGGTAGTCTTCAACGGCGGAACGTATTACCTGAAGCCCCAGCAAGCTTAGGCCTCTCTTCGAGGTGCCTGGTACTTGAGGGGTATCCTCTGAGTCGGCTTCACTGCCCAAAGGTTCAAGGTCAATGACTGCCGTCGCCATTTCGCATGCTCCTGTTCCAAAAGGAATTGCTTTCAGTCCTCTCGTTCGCTCCGGTTTGCCGTCGCTTGAGAGCGGGTTCAAGAGGCCTCCGGGGGACGGCTTTTGGAACATGCCTAGTTTTGCTCCACGGAATTGGGGAGCAATGACGGAAGCGCAGCGCGGATAGCTTTCTCAAGACGCATATTCTCTCGTTCTTTTTCGACCCGCTTGATGAAGCTGGGATCAGCCAAGAGCGCTTTCAGGGCGGAAAGTTTAATCCCCAGAAAGACGGCCAATTCCTTCTCTGTGCGCTCTTGTTCGGCAACGCTTCGGATGGCCAATTGAAGTTTTATTCCACTGAGCTTCGCCTGCTTCTTCATCGGTCTACCTCGCTGAGATTCGAAATCTTGTCTTGTTTTGTCGCCTTTTCGCCGGCCTCGATTGCTCGAACAGCTGAAGCAAGACCTAGCTTTTCTCGGAGTTTAGCTCTGACATCCGCAGTGGCAACCGCATGTTCATGCTGCAGAGGGCCGCCGTCCTTCCCGGTGAGTTCGCGCTTCTCCACAAGTTGACCAAGCTCTTTGGCCGCCTGTTCCTGAATAGCGCGCAACTCTTGCAAGACTGGGCGGTCGAAAGAAAACTCTTCGATCGTCCTCGCGCGCTCTCCGAAGCCGATAACCTTCTCAGTGCGTATCAGCAGCCCCGTCGTGCCACCGGGAACGCGCTGCATCTCCGGAGCCGCGGCGCGGTCTTCTATCACCTTCAGGAGGTGATTGTGCGCCGCCTGAAGTACACCGAGACGAACCTCGCGGCGGGCAATCCCGTGCTCCATGGCTTGCGCTGTGAGCTTGGCCGTGTACTCGGATACCAGAGCGATGAAATCGGGGTGTGTCTTCCACTTTGCCAGCGTGCTCCTGTGAACATGCGCCCGCCGCGCAATCTCCTCATCCGTAAACCGGTCTTCAGCCACCAACACAGCCGCGGCCTGGTGCTTCGCAAGGCGAAGCTATGGAGCAACATTGAAGACGATGTGGTCATGCTGAAAGAACGTACGGACATCGGCCGGGAGCTTAGCGACGATGAAATCCACAGGCTATTGACCATCTGCAAAGGCAGTGTCAGCCGCGGCATCTACCCAGCCGACTTGACCTCGATCCATACCGGCCTACGCAGTCAGGAATTGCGCTTGCTTCGTTGGCATCAGGTGGATTTGATCGAGGGAATTATCACCGTGGGCAAGTCCAAGACGGCCGCCGGCGAAGGGCGCCTGGTCTACCTGAGTGGACTGGCAGTGCAGACCTTGCAGAATTGGCGATCGCAATTCTTGGATGTGCAGCCCAGCCATGCGGTGTTCCCAAGCGAACGATACGGGCTCAAAGGAAAGAAGGGATCATTTGGAGGCCAGGTCGTGCCCTCCGAGACGTTTCCCGCCAGGCCTATCCGAAGCTTTGCGAAGGCATGGAAGACCGCCAAGAAAGCGGCAGGCGTCGAATGCCGTTGGCACGATCTGCGCACTCATGCACGAGCCGGCTTGCTGCTGGCGGCGCCACCGATGCAACCCTTCAGGCCCTGCTGGGCTGGATGTCCCCAAAAATGATCGAAATGTATTCGCACGTCCGCGCAGAGGCGAAACGGAAGGCGGTTGCCGTGTTTGATGTGAAGGTCCCCAAGAGCAGGTCCCCACAAAAGCCCCCACAGGAAGATATCGATGGGAACGAGAAAGTCATGTAAGCTCTTTAGAATCATGGTGGGCGGTCAGGGACTCGAACCCCGGACTTCCTGCTTGTAAGGCAGGCGCTCTAACCAACTGAGCTAACCGCCCACGGGCGGTGAAAGGGCGAAGTCGCCCCTTTTATGGGCGACTTCGCCCTTTGATTCCATGATACCAGCGTATTGGACCGGACGGGGGTGAGGTGCGCATTGGCTGCGGCAGGATTCCCCCGGTTGATAGACTGGCGAGTGCGGCGACTGATTGTGAATGCGGATGATTTCGGGCTGACGCGGGGAGTGAATCGCGCGGTTTTGGAACTGCATCATGGGGGCGTACTGAGCAGTGCGACGCTGATGGCGCGGGCAGCGGCAGCCGCGGAGGCGATGAAGATGGCCAGGGCGAGCGCGTCGCTGAGCGTTGGGTGCCATGTGGTTCTGGTGGACGGGGAGCCTGCTCTGCCGCCGGGTGATCTCCCTACATTGTGTGATCAACGAACGGGGCTGTTCTGCCAGGGGCTCGGCGGGTTTGCGCCCCGGGCGCTGGCGGGCAAGATTCAGGCTGCGGAGATTGAGGCTGAGGCTGCCGCTCAGATCGCATTGCTACAGGCTTCAGGACTGTGCCTCACGCACGTGGACACGCACAAGCACACGCACATGTTTCCGGTGGTCTTGCGGGCACTTTTGCGGGCGGCACGGGCGGCCGGGATTGGCGCGGTGCGCAATCCGTTTGAGCCGGCATGGAGCCGACGGGCAACTCCTGGCGCGCCCCTGCTGCGAAGGATGGAAGTGGCTTTGCTCCACCAACTTGAGCCGACCTTTCGGCGCATCGTGGCTGAGGCGGGATTCACGACGACGGACGGGGCCCTGGGCGTTCTGGCTACGGGAACGCTTGACGCAGCAACCGTTCTATCGCTGCTGATGCATGCGCCAGAGGGGACCTGGGAACTGGTGACGCATCCGGGGTACAACGATGAGGAACTGGCACTTGTGCGCACGCGGCTCAGGCAGTCGCGCGAAACGGAGCGGGAGGCGCTGGCGGCGGTGAGCACAGTGGACGGATTAGAGTTGATCAGCTTTGCGAGGCTTGTTTCGCCGGGCACAGGAACACCAGCGTATTGATGTACAAAAGGCGTCCTGGGAACCGGGGTCTGCGTCAGAAGAAATACAGGCATTCGGCGCGCAAGACGCAGTGAACTCCGGCACGGCGAACCAGCTCGATTCAAGGATCTCTGAGGGAGCATTGCATGCGCATCGGCATTACCTGTTATCCCACGTACGGCGGCTCGGGCGTGGTGGCTACTGAACTGGGTATCGAACTGGCGGCGATGGGCCACGAGGTCCACTTCATCTCCTATTCGCAACCCTTCCGGCTGAGCGGGCGCGACGACGGCATTTTTTACCACGAGGTTCCGGTATCGAGCTACCCGCTGTTCGAGTTTCCTCCATACGACCTGGCGCTGGCTTCGCGCATGGCAGAAGTCGCTGAGTTCAGCGGGCTGGATCTGCTGCACGTTCACTATGCCATTCCTCACTCAGTCAGTGCTCTGCTGGCGCGGCAGATGCTGGCTGCGCGCGGCCTACGGCTGCCGTTTGTGACCACGCTGCACGGGACCGACATTACGCTGGTGGGGCTGGATCGCAGCTATCTGCCGATTACGCGCTATGCAATTCAGGAGAGCGATGGCGTGACCAGCATCTCCAGTTACCTGAAAGAAAAAACTGTGCGGGATTTTGGGGTGACGCGGGGCATTGAGGTGGTGCCAAACTTTGTGAACTGCAACGTGTATGTGCCGATCGACGATGAGGCCCAGCGGGCGGAAGCGCGACGGCGACTGGCGGGACCGGACGAAGCGATCCTGATGCACCTGTCGAACTTCAGGGCTGTGAAGCGCGTGGTGGACGTGGTGAGGATTTTTGCGCAGGTGGCCAAAAATGTGCCGGCGCGGCTGGTGCTGGTGGGCGACGGGCCGGAGCGCTCGGCGGCGGAGTGGCTGGCGCGCGATTTGCAGATTCAAGATCGAGTGCATTTCCTCGGCAAGCAGGAACGGGTGAACGAACTACTGCCGTTGGCTGATCTGCTGCTGATGCCGAGCGAACTTGAATCGTTTGGATTGGCGGCGCTGGAGGCGATGGCCTGCAAAGTTCCATCGATTGCTACGCGCGTCGGTGGAGTCCCTGAACTGATTGACGATGGGGTGACGGGATTGCTCTATGCTGTGGGCGATGTGGATGGAATGGCAACGGGAGCGCTGGGATTGCTGAAGGATCAGGATCGACTGCAGGCGATGCGCGATGCCGGACGCATAACGGCGCAGTCGCGATTTTGCTCGACGCTGGTGGTTCCGCAGTATGTGCGGTATTACGAAGCGGTGCTCGCGAATGGGTAGATGGCCTCAGGTCAAAAGACACACGCAATCGAGTCGCAGTTGCTCAGTGCCCGACCCTGAATTGGGTGATATAGCTGAATAGGCCGAAGACTCTCAACAACCAAAGAACCACGGCAATGACGACGACGGCGTTCAGAATTCCCTTGATCTGGCTCTGCATCGGTATAAAGCGATTGATCAGCCAGAGCAACACGCCCACGACGAGCAGGGTGAGGACAACGGTTACCAGCGGCATCTCATTGACTCCTGTGATTTGTCGAAACCGGCCAATTCAAACGAGCAATGGTCCGGATGGAAAAAGAGACAAGAGTACTTCGTGTCGTCTCTATCCTTTCAACTTGGATGCAGGATTTGTTGCGCTGGAAAGCTCACTCAAAACAAACAGGCCTGGCATCGGGGTAATTTCCGCAACGCCAGGCCGGTGTCGTTCGGTTAGCACCCGGGCGGCGCTTCGGGGCGGGGGTTGTGCCAGCCGCCGTGTGCGGCGATCAGCTTGTCAGCGTCTTTCGGGCCCCAGGTTCCACGCTTGTAGGGGCGGACGCGGTGATGGCGCTTGAGCACCTTGTCGACGACCCCCCAGGCCGCTTCCACTGCATCTTCGCGAGTGAACAACGCCCCATCGCCCTTCATGGCGTCGCCCAGCAAGCGCTCGTACGGCGACTCCTGTCCGGTTTGTTCATCGGATAGGTAGAGTTCCCGCTCTTCGCCGATAAATTCTTCCCCGGCCAGTTTGACGCGGGCTGCGAGTGCAATCGCAGCCCTGGGCGAGACGCGGAAGCGCAGGTAATTGGAGCGGGTGGCGGGATCGACGGCGTCCGCGAACAGTTTCTGCGGAGGCGGTTTCAGTTCAACCAGGATTTCGTTGGCTGTGTCGGGCAGATATTTGCCGGAACGAAGATAGAATGGCACACCGTCCCAGCGCCACGAATCGACAAACATGCGGAGTGCGCAGTAGGTCTCGACGTCGGAGTTTTTAGCGACATCCTGCTCCTGGCGATAACCGGCATATTGGCCGCGCACCATGTCATCCGGCTCCAACGGGCGCATGGCTTTAAACACCTTGGCCTTTTCGGCCTGCACGTCTCCGAAGTCGCGACCGGTTGGGGCTTCCATGGCCAGCAGAGCGACAATCTGAAAGAGATGGTTCTGAATTACATCGCGCAGACAGCCGGCTGTCTCGTAAAATCCGCCGCGCGTGCCGATCCCGAACTTTTCACTGAGCGTAATTTGAACGCTGGCGACGTAGTTACGGTTCCAGATGGGTTCGAGAAAGGTGTTGGCAAAACGGAAGTAGAGGATGTTCATGATCGCTTCCTTGCCGAGAAAGTGATCAATACGGAAGATCGAATCTTCAGGGAAGGCGGAGCGGGCAATCTCATTGAGGGCGCGTGCCGAGGCCAGATCGCGGCCAAAGGGCTTCTCGACGATGACGCGTGCGTTGCGGGCGAGTCCTTCAGTGCCGAGAGTCTTGATCACCGTCCCGAACAACGACGGGGGAATTGCCAGATAGTAGGCTGGACGCTTGGCGGCGCCCAGGGCCTGCTTGATCGCCTCGAATGTCTTGCTGTCGGTGTAGTCTCCACTGACATACTGGAGCAGCGACAGCATTTGCTTGAAGGCGCGCGGGTTGTCAATGCCGCCTGCACGCTTGATGCTGTCTTCCGCGCGCCGGTGCAGCCGGTCAATGCTCCACTTGGGAAATGCAACACCGATGATGGGCACAGTGAGCGTACCGCGCTTCACCATGGCATAGAGCGCTGGAAAGATCATTTTGTGGGCCAGGTCGCCAGTGATTCCGAAGACTACCAATGCATCTGACTTTGCGATTGGCATCAGGCACCCTCCTTGACTGCGCCCTTTTCTTCGTGCCCACCAAATTGAAAACGAAGCGCCGACAAGAGCTTGTCAGCAAATTCATCTTCACCGCGGGAACTGAAGCGCGCATAAAGCGCCGCGCTCAGCACCGGAGCAGGAACAGATTCGTCGATGGCGGCGTTGATGGTCCAGCGGCCCTCGCCGGAGTCTGAAACGCGTCCAGCGAATTTGGAGAGGTCAGGGCTGTCGAGCAGCGAGATGGCAGCCAGATCGAGGAGCCATGAAGCGATCACACTGCCGCGACGCCAGACTTCTGTGATGTCGGCGAGGTTCAGATCGTAGGCGTAGAGTTCGGGGTTGCGCAGAGGGGTCGTCTCAGCGTCCACGGTTTGCTTGGTTTTACCGGCATTGGCATGACGCAGAATATTGAGCCCTTCAGCGTAGGAAGCCATGATGCCGTACTCGATGCCGTTGTGGACCATTTTGACGAAGTGACCGGCGCCGCTGGGACCGCAATGCAGGTAGCCATGCTCCGCGGTGCCGCCAACCTTCTCCCGGCCCGGCGTGCGCGAGGCCTCCTCGATGCTGGGCGCGAGAGCTGCAAAAATCGGGTCGAGTCGTTTGACCACCTCCGCTTCGCCACCAATCATCAGGCAGAAGCCTCGTTCTGCACCATAAACGCCGCCGCTGGTTCCGACGTCGACATAATGGATGCCCTTGGGTTTCAGTTCGGCAGAGCGGTGAAGGTCGTCATGATAATAGGAGTTGCCACCATCGATGATGGCATCATCCTTTGCGAGGAGTGGAATCAGACCTTTCAGCGTCGGATCGACGACCCCGGCCGGCACCATCATCCACACGGCGCGCGGCGCTTGCAGCTTGCCAACTAACTCTTCCAGTGAGGCAGTGCCGACGGCTCCCTCTTTGACGAGCGCCTGTACAGCGTCTGCATGTAGATCATAGACGACACATTTGTGGCCTGCCTTGGTGAGACGACGCACCATGTTGGCTCCCATTCTGCCGAGCCCGATCATGCCGAGTTCCATCCAACCCTCCTATGGTTTTTGGGAAATTTCTGTGAGACGGCTTCCAAATGCCAATGACCGCGGGCACGGAAGCCGCGAATTGAACGACTGCAGACCTTATGATGCACCCGTTCAGCTAAATGTCTCAAGCGATTTGAGTCGACCGCAAGCCCAAAGGCCCAAGTTGGGACAAAATGGCGGTTCTTTTGATCAAACCGACACAGGAAACCGAAGCACAGAATGTTTCAAGTTGGCTGCGCGCAGTTGCGGTGGCCCAATTCCGATGCCCACGCAGAATCCAGGCCAGATCGCGGCTCAAAACGTAAATGGGTAGAGCAGCGGCCAGGAAGAGTGCGTCTGCCCTGAAGCATCAATCGCGATACAAGCGGCGCCACAATGGGCCGGGATCGGGCTCGCCTGCGGCCCCGCTGTTTCATTCAGGATCGCGCTTGTTGCCTGTCAGCTTCTCTCGATTGCCGCAGATTCGATTTGAACCTGGGCCTCTGTTTCCGGCCGCAAGCAGATCGCAGCGTGCCTCATCCCGCCACGCACTAAGGCTTTGGAGTGGGCACCGTCGAGGTTTGGACCCGCTTGTCGGAATCGGAAGCGGAGGAGCCGCTGGGCGGCGCGGCTTTGTCGGGCGGCATTTCGGTGCCCGGGGGGAAGACGAGAATCTTGACACTGCCCCAGCCTTTGTCCGAGTTTGTGTCCGCTTGCTTGCCCATGCCAAGCGTTTTGAGTTGACTGTCGTCAAAGCCAAAGTTCTCTACGAGGTATTCGCGTATTACCATGGCGCGGGCTTCGGTGAGGGTCAGATCCTTCTGCGCGTCGCCTTCGTTCCCGGTGGCAGCGACGACCACGGCAAATCCGAATTGGTTGTCGGCAAGAAATTTCCCTCCATCCTTCAGGGATTTCTGGTTCTTCAATTTGGCTGAATCACGCCCATCAAAGAGTTCCTTGGCTGTATAGTTGAACGTCTTGATCGGAGAAGCCTGAGGGAGTCCGCTGATGCGATTGGCGCCAAGTTCGGCCTCGTCCTCATAGCCGCGCTTCTTGAAGTACCCACTGAGCAGAAAGTTATGCTTCAAAGCCTCCATGTTTTCCTGGAAGTCGGTTACGCCGGTCTGAGCCTGCGTCATGGTGTCATGGAGCGTTACGGTGGTTTGCTGTAAGTTGTTATAGAGTTGCTTGTCATTCACCAGAGCACCGACCGTTCCCTGCCCCGAGTCGATTTTGGCGCTCACCGAATTGAGGTGTTCGGTTGAAGAGGTAATGTACTTTACGGCTTGCTGACCGCTATCCAGAATATTGTTGGCCTTAGAGAGAATTGCCGACATTTGAAGTGGCGGCGTGCTGGCTATGGTGTCTCCGCTCTTTATGTCAGCTTGCCCATTGGAGCCGAATGAAACAGCAATATATTCGTTGCCCAGGAGCCCTTCAGTTTCGATCGAAGCTACGGAATCTTTCTTGACAATCTCCTCGGTCGACTTATCCAGTTGCATGACGACGGTAACTTTATCGAGCGGATTATGAGGCAATGCGATGCTGCGCACGGTGCCGCTGTGAACGCCGCCCACTTCAACGTCAGCCCCCGGTGCGAGGCCTGCTACGTTGTCAAATTGGGTTTTCAGTTGATACGTCGAGCTGAACAGATACTCCTTGCTCCCAATAAGGAAAACTCCTCCGGCAAGAATTGCCAGGGCGAAAACAATGAAGAATCCCAATCTTGCGACTCTCGACATATATCCTCCTACGCCTGCATTAAGAATTGCTTGACAAAGGCAATTTCACTTTGCTGCAACTCGTCAAATGTGCCTTGAATCACGACGCTTCCCTTATCGAGTATCGCCAGACGATTGGCGATTGTTTTGGCGCTGTGCATGTCGTGCGTTACCACAATTGTTGCCATCTGGTGCTCCCTTTGCAGTTTCAATACCAGCTCGTCAATTTCGCCCGAACTGATGGGATCGAGACCGGCCGTGGGCTCGTCGAGAAGCAAGATGTCAGGGTCGAGGGCCAGCGCTCGCGCCAGGCCCACACGCTTCTGCATGCCGCCTGATATGTTGGATGGCATCTTGTTGCGCGCGCTTTCCATGCCCACTTCGCCTAACAACTTCCTGATGCGATCGTCTTGTTCCGAGGCTGACATATCGCGGCGATGATGCCCAAGTGGGAAGGCGATGTTCTCGCCAACGGTGAGCGAATCGTAGAGGGCCGCGTGCTGAAAAAGAAATCCCATCCTTTTGCGCACTTGCCCCATTTCATCCATCGACCTGGCGGCAATCTCTTCATCATGGATCCGCACCGAGCCACCGTCCGGCTGGACGAGGCCAATGATGATGCGCAGAAGAACGCTTTTGCCGGTGCCGCTGCGGCCCAGAACGGCGAGCGTCTCTCCGCGACTGACCGAGAGAGAGACTCCGTTCAAGACCTTCTGCACCCCGAAGCTTTTGTGCAGATTTTCGACGGCAACGGCGGGCGCAGCGTTTCCCTGCTGATGGCTGTCGGGCTTCGTCGTGATGTCAGAGACTATCGTCATGGTTGACTGGATGCGTCCTTTGAAGAGCAACTATTAAGAACTGCGCCGGAAGAAATTCAACTAAGGAAAGACCACAAGGATGAATTTCACGAGCACAACGTCGGCCAGGATGACGAACAGTGAGGCAAGCACGACGGAACTGGTTGCTGCGCGGCCAACGCCCTCTGCCCCGCCGCGCGTGCGCATGCCTTGAAAGCATGCGACAAGACCGATGATGAATCCGAACACAGCCGTCTTGAATGTGGGAGGCAGGAAATCGTTGAGAGTGGCGCCGCGAAATCCAACGTCGATGAAGTGACGCAGGGACATTGGCTGGCTCAAGCTCTGCGTCAACCAACCAAGAAATACCCCGCATGCGTCCGCGGCAAGGGTAAGGAGCGGGAGCATGACGATGCAGGCGAGAATGCGTGTCGCTGCCAGGAGCCTGTAGGGGTTGATTGCAGAGGCTTCGATGGCGTCGATCTGTTCGGTGACTTTCATCGAAGCCAGCTGCGCACCAATACCGGCGCCCACGCGGCCACTGACAACCAGGCCAGTGATGATGGGGCCCATTTCCTGAACCACCGAGTAGACAATCGCGGAAGGAAGAAGCGACTTGGCTCCGAAGCGAGTCAGGCTGGAGCTGGCTTCCATGGATAAGACAACACCGATGGCCGACCCGGCCAAGGCGACAAGCGGAACCGACTTCGAGCCAATGTCATCGAGTTGGCGAATGAGCTCCCGAACCTCGTATGGCGGGGTGACGGCCGCACGCAGAACCTGCCACGTAAAGATGCCGAGTTCGCCGAACCATTCTAAGAATCCACCGATCAAGCCTGGGGTGGAATCTATTTCAGGGAGAGGCGCCTCGGCTTCCTGCGGATGCTTCGCATCGTTGCCGTTCGGTAAGATAAGTTCGCCACTGCTCAATGGTCTGGCCCCGGAGCCGCTGCTCTATGTAAGTCAGATGCATCCCCGAGAGCCGACGAGGAGATGCTGGTAAAGATATCCGGACACAAGCGAGTCTCCCGAGAGTGAAATGACCGGTCCGGAGGGGGTGTCACATTGAGAGGGCGGCATGCTCTATGGCGACCCAGGCTGAAAGGTTTCCGCCTCAATAGGACCCGGCTCGGGACCGAGAGACGCGGACCCAGCCGATTCGTTCACAGACGGGCCTGCAGCTCAACGGTTAGAGCAGCGGACTCATAATGATTTTTCTGGATCTCCAGGAACTACTTTATTTACAATAAGATAGCTGATAGATCATTTCTTCTCGTGCGTTTGCCAAGCGAGTCAGCGCTGCACCAAACTGCACGAAAATGCACCGAAAACGGTACACATGAGCCAAAAAATGGCGACCAAGAAGTGGGTGCGCTTCTGTGCAACATGGCCAGAGTTGCTGACCGAAAAAGTTCGAATCCCCTTTTGCTCACTGACCGGCCAAGCTTTGTGTCCCAAAGTATTTTGCAGACACGCTGAATTAGGGGGTCACGAGCAACATTCAGTGCAGACTCTGAGGCGGGGAGGCGGCAGCCCACCCTCTGTGGAGTTCGAGTTCGGCGTTGTCTCTCCCGCTGCATTGATGCGGCGGCAGACTCCAGCACAGCGGTGCGGCTGACGACGATGACGCTGATGTCGTCCTCCTGGCCGAGTGATAAAACTTTCGTATCCCATTGGTTTAATTACAGATAATATGGCAATTTTTGGCTGTGTAGGAATTGTGCAGGGGAATGGTGTCCCCTCTTCAAGTTGATAGTGCAACAAGGTCGTAAAAGCTCAAGGAATTGGGTAAAGCACCTCCAGTGGCTTAAGCCACTGGAGGTGCTTTATGGCAGGATACAAACGTCTGAGCATGGATGACCGCGAGTCACCGCACGATAAAGGACATTGCGTGAAAACGTCAACA
>DATDLS010000282.1:0-15855 GCA_036519195.1 Occallatibacter sp. | reverse complement strand
CGACTGGAGCGCCGATTAACGCGAATCCAGTGACCAAGGCTTTAGTTTCTGGATCGATCATCAATGAAGTACACGCAGGAAGCCCGCCGCAGAATGTACCCTTTTTCGTTCAATCGTTTATACCCGTCAAGCAGAATGGGGCCATCGTCGGCGTTTTCGAAGTCTATCTTGATCAGAGTGACGACGAGGTTCTCTATAAGAGATCGCTCTTACTTACCGAGATCATCATTGGCACATTGCTTCTGCTTGCAGGCGGTATTCCCGGATATCGCGTATATCGCCAGATGTTCAGGCTCCAGGATGCCAGGGCAAAAGCCTTGTATATCAGCGAACATGACAGTCTGACCGGTATCCCCAATCGACACCGGCTGAAAGAGTTTGCTAAGAGCGAGTTGGCTTCGAATCACCGAAGCAAGAAGCAAGTCGCGGCCCTGATCATCGACATCGATCGATTCAAAGATATCAACGCCACCTCGGGCCACGCAACCGGCGATGAATTGTTGAAGGCAGTTGCCAATCGCATTCGGTGGTCCATTCAAGCAGGGGACTCAGTGGCGCGGTTCGGCGGCGATGAGTTCGTCGTTCTCCAGGTCGGCCTGTATCAGCCCAACGGAGCAAAGTCCCTCGCGGACCGCCTGACTAAGGACTTCTCGGAGCCATTCAAAATTGGCGGCTCCAAATTGAACTGCGGAGCCAGCATCGGCATCGCAATTTCACCTACGGATGCCGAAGACTTCGACACACTTATCGCCTGCGCCGACTCTGCCCTCTGCAAGGCGAAAGCGGATGGCCGAAATTCTGTAAGATTCTTCGAACCCGAAATGGACGCAAAGATCCGCGAACGGCACCAGATTGAAACGGACATCCGGCGAGCATTGGCGACAGACTCATTTCAACTTGCATATCAGCCGCTTCACAGGTGTCGCGATGGCAGGCTTCTAGGTTTCGAGGCCCTATTGCGCTGGCCTGAAGGCTGGGGTGCGAAGTCCCCCGCCGATTTCATTCCTGTCGCGGAAGAGTCTGGCCTCATCAACCAGGTCGGGCAATGGGCACTTGAAACTGCGTGCAAAACTGCTGCCAATTGGAGGAATTCTCTGAAAGTGAGTGTGAATCTTTCTCCAGTTCAATTCCGTGACGGCGACATCGTTTCCGTGGTCAAAGAGGTGTTAAGAACCTCGGGACTCGATCCTGAACGCCTTGAACTGGAAGTGACTGAAAGTCTGTTGATTCAAGATAAAGATTCCATCTTCAATCAACTCAGACACCTTCGCAGATTAGGAGTTTCGATTGTCCTCGATGACTTCGGAACAGGCTATTCAAGCTTGACCTATCTCTGGAAATTCCCCTTTGACACCGTAAAGATCGATCAATCATTTGTGAGCGAGATGGAAACTGATCCCAAAGCAGCCGCGATCGTAAATACGATTGCGGCATTGGGAAAGATCCTCGGCCTCGCCATTACTGCCGAAGGCGTGGAGACACAGGCACAAGCAAGAATCCTCAAAGAGGCCGGTTGCGACCAGGCGCAGGGCTTCCTGTTTGGCCGCCCACTCCCCGCTGCAGCAGCTACTGCGTTGGCCAATTCGGAGTTCTTGTCGGCAAGTGGGAACAAATTCGATTCTTTCGCCCAAGTGGAGCAGCTGCCTTAGTGCAGTAGCCCCAACCTATAGCGGTCAGGGGGCTAGCGCGCGGAAGACGATAGCAATCACTCCGCATTCACGACCGTGAGCCCTTTGTCGTCGAACCATAGCTGCCCCTGTCCCAGCATGGCCTCCCCTTCATGCACGAACATTTCGTGAGGTATGTCCTCCCGCAGTTTCGCGATGGATGCTGGTGAAAACACATAGGACCAGTTTGCTTCTAGCTGGGCTCGGTTCTGGAGCACCAGATGTTTGCGACCAATATTGACCCTGAGCGGGAAGTGGACATACTTTGCAGCGAGACCCGGATCGCCCGTGAGAATGGCCCTTCTAGCCGCCCGAATCATACTTTCAAACTCTGCATCGGGCTGGGAGGTCACGCTCTCATACAGCCGTTGGCCAGGATTCGAGGTGCCGTGTTCTCCGGCGAGTTTCACCGGGAGCGTACGCGAGCCTAGCACCCAAATTCCAGTCAATCCCACAGAGTTGTAGAACGTCAGCGGCTCTGCTCCATTGCTTCCGTTACCGATGAAGTGAAGATGGAAGAAACTTCCATCCTCGCCTTTAAGTTCAACCGCCTCGCCGTGTACCGCGCCAGTGAGTCGGATGTCTTTGAGTTCTGAAGCGTAGAAGTAATGGGCTGCGACCAACTCCGTTTTCTTGCGCACAGTGTAATTGAGCCCCACGCGGTAGCTCCCAATAGTGCCAAGCATCTCGGTCGAGGTCAAGTCATTGTCGGCGAACGGTTGAGCCGCAAGTGACACCGGGAATGCGAGTAGAGCCGATACTGTGATCAGGGATGCGAGCATGGCAAAACGATAGCAGATGAGAGATTCCGTTCATCAAGGGCAAGTGCCGGGATTGTCCGCAAACCTTCTCTATGCCGAATCTTCGCCCCGGAAAGAGACCGGATCTTGACTGGATTTGAGTAAGGGAAGGGTTGCCGGTATCCTACCGGAACGCCTCCGCGTGAAGAATCTAGGTTGCTTTCATTAGGATCCGCATCCAGAATTCGAAGGTAAATCAAGCCACTTGATTCAGTTTTCATCGCTGCGCGCTAACATGGAAGGCATCGTGCGTCTCCCCTTGGAGCCGGGGCCAACATGCGCAACAACGTCTTCTGCATCCTGACGATATTTGTGTCGAGCCTTTCGCTGATCGGCCAGGATTCCGGCTCGACTCCCAAATACGATTTGGACTCGACTATTCTCTAAGACACTTGGCGACCAGTCATCTCAATGCCATGGATCACATACGGGAGTGATTTCGGTGGCGTAACTGGATGGCACACCAGCGGGCTATCTTCCGACAGTCGCGTTGATCCGTTGTTCGATCGACTGGAACAAAACGGAGTTGCAGCGGTGGTGTGGTTCCTGTTCGGAGATGGGTGGGGCGCGTTAACTTTCGATCCGTCGGGTTATGTCACAGGAGTGGTCCCGAGTTTTTGGGCCGACTATCATGCCGTGCTCGCAGCGGCCGAGAGGCACCATTTGCGAGTCGTTTGGGTATTGACAGATTTTGAGATTGGCATGCCTGTCCAAGTGGAACGAGGTGTGCAAAAGCGAGGACGAGCAGACCTACTGGAGGACCCCGCGAAGAGGCGCTCTCTCATCAAAGAGGCGCTCGAGCCCATTCTCAAGGACAAGACTGCATCCAGTCAGGTTGCTGGTTGGATCGTCATCAATGAGCCGGAGAATTTACTGCGGAGCGGCTACGTGTCAGACTCCGCGGTCCGTGCATTCGTCACAGAGACAGCGGCAGAAATCAAACACTATCATCCCGAACAACCTGTCGGACTTGCGAACACGGACCTTGCGAGCATGATCCAATTCTCTGATCTCGAGTCGCTGGATTTCCTCGAATTCCATCATTATGGGGACAAGCTTCCGCCGCCGAGGATGCTCTTGTGCTTTCACCAGACGCTGGGCGAGAGCATGGCCAGTTTGCCGAAATGCTGCGCATGACGAAGCCCCGATAGAGGGTTACTAAACCACCCCGAGACGATCCGCCCAGGCCGGTCGATTCCTGATCCGTGCGGACGCGGGGTAACGCGAGGCAATCCATGGCAAAATCTCCCGCATCAGCGTCAGGCGTATTGCGCTGCCTCGCCGCTTCCCATTGGCCATTCGCGGCCGGGGTCGCGGCAGGGGTATACTCGGCCAGCCGCCGATCGCCGGTGTTATAGATGCAGACGATGATCAGCCGCTCGACCTCGCCGGCGCGGATGGCGGCGTCAGCGTGCTCCCGGACCTCCCAGGTGCGGCCGAGGATGAACGCGGTGCGCGTATCGAAGAGGTTTTGGGCTTCCTGCAGGTAATGGACAGGGTAGGTGGACTGGGGATGCTCATCGTAGCCGGGCAGGACGCCGACGATGAGGTCGCGCTAGTCAGGCAAATAATGGCTGGCGAATGCCGGATGGAGACGGAGACGTGGGTGAGGCGCGGCTGCCCGGTTGGACCCGAGGGAGGCAAGCAGGCCTTCGCGCAGGTGTGGTCCCTGGCCTTGCGGCGATTGGTCTTCCAGATTCAAGCGGTCCTTTATCGTTTATCGGCTCGCCGAGGGGAAGCGGCGAGAAAAAAACAGAACCCAGGCCAGTTACAGTATCAAGAAATCGACGGTTCTCCAATTGACTCTGGTGACCTTCTTGGAGATGGTGTTATCGGAGTTCCCCGAGGATTGTCACCCGGAAACTGCGCGAACGCGGCCCGATGAAGGGATATCATAGATGTTATGCCGTTGGAAGTGCGATGCTATCGCGATGCGCCAACTACGGATGCTCCGATTTGATTTAACAGAATCAGCGAGTCTGAGCAAGTCCATCGTTCAAAGCATTGACCGTTTCTGAAATGCAAAATGCTGATCCCGGGAAGTTCGATCCGCTGTCCGGTCGCGGCAACGCCCTTAAAGTCCTCGTGCATGGTGCCCATAATTGTGTAGCGTGCCGCTAACGTGTCGCCTTCACCGATGAGGTCCTGAGCTATCACTTGCGCGTCAGAAAATACTCTCCAAAAGGCGTAATAAAACCGCTTCACACTCTCCAGCCCTGGCTCTATCCCCTGATATCCATGCACGACTATATCGTCTGAATAAAGGTGAAAATACTCGTTCCGTCTTTCGGGATCAGCAAAACATCTTAGCGCCCGTGCGAAACTCTCTCGATTAGACATTTAAATAGTTTAGCGACTTTTGCCGTGGGTGGATATGGTCTGCGCACTTTCTTCTTTTGAAGGCATCAGCCATCATACCGAGAATCCTATCTTGAGATCGGAACCTATTGGTCCAGTTGAGTGGAACGCCCGCCATTTGAGCGGAAAGATAATAATTCAGATACTCGACGTTCACGCGCCAGGGTCTGC
The DNA here is from genome assembly GCA_036519195.1 of Occallatibacter sp. Classification (GTDB taxonomy): domain Bacteria; phylum Acidobacteriota; class Terriglobia; order Terriglobales; family Acidobacteriaceae; genus Telmatobacter. The sequence goes on along the minus strand of DATDLS010000282.1, from coordinate 10,859 downwards.
TCGCGCAGGTCGGGTTTTAATTTTCTAGCGGTGTTTCTTCGATTCCGGTCGGATTGTCGAAATCCGCAAATTAATACTTGAGCGACCCTTAGCGGGACTGTTTACTCAATGCTAATTTCCGAATTGGCGGTACCCCAGGCACAGCCGGCCGATGCGACTGTCACGGGATTCTTCCATGCTGCAGCTGATTCCAACTCAGCTGTACGAGTAACGGAGATGACGCTGATGTCGTCTTCCTGCCCGAAGGCCTGCGCAGCCCTGGCTACCTCGGCTGCGCTGGTCGCGACATGCAGCAAGTGGTGAATGCGCTCGAAGCCGAACAGCTTCCCATTCGCATCCGTAGCTTCCGCTACGCCGTCCGACATCAGCATCAGCCGGTCGCCCTGCGCAAGTTGGAAGCGCATCACGGAAGACTCAGCGCCCTCGATCATGCCCAAGGGAAGCGCGCCTTCCATCGGCAGCTCTTCGCCATTCAGATACGGAACAACGTGCCCGGCATTGGCCAGTGTCACCGCCCCATCCGCCTCAATTCGCATCGCCAAGCAGGTCGCCTGCGCACTGCCCCGGCCCATCAGACGCCGATTCAACGTGCCAAGCACAGCCGCCGGTTCGTCGCTTGTCTCAACCGCAGTTCGAATCGTCCCCACCAGCAGCGCCACCAGCATCCCCGCCTGCAGGCCTTTGCCGGCCACGTCTCCGGCCACGATCAGCAGGCTGCCGTCGGTTTTGTGCGGAATGATCTGGAAGAAATCCCCGCCTACCTCGCGCGCCGGCCGGTACTCGCTCTCGATGGTCAGCCCCGCCAGCACCAGCCAGGCTTCGGGCAGGATCACCTGCTGCACCTCTTGCGCCTGCTTCACATCCAGCGCCATCAGCCGCTGCCGTTTCACGGATTGCAGCAGCCGCCGCAGCAGCAGCAGGACAATGACCACCGCCACCAGCACATTCGATATTATGGCAAGGTTGACGCGGAAACCCAGTGGAAACCAATGCATCCGGATTTGGAGAAAGTTGAGTTCGGTCGCGAAGGCCCCGATCCCCCGCAGTAAAACGACCGGCAGAACCAGCCAGCCCTCCGCTCCCTGCCGGCGAATGCCCTCGACAACAACCCACAACAGCAGGGCAAAGAACAAGAGCCGGAGGAACAGCGTGACCGTCACGAAATGGACGGCAACAGCATGCGGAACCAGCCCGAAGAACACCTCTTGCCCCAGAACGGTCGAGACCATGAACAGTAGCGTTAGTCCTGCCGTGAGCTGGGGCAGCCACGACGGACGCTGCTGCCTGAACCATACTCTAAACACCATCACCCACGCGGCGTAGATCAACGGGGTCAAAAGACAATCACAAACCAGAATGCTGTAGGAATCGCCCTGAAGTTCCGTCCAGGAGCCGATGACAAAGAGAGCTGAATAGGCGGCAATGAGCAGGAAGAGAGCCCCCATCCACAGGTAGACGCGGTCGGAGCGGTCAAACAGGATGAGGCTGAAGGCGACCACAGCCAGCAGGCCAAACAGCAGAGCCAGGGCGGCAGAAGATGCGTAGGTGCGGATCAGCTCCAGCCAGCGCATCTGGTAGCCGGCCGCCACCGCGCCGGCCTCGCCCAGCACCGGCGCCGAGTGCATGCCGCCCGCATCAGGGGTATTGATCAGGGTGGGAGAGTCCATCCACAGCCGGAAGGCCAGAACCCGCGTAGACTCTGCCGGGCCCGTTCGGTCTGACTCGGTCCCGCCTGATCCGGTTCCGCCCTGCCCAGTGATTGCCCCGTGACTGCCCGGCAGCTGCAGCGGGAACATTTTGGGCTGGGCATAGTAGACGACCGGTCTACTCCCGGTGAAGTCGCCGAAGTGGCCAGCCAGCTCCCCGTTGTCGAAGAGCTGATAGCCGTCGTCCATGTCAGCCGGACCCGCCAGCGCCAACTGCTCGCCCTGCCGCGCCCGTACCCGCACCCGGATGCGGTACCAGGCGTAGCCCCAGTAGCCGGGGTGTCCCTTGGCCGTCCAGCCGGACACATAGCCTGGAAGCCCGGCGACCGGGTCAAATGCCCGGTCCTTGGGTGTCAGGTCAACCGTCTCCCAATTCGAGTCGTCAAAGTCCGGCTCGGCCCACAGCGGCTGGCCGGTCTTCGGGTCAATCGGCGAATCGCCCACGGTGAACTTCCAAGGCCCATAAAGCGGCACGGCCGCCTGGCCCAGCGTGACGTGCGCAATGCTATCCGCACTGCTGCCCGGCTGGCCCGGATGCACGTTTGCCTGGCGCTCTGCGTGGCCTGTTGGCGCGCCGGGCATCTGTGCCGCAGACCCAATGCCGCCTGCAAGGAATGCGGCCACCAGGGCTGCCAGGGAGAAAGCGAGAAGCGTCCGTCGCGCCATTGCATGACCTCGTTTTCAGGGGGAGACGATGCAGAAACTATACGCACCCAGACCCGCGAGGGGAAAGCCACAATCTTCATGCCGGGAAGAAGGAAGCGGCTCACTGGCGATCATTCGGAAGTTTCAAGCCGGTCAGCAGCAGAAGCTGGAGCTCTCAGTGAGGCGCCTTGCTCCTTCAACTACCTGGATTGCGCCTGGATGCCTACCCGGAAATTATGTCGAAGTTAATATCCCAGCGACAAATGACTTCATTGACGCGGCGCAAGCTGTCAAAGCTGCAAAGAAGACGACCCTCCTGGTCCGGCCCGCTCGGATAATCCAAGTTGTCATCGAGCTCAGCCTCCACCTGATGTGCTCCATTGTCCCACTTCGCATGGACTAAATTGGAGGGGCTCGGTGCGGACCAGTGATAGCTCTGTCCCAAGGCGCGATGAATGGGGCAGAAAGATTTGCCGTCGGCAGGGCAACCAGGTTGGCACCCGCACGTAGCACAGGCCCAGTTGCTTGTCCATGAAGTAGAAGTAGTAGTAGTAGTGCAGGCACTTGTTTCGCGTTGCCAATTCCCGGGCAGGATTTATCTCCGTCGTCAGCCGGATCGTGTCCATTCTCATTGTGCGGAACGTCGGCTCAAGCTATTCTGAAGAACCTGGGGTGGAGACTTTGTATCATGGCAAAGCTCGTTTATGGATTGAACCAGTCCTTGGATGGCTACGTCGATCATCAGGAATTTAGGCCAAACCCGGCGCTCTTTCGTCACTTCATAGAGCATGTGCGCAACCTGACGGGAATTGTGTACGGTAGCCGCACGTACGAGGTAATGCGTTATTGGGACGAAGACCTTGCGGACTGGGTCGCGGAGGAACACGAATTCGCGGCGGCGTGGCGGAGCCAACCGAAGTGGGTCGTGTCGCGCTCGTTGAAGTCGCTCGGGCCCAACGCCGCACTTGTCGAGGATGACATCGAGGCGGTGATACGCGGGCTGAAGGCTCAGCTCGTTGGGGAAATTGGAGTTGCCGGACCGGACTTGGCAGGAAGCCTAACCAACCTTGGTCTTATTGATGAGTATCGGCTTTACCTTCACCCCATCGTACTTGGTCGCGGCAAGCCATTCTTCGCCGGCCCCCGGCCGCCGCTCCGCCTTGTGACCAGCGATCTCGTTGGCGAGGGCGTGGTCAGGTTGACGTACGTTCCCGCTTAATCGCGCGACGGACTGCGCCGAGGCGTCAGATCCGCTTCGGGCTGGGACTTGCCGAAAGCGGAAACCGGGGACAGGCTGCCATTTGCCGCGGTCAGCGGCACCGGCGGTGGCCGATTCCGGCCAGGTCGCCACCCGTTTCAGGCTCTAAACCTCGGTTTGCTCGGCCCTTTCTAGTGCGTCGTCGATTTCAATGCCCAGGGACCGGACTGTACTTTCCCTTTTGCGGTGCCCTCACAGCAGCCGGCGCGCTTCTACAGGCTCCAGTACCGAGGTCTTTGCTGAGCGCACGACATGACGCGGTCCGCGCGCCGAGGCGGCCGGGTTCGTCGGCACTACCTGGCCAGTTACCAGCCAATCATATAGGTGCCGCAGGGCGGCGAGCCGCTGCTTGACGCTGGGGGGCAGAGACCTGGCGGGCTTCGAGCTCGATCCAGCCCGCACAACATGCAGCGGCTGAACATCGGGCAGGGAAGTGACGCCTGCGCTCTCACACCACGCCAGAAACTCCGCCACGGCCCGCGCGTAGACGCGCCGGGTGTGCGGGTTTGCGGATTTTGGCCGCGAAGAACTCAAGGAAGCGGACGCCGCGACGGTCGCCGGAGACCGCGACCAGAGCTGGCACATGTCGGGACGGGGCAGGGAAACAATCTGACTCATTCTTTCCCTGCCAGTACGGTTTCGCCGTCTGACTCTCGTGAACATCCTTCGAAGTCGTGCTCATCGAACACAACTTCCTCGACCGCGTAAGGGGGGCCATGAAACCAACCTCCGGCCTCGGCCTCGTCATGACTGAGGGTGTAGCGCAGCTCGGGAACATTGCTTCCGACCTCGACACTGACTATGCGAATGGCGATGATCGTGCGCACGTCGTGCGGTGTCCATGCAAAAGGGCCGGCCCGACCCCGTTGGTGAGTGTGTGTTTTAGGGCATGCCGAGCCGAGCCTGGGTCCAATTCAGAATGGACAGGAGCACCTAGATCGCGAGCATCCCGTTTGTTCACCGGCGCGCCCACCACGCCCACGCGTCTCGAGCGGAATGATGTCCGCAGCACTTCGGGTTGCACGCCTCGAGCACAGATCTGTGCCCTCCCAGTGCCTCCTCACACGCCTCATCGAACCCTTAACGTCCCAACAACGGTTCGAGCACTATGTAGAAAGTTTCTGGTGAGCAACTGACAGGTAGGCGAGGATCCAGACAGAGTCTCCGCTAACCGAATCTCGGCCATGCTACTATTGGCAATCCGTGCGATGCTGGAGATCAAAACATTCATGCTGAGAAGCGTGAGGCCATTTCCGAAGCTAACGCCTGTGATGGGATTTTGGCAACTGCAGCTATTCCTGCTGGGCGTAGCCTTGGCAGTCTCTGGAATGTACTGGCTGTTGCAGGGAAACACCAACCCAACCTCGCAATTTCTCTTCACCTTCATTATCGGAAATCTCACTTGGCTCGTGGTGACTCTCTCCGCACCAGTTCTCCTAAAGCAGCGGTCCCCCTGGGACTGGATTACGTATCTGGCCGTTCTTCTCCCGGTTGCAAGCAGTAGCAAGTTCGATGGCAACGGTCGCAAGCCGGATCGTCGAAGGCCGAACCGACCACCTACTCCGGCTTGATTGGTTCGATATCCGGAATGGTACGTTTTTCTCGCTGGTCGCCGGAGGTGCCCTGTTTATTTCGGGCAACGCGAAGGGGAGGCTTGAAAGTCGGAACCGCGAACTGGAAAGGCAGATCACGGTTGGGAAAGTCCAACTGGAGGCCGATGAGGCCGAGCTGAAGGCGGTGCATGAAATTCAGGCTCATTTTTTGCCGCACGAGCTGCCACAGATGCAGCCATTCCAGATTGCGTGCGCGTGGGAGCCTGCACGGTCAGTGGGAGGCGACTACTTTGACGTGCTTACGCTGGGGCCGGATCAACTGGGGATCTGCATTGCGGACGTATCCGGCAAAGGGATCACGGCGGCGCTCTTGATGCCGAATCTGCAAGCGGCGGTACGGACGTTCGCTCCGGTCATCAGCGGATCGGGGGCGCTGTGCGGCAAGCTCAACGAGGTGCTGTGCGGAAGCATTGCTCCAGGGAAGTTCGTTACGCTCTTCTATGGGGTGATCGACAGGGAGCGGCTGATTCTTAATTTTGAGAACGCCGGGCACTCTTCGCCGATTGTGCTGCGGGGAGACGGGGCGACCATTCTTACCGAAGGCGGCACGGTACTGGGGCTGTTTCCGAAATCCGTTTATGAGGAACGGCAGTTCGCTTTGCTCCCGGGCGATTGCTTGCTGCTCACCACAGACGGCGTGACAGAAGCGGCGAACGAGCACGACCACGATGAGGAATTCGGCAACGGACGCGTGATTGCATCGGCACGCGCGGCACGGAGTCTGGGCGCGCCGGGCATCCGCACGAGGATTCTGGACGACGTGACGCGATTCTGCGAAGGTAACTTCCACGACGATGCGACACTCATCGTCGTGACAGTGGATTAGGCGAAGCCAAAATCGCCCCCCCGACAGAACCTTACTCCAGCACCCGGATAGCAACTCAGAACCTCACAAAGGTGGCCCGGGCCGTGATCCACTGGCGCTTGCTCGTGGATCGCCTACTCTTCAGATCGCCTACTCTTCAGATACCAGTTGAGCAACATTCCACGTGTTTCGGCATGGATGATCCTTTGCATCCCCAAGGAGCTTTCCTGATCCCTTAAGCGTGTTTTCTCCGTTCTGACCATTGTCCGGGAAGATCATCGCCCGGAACAAGGACCACAGTCACCGGGATTCGCATAGGAGAAAAAGCCTACCAATCGTGAAGTGGCATGCCTCTAGACCCCGCCTGGCACTCCACGGTGTGAACCTAAGGAGCAGTCATATCTCGTGCTTCTTAAACCGGTCAATCAGACGATCACAGGCGCGCACAGTTACGGCCATCATGGTGAGCGTGGGATTCTGGCATCCCGACGAGACGAAGCAAGCCCCATCCATCGCGAAGACGTTCTCCACATCGTGTAATTGACAGTACGAGTCCGTGACGGAAGTCTTCGGATCGTCCCCCATCCGCGCCGTGCCCAGTTCGTGGATTGCCATCCCCGGCTCCGCGACCGCCGATCGAATCGCGATGTTCTTAGCGCCCGCCGCCTCAAGCATCTCCGCAGCCGTTGCCGCAGCATCTTCGTGCAGGAGACGTTCGTTCTCCCCGTGCGTCATGGAAATATGCAGTGCGGGGATGCCCCAGGTATCCTTGAGATTCGGATCGATGGAGACGAAATTTTCATTGCGCGCCAGCGACTCGCCAAAAGCGCCAAGATTAATGCGATACGTCCCCGTCCTCACAGCTCGCTTGTAGGCAGCTCCGAACCCTTCTGCCTCAAAGTTGAAAGCAGCTTCGGCCGAACCCTGAAAGCCATAGCCTCGGATAAAATTAGCAGCCTTGGTCGCCTTCGACGTATTGCGATAGCGAATCACGTAAATCCCATTCCTCCGGTGGGGACTGCTGTACGGATCAGGCGAGTCCTTGAACTGCGGCAGTTCCCCGGCAGCGCCTGCGCCCGTCGAGTGATCCATCAGTCCGCGTCCGAGAAGGCCGCTCGAATTACCGAGTCCTGCCGCGTGGTCGCTGGTGTTCGAGTTCAGCAGGATACGCGTGGATTCAAGCGCCTGCGCGCACAGGATCACCGTTTTCGCGCGGATCGTTTTCGTTTGCCGCGTCCTCCCGTCAACGTACGTCACTCCAGTCGCGCGGTTGGTCGACGGATCCATCTCGACATTGGCCACCACAGCATTCGTCAGTAACGTGCACTTGCCCGTCTTGAGAGCATCCTTCACCGTCGTGAAAGGGCTGCTGAAATATGAATAAGAGATGCAGCCCCGTTCGCAGGTTCCGCAGTAGTGACAGGCCGACCGTCCATTATGCGACTCGGTGAGAATTGCAGTTCGTCCAATCGTGACCGTTCTGCCGAAATTCTTAGCAACTGTCTGACGGAAGTGGATTTCTCCACAGGTCATCTTCATCGGCGGCAAAAAATGCCCGTCGGGCAAAGCAACATTCCCTTCCGCCGCGCCGCTGATGCCGACATACTCTTCCACCAGATTGTAAAAAGGGGTGAGCTGCTGGTAGGAGATGGGCCAGTCCTGCCCATAGCCATCATGGCTGGCTGCTTTGAAGTCCAGGTCGCTCAGGCGATAGCTCTGGCGTCCCCAGCAAAGCGTTCGTCCACCCACAATACGCAGGCGTTGCCAGCTGAACGGCTTATCCGGAGGAGTGCTGTAGGGGTTTTCCTGATCGTCGACAAACCAGTCGTAGTTATACTCCGTGCACGCATAGCATTGCGTCTGTATCGGACGCGTTTTGCGCCACTCCCCTGCGCCGGCTATATTCCGGTATTGCAACTCAAACGCAGGCTTGTGTTCCGCAAATTCCCGTGGTGAAACATCGCGTCCCGCTTCCAGCAACGCAACTTCGAGACCGGCTTCGGCAAGCCTTTTTGCAGCCCACCCTCCGGTTGCTCCCGAACCCACTACAATTGCGTCATAGCTGCGAGTCAGCGGATCCTCAAACATCATTCTGCGCAATCTCCTGTTTAACTGGCCTTGTGTTCGCCCGGCTGATGCTCACAACCGGTAAATGTGCCGCGCGCCGCCCAGCCATCCCAGCCCTGTTCCTTAAGACCCACTGGGGAGCTGTAGTAGCCGCTTACAATCCACCGCTTCAGCCTGCTGAAGTGCTCATAACCGGCGAAACTGAGCTCGGTCCCACCCCATCTGGGGTGCGTATGAGGCCACGCCACCAGGTTGAGGAAATCTTGCTTTTCCTCGTCCGTCAACTTCGCGAACGGTGCCTTGTAGCGCTCCATCGCGCCAGCATCGAACCACGCCAGCGACTCCTGAAATTCTCGTTGGCTCGTAGCCGGTCCCGCAGACAGTACAAGATCAAGGAATCGATTGACCAGCGCCGTCTTCGCCCCAGGCGTGTCCGTGGTCGGAATGATCGCCTCGCTCAGCACCAGCAGGGTTTCGTTCTGCTGCGGGCTCAGAAAAACCGGTGTCCAGTCTGCCCGCTCGAGTGCAACCCAGGCATCTTCTCCCGGCGGAAATATTCGTGCCACTGCTGGCAGGGGCACCGCCGCCGCGCCGATAGTCAACAACGAATTGCGAAGTAGTTCGCGACGATTCATATGTTGATAAATATATTACCCGCCCGCATGGAGGCATGACCACTCCCGAGCAACATTTCCCACTGTCAGGGATTTCTCGAACGCGAAAAGCCTCATGGCTTAAGGATACGTATCGCCTCCAGCCCCAGCGGATCGGCTGGCAGCTCCTTCTTCCCGGCCGGAAACTTATTCGCCCTCAAAATATAAGAGAGTACCCGCGCCGCCTGTTTCGGCTTCAGTGTCCCCGGATCCATCGCCGGCATCATGACGATGGTCTTCATAAAAAGGTCGGCCGCCGTCAGGTCGGCCCACTTATCCAGGAACTTGCTGCCCGCCAGAGGAGAATTCTCGCCTTGGCCCTCAAGCGCATCCCCATGGCACATGCTGCACTGGTTTCGATAGATGATTTTGCCCTGCTGTGCCTGCTCCGCTGTGTACACCCCGTCGCGGGTTGAAGAAACCGCCTGCGGAGCGGTCTGCGCTGAAAGCACCTGCGAAATAAATCCAACTACGAGCACGCTCATCCACACAGCATCGGACCGCTTAGACCACACCACAGATTCCTCCGATGAACCCAAAACGCGATTATAGCGCCCGCGCAAAAGGCGAAAAAGGAAGGTCCCCTCCGCTGGGGAGCAATCCCGAAAATGAAAGCCGCCCAATGATCATCAATCTTCTGCCATGTCGTTATTCCTTTACGATTCCTCGCTCGCTTTTTTTACCCTTAACTCGTAGAAATTTTAAGCCTTTCGGGAGCGAGACATAGGAGCCTCTGTCTGAATTCCGAAATTCGATTTCCAGCCTTTTGGGTGTGCCGGACGGTTTGAGGGCAGGGAACGACGATCCCGCCCTGAAACACCTTTTGCCCCATGCCGTTTTAACTCTTTTCGTTTTTTCGGATGCAAGGCTCTCGCACTGGCAACGCCAGGAAATATCCAGGAGAACAAAGCTGTCTGAGAGCGCGAAACCGGGAGGCAGGTGTGGCGTTGAACATGGGTCATTCAAAAACGGTTCTCAAAAAGACCAATCACAGGAGGGGTGTTTTGACGAAAACCCGAAAAGGCAATTTGAAAGCGGGCCGCGCTGACGAAGGTTAACTCTTTGCAGTCACTATAAGCCCTTTATTTTCAATAAACTCGTTCCTTCGCGTACGCTGCGGTCCGTTTACTGAAGCGATCCCATTTACAAAAGCTGATTGTTAATGTCCGGGGCTCCGGCATAGGCTCATCTTGAGCGCATACGCGTTCCAAAGGACTCAGCTGCACAGGTGGCGCGGGCTATCAATGGCGTACAAGGCCACGCGCACAGATCGGCGCTTGCGCCGATCTGCGCTTTTCTGACGTTCTACCCTTTGTGGAACGTGCTTAATCTCATTGACCTTTTGGCGAGGGGTCTCTTTTCGCTAGACTGGTATCTATGGCGGACCCTGAATGGATCGTCAAGGCGGTGCGTGCGCACTGTCAATACGACGTGACGGGTATGGATGCGGTGGAAGTGCACCCGCATTTAACTTACGCCACGCGCGACGGCGTGACGCAATGGTATGACCAATACGGTGCCGCGCCGGGATGCGCGAGCAAGGTCGTCCTCCTCGTTCATGGGGGACCGATTCCAGACAACCTGCAGACGACTCCCGTCGATTGGGGGCTCTTTCAATCACTGGCACGGTTATTGGCGGCGTCCGGCATTGTCGCAGTCATGTTCAATCACCGCTTCTTTTCGCTGGACTCAGCGCCTACCGCGATGAATGACATCGAGGACCTCATGTCGCACTTGGGCGCAGAGCGAATTTGTTTATGGGTTTTCTCAGGAGGTGGGTCGCTGCTGGCGCGGGTGTTGCGGAATACTCCTGCGAGTGTGCAATGCGTGGTCGCATACTACGCTGCACTCGCTGCCCAGACGAGCGAGTTTTCTGCCGTTGACGCGATCGAAGAGAATGTGGGGCGGGTCCCGCCGATATTGGTAGCGCGTGCAGGGCTCGATAGGCCGCAGTTCAACGAAGCGATTGACCGTTTTATCGCGGTGGCGCTCAGAAAGAACGCGACGATCGACGTCATGAATCATCCCACCGGGCAGCATGGGTTCGACTTTCGCGACGACAATGAGCGGACAAGAGAGATTCTTGCACGGACGGTGGAGTTCATTCAGACG
>DATDLS010000281.1:0-3765 GCA_036519195.1 Occallatibacter sp. | reverse complement strand
TGGCCGTTGATGAAGAACGTGGGCGTGCCGTTGACACCGCTGCGGATGCCGCCGGAAACATCCTGACGCACCCGGTCGCGATAGGTTCGGCCGGTCACGGCGGCCTGCAACTCTGTCGGCGAAAAGTCCAGGTTCTCGGCCAGTTCCAGAAACAGGGCGTTGCTTAGATTGGACTGATTCTCGAAAAGCTGGTCGTGCATCTGCCAGAATTTGCCGTGCACCGCAGCGAACTCGGCCACTTCCGCGGCGGGCTCGGCCCAGGGATGAATCTGAGTCAGCGGGAAGTTGCGAAAGACCAGCGCCAGGCGCTTGCCGAAATGCCGTTCGAGCTTCTTGACGATGGGGTATGCCTGTCCACAGGAAGGGCACTGGTAATCGCCGTATTCGACGAGTATGCATGGCGCAACGGTGTCTCCCTGAAGGTGGTCTTCGGGACCCACAGCGATGGAGAGTTTCGTCATAGGGTCTCCTTATTTTTTCGCGAGGTTTTCCAGCGCTTCCAGAATGCCGTCGGCGCCAGGATTGATGGCAACTGGGGAGCAATAGCTCCAGGCGATCGTGCCCTTCGCGTCAATTACAAACAGCGCGCGCTCCGTAACACCGTCTTCAGCCCGGTAAGCGCCGTAGGCTTTGGCCACTTCTCCCTTGGGTTCAAAATCCGAGGCCAACGGGAAATGCAGGTTGTGATCTTTTGCGAAGGCAGCATGGCACCAGACGCCGTCTACGGAGATGCCGATCAGTTCGGCGCGATGCTTCTGAAACTCAGGCAGAATCTCGTTGTAGAGGGCCATCTGGTCACCGCAAACGGGACTCCAGTCGGCCGGATAAAAGGCCAAGATCACAGGGCGGCCGCGCAATTCGTTAAGGGCGAGTTTCTGGTCGGGCGTGATGTGCAGGCTGAACTCGGGCGCCGGGGTTCCGGCGAGGAGAATTTCTGATCTGAGGATTTCAGACATAGGCAACCTCATCTATATCTGTGAGATGCAAGAAAGACAGCAAGGGCGCAAAATCCGCCGTTCATTCCCGCCCTTCCTACATCATCCACCCTTCATTCGTATTTGACGCGCATCCACGGCACGTTTGGCCGCTCACCGGCATCTGAAAAGGGAGCGTCACCAGCGATTGGCCGGCACGGACGGCCTTCGACGCGTCTCATCAGCGCCAGCGGGGAGCCGCTCGCGGCGCTATGCTTGGATCTGGTTACGGCGTCACGAAGAAGGTGTGATGAGCAATCATTTTGATGCGATCATTTTGGGGGCCGGGCAGGCGGGTCCCTCACTCGCAGGAAGGCTGACGGCGGCCGGGCAGCGTGTCGCCTTTGTCGAGCGCAAGCTGTTCGGAGGCACCTGCATCAATACCGGCTGCATTCCCACCAAGACCATGGTGGCCAGCGCTTATGCTGCACACATGGCCCGCCGAGCCAGCGATTTTGGCGTCGCAATCGCCGGCCCTGTCCGCGTGGACATGAAGGCCGTGAAGGCGCGCAAGGATGCGATTCAGGCCAAGTCGCGGACGGGCGTAGAACAGTGGTTGCGGGGCATGAACAACTGCACCGTGTTCCATGAGGCGGGGCGCTTTGTCGGCAGCCACTCTGTTGAGGCCGGTGCAGAGACGCTCACGGCAGACAGAGTCTTCATCAATGTGGGCGGTCGCGCGGTGGTGCCGGATTTGCCTGGCGTGCGCAATGTGCCCTATCTGATCAATTCCACCATCCTTGAGCTTGAGCAGCTTCCGCATCACCTCGTCGTGGTGGGCGGCAGTTATGTGGGCCTGGAGTTTGCGCAGATGTTTCGACGTTTCGGCAGCGAGATCACGGTCATCGAAAAAGGGCCGCGGCTTATCGCCCATGAAGATGAAGACATTTCAAAAGCGGTGCAGCAGATTCTGGAGTCGGAAGGGATCCACGTTCGGCTGGGATCGGAATGCATCGCGTTTGAACGCAGTGATGCGGGCGTATGCGTGCACGTGAGCTGCGACGCGGGCGAGCCGGAGACGCATGGCTCGCACGTTCTGCTGGCGGTGGGGCGCAGGCCGAACACAGACGATCTTGGCCTGGAAAAAGCGGGCGTTAAGACCGACGAGCGCGGTTACATTGTTGTCGACGACCAACTGCGCACCAGCGTCGAGGGCATCTGGGCCATGGGCGATTGCAATGGCAAGGGCGCGTTCACGCACACGTCGTACAACGATTTTGAAATTGTGGCGGCCAACCTGCTGGATAACGATCCGCGCCGTGTGAGCGATCGCATTCGGGCGCATGGGCTGTACATTGACCCGCCGCTGGGCCGGGTCGGCATGAGCGAGGCGGAAGTGCGCAAGACCGGCAAGCCTGCGTTGCTGGGCACACGGCCCATGACCAAGGTGGGACGCGCGATTGAGAAGGGCGAAGACAAGGGCTTCATGAAAGTGCTGGTGGATGCCGAGAGCAGGAAAATTCTGGGCGCGGCTATTCTGGGAACCGGGGGGGATGAAGCGATCCACTGCATTCTGGATCTGATGTATGCCGGCGCGCCGTACACCACGTTGCAGCGCGCCATGCATATTCATCCGACGGTGTCGGAGCTGATTCCAACCATGCTCGGCGATCTGAAGCCGCTTAAATGAGTGGGCTCGGAGGGTGGGAGAAACTCCAAAGTCACATCACGCGGGTTCAGAAATGCTCGAGATTTCCCAAGGAACGGGAGGAACTTAATCTGCGGAACATCGAAGGCCAGATGTTTCCCCCCTTGCTTGTGAAGAAAGGCGCAAGCAAGGGGGGCTTGCAAGGGGGGGGCCGCAGGGAGCGGCACGGGCCTCAGAAGTGGCGAATGGACTCGCCCGGAGTGGCGGGTGGGCCGCTGGGAGGCATGAAGGGATGTTCGCTGTTGCGTTCGACGTGGCCCCCGAGCGAGCGGCTGACCAGGTCGCGCGAGCCGAGGCCGATGGCCAGCGACAGCGTGAGCACGATGCCGCCGAACAGAATGCCGAAGGCCAGTTCGGCCACCACACCACCCACCTCCAGATGATCGAGAACCATCGCAGCGGTGAGCACCAGCACCAGCCATTTCACGCCGAGCGAAAGGAAGCGCGCGTACTGCAGTTGGGCATTTACGGCTCCGATCAAAACGGAGCGGGCCAGGAAGCGGGCGATCAGGTTACCCGCGATGAGCAGCAGAATGGCGCCTACGGCGTGAGTAAGGTACGGCAACAGCGAGATGGGCAGCGTAGCAGCAGTCGCGTAGGAGGCGTCGAAGGCTGAGACCCCAATGATGAGTCCGAGCAGGACGCAGGCCCAGAAGGAGCCACGCGCGGTGAGCGCGCTGGGCGAAGTTGTGGGCGTCCAGTCAGCGTGGCCGCGGGTGCGGGCCAGGTAGTCGTCGAATTTGACCCACGCCAGGCCGCGGCGCAGCAGCCCGGAAATGGCCATTCCCAGCAGCGTAAAGATGACGAGGGCCGCAAAGAACGCCAGGATGCCCGGCAGAATGGCGATGAGCAGCGAGAGCACGCGGTCGAGGGACTGATGAAGCGCCTGGGACATATGGTGCAAGATGGAAGTGTTTTCGGCATACACAGGCCCCGCGTTCTGGTTCGGGATGGTCTGGAGCATCGTGGCAAGGATGTTTAGCATCGGGCTCACTCCTTGAATGAATTCTCTTGCTGCGTTCCCGGAATCGTATTCGAGTCAATGTTTGAGACCCGCTCCCGGTTGTTCAATTGGAACGGAGGTCTGAGGCTGAGACCTCGATAACGCTGCCGCAGGTGAAGGAAGTGCTTCATGGATTGAAC
>DATDLS010000280.1:0-3822 GCA_036519195.1 Occallatibacter sp. | reverse complement strand
AAGGAGACCGGCTATGACGAAGAGTATCACTGTGGGAGCACAGCAGACCAGGAAGTTTGTGGAGAAGAAGTACACCGTGGGGTTGGATCTTGGCGATCGTTGGAGTTGGTATTGCGTGTTGGATGAGGGTGGGGACGTGGTCTTCGAACACAAACTGAGTACAACATCGAAGGCTCTGCGCGAGGTGTTTGGGGCGATGCCGCACAGCCGGGTGGCGATGGAAACGGGGACGCACTCGCCCTGGGTAAGCCGGTTAATAAAGGAGTTGGGACACGAAGTGATTGTGGCGCAGGCGCGCAAGGTGCGTTTGATCGGGGAAAGCCGGAAGAAAGACGATCGGCTGGATGCGCGAACCCTGGCGCGGCTGGCGCGTATCGATCCCGAGTTGCTGGGACCGATTCAACATCGCAGTGCGCGAGCACAAGCGGATTTGATCATGATCCGGGCCAGAGCCGGCCTGGTGCGGGCGCGGACGGCGCTGGTCAATGCCGCGCGGGGTTTGACGAAGTCCTAGGGGGAACGATTGCGGGGCTGCAACCCGCGAAATATGGACGCGGAGAAGATCCAGGGATTGAGTGCGGAGCTGCAGTTGGCATTGGAGCCGCTGCTGCGAGCGATCGAGTCGCTCAGCCAACAGATTCTGGAATATAACCAGCGCATTGAGCAGATGGCGCGGGACAGCTATCCCGAAGTAGCGCGGTTGAAGCAAGGGAAGGGAGTAGGAACGTTGATCGCACTGGCCTACGTGCTGACGCTGGAAGATCCGCGGCGTTTTCCGAAGAGTCGGGAAGCAGGTTGCTACGTGGGGTTACAACCGGGGCGGCGGAATTCGGGCAGCAGTACGCCGCAGCTGCACATCAGCAAGGAAGGAGATCCCTACTTACGAACCCTGCTGGTGCAGGGAGCCCAACACATCTTGGGTCCGTTTGGAGTAGACAGTGATCTGCGGCGCTGGGGACTGAAACTGGCGGAGCGAGGAGGAAAGAATGGGAAGAAACGAGCGGTGATCGGGGTGGCACGTAAGTTAGCGGTGCTGCTGTATCGGCTATGGGTCAGCGGAGAGGCTTACGAACCGCTGCGCAACCAGCAAGCGATCGAGTTACCGGCAGCGGCCTAGTCTGAATTCAGCAGATCAGAGCGCACCAGACCACCAGCTCAGAGTTCAACCGCCGAGTTCCGGCGACTGCGTCTAACGCCTGGCCCGGTTCCATCGCGAGATGGACGAGAGGTCGACAATCAGGTTGCAGCGCCGGCTGAAAACGAGAACACCCAACTTGCACCGAGCGAAAGAAAAAGCTCAATTCGAGTGCGGATGGAAGGGTGGCGACAGTAGTAGGGCGAACCAGGTTGCTGGGAGGTCAAAGAGTGCAAGCCGAGATACAAATTACGAACTGGAGAAGGAGTATGCTCACCTTCCTTCCCAGCGGAACGATGGCAGAGCCGTCCTCGCCGTTAAGGGTTCGCTGCGGCGCGCCCAACCCCCGGCGCGCCCTTGACTGCTCCGGGCTGCTCTGCAAAATCTCTCCGCTAAGGAAGAAAGGTTGAATCTCAGGAAGGCAAAGACCAAAAAAACAAAGACAAAATCAAAATTTACTTGACATCCACCGGCATTCTCATGGAAGGCGTTAGCAAAAGCTTCCGAGTAGAGGAGACCCGGTGAGCTGTAGGCTTCCTTTGGCTGTATCCGCCGTTTCCAGCTTCGTGCCCGCGTAAGTCCACCATGGCTCATCGGGGATCTCCCCCCTCACGGACCCCACCGTGCAGATTTCCAGCAGTGGGTTCTTCAGGCGTGACTCCCCGCCCCCGCCCGGGCATGTGTGATCCGAGGTCGCAGCAGCGGGTACTGACGGAGGATTTCAGCAACCTTTCCCACGTCAGTGGCTTGCCGCGTGTCCGGCGGCTCAGCCATTCCCGCCAGATGCAACGGACTCGCTGAGCGAACTGCCTAATAGCGCGGTAGTTCGTGCGTCGTCCGTAGTACTGGTAGTGGCCGCGGAGCTTGGCGTTCAGGGTTTTCTGCTGCTCGTTCACAGGATCGTGCCGGTGCTGTTTGCACCATTCCCAGACTGCCTTCAGCCCTCTAGCGAGCCGCTTGGCAATGGTCTTCACGTGCACTGTGAACTTCCCCTGCCGGCTGCGGGCACATATGTGCGTGAAGCCCAAGAAATTGAAGGTTGCAGGTTTCTTTCTCTGCTTCCTTGCGTTCTTGGCTGCATATCGCCCGAATTCAATCAGCCGCGTCTTCTCCGGGTGCAGTGTCAAACCGTATTTCTCGAATCGCTTCGGCAAGACACTCAGCACCTTTTCTGCGTCCTCCTTGTGCTGGAAGCACAGGATGGCATCATCAGCAAAACGGATCTCGTAGGCTTCCCCTTTTAGCCGGGGCTTCACTTCGTTCTCGAACCACTCATCGAGAATGTAGTGCAGGAATATATTGGCCAGGAGCAGACTAATGGGCTGCCCCTGTCCTGTACCTGTTTCGCTCACGAGCAGTCTGCCGTCCTCGATGACTCCGACTTTGATCCATTTTCCGATCAGTCGTAGCACGCTGCCGTCGGTTACTCGCTTCTCTATCATCTCGACCAGAGCCGATCTCACTATCGAGTCAAAGTATGAGCGGATGTCAATCTCCAGAATCCACCCTATGGGCCGGGTACAGATGATCCGACCCACTTCATCCAGTGCTTGGTGTTGCCCGCGTCCGGGTCGAAACCCGTACGAGCAATCGAGAAAATCCTGCTCGTAGATGGCGTTTAACAGGTCAACCGCCGCTTTCTGCACGATCTTATCCTCGAGGACGGGAATCTAGATCGGCCTCTGTTTCCCGTCTTCTTTCGGAATGTAGACACGTCGCAACGGTTGTGCCCGATATTTGCCTTCTTTGAGCCGCTGGTGGAGCTGTCGGATATTCTCTTCAGCGTTCGTCTCGTATTGTTGGTATGTGACGCCGTCGATCCCGGCACTGGCATTCTTTCGCAGACTCCGGAATGCTTCATACAACTTCTCGCCTGTGATCAGGTGAGCGATAGAGGAGAACTGCCGTTTCGGATCTTCTTTGGCGAGTTCAGCTATTCTGTTGATGTCTGTGAACATATCGTTTCGAGCTCAGCGTCTCGTTATGTTTCCTTTCAGCAGATTCGTGCGCTTGCTTCCCCCTTCCCTCCAGTGGGTTCCGTGGCCGCCCGTTTCCGGAGCCCTGCGGTTCCCCACCTTCGTCGGTACTATAAGGTTGTAAGACTGCTCCAGCATCCGTCCGTGCTTCCTCCGGTCGACCCTTGGTTGCACGTTTACCTCTCGACCCGTTTCCTGAGGCGGTCCTCCTGGTGTGAGAGGAGATGGGGAGCTCTCTTCGGTTCCTGGGCCATCCCTGTAGAGCCTGCCCTGGGCTAGAGACCCCGGCGAGTCGGCGCGACCTCGCATTAACGGTCGTCGCCCGATACTGCCTTCCGCTGACGCAAACACGTCGGCCTCGCAACGATAGATGATTTCGGGGCTGAATCCTCACGGCCTGCTACCTTGTTGTCTACGCTTCGCACCCACCCGTCGCCCGATGAATGGCAAGACTCACTACTGACCTGTCTGCTCGACTTTGATCAGGCGGGATTTGCACCCGCTGGATGACAATAAGAGGTTTCGCTTATCTCACTAACAGTTCCTCCTCTTCCAAGCTTTTCCGAACGCGATGCGCCGTTTCTTCGCCCTCTCAGCAGCCATTGCGCTGAACATCCGCCTGAGGGTCTGCCTGACAGTAGCGACCCCATTCGACAGGATGGCCTGCAAGGTCAAGTCTTGGCTATCACAGGTTAGCCATTGGTTTCCCGC
>DATDLS010000279.1:0-7094 GCA_036519195.1 Occallatibacter sp. | reverse complement strand
AGCGTCTTCGGATGAATGCCGAGGACAGCAGCTGCCTCGATGCTATATGCGTCACGCTTCGATCCAGACGACGATGAATGTCTACGGACGGGCCATGACGGAAACCAAACGCCGCGCAAACAGTCAGGTTGTGGGACTGGTGTTCGGCCCAAACTCGCAGGATTTACCCGCAGATCCGGCCACTGCGACTGTCCAGTAAATTGCAGTCTGTTCCTATTGGGGGATAACGGGACTTTCCGAAAGCGGCCAATTATCGTAATGCATCGATTAGATTGGTTGCGGGGGCTGGATTTGAACCAGCGACCTTTGGGTTATGAGAAGTATAACTAACTGATTCCGCAGTCGACGTTTTGATCGCCCTGAACAGATTGGGTTTAGAGTGAAGACATCCTGGTTTTTGATCCTCCATACCAACCAATGAACACAGAGGAGAAAGTTATGACACTCCGCTTCGTTGCGGCCGCACTGATTCTCTCCATTTCGCCGGTCATCGTGGCACAGCAAATGTCTTCTCAGCCAGGCCAGGGCCGCTCCATGGTCGTGACGAAGTTCGGCATTGTGGCGGCCCCGCAGTTTCTCGCCTCGCAAGCCGGAGCGCACATTCTGGAAGAAGGTGGCAACGCCATCGACGCCGCAATCGCGGCCAACGCTGTCATGGGTGTGGTCCAGCCCTACGTGAATGGGATGGGCGGCGATCTGTTCGCGGTCTACTACGAAGCCAAGACCGGCAAGCTCTACGGGCTGAATTCGAGTGGATGGACGCCGAAAGCACTGACAATCGACTACATGAAGGCGCACCACATCGACCACATCAATCCGATTGGCGTTGAAACCATCGATATTCCGGGTGCCGTCGCCGGCTGGGATGCTATGAGAACGCGGTTTGGCACGCTTCCCTTCACCCAGACTCTGGCTCCCGCTATTTACTATGCCGAGAATGGATTCCCCCTGGCCGAGCGGAATGCGCGTTACTGGGTGGCCAAGAGTCTGCTCCAGCAGCCTGGATACAGCGAGACATACCTGCCTAACGGTGTGGCACCCAAGGTCGGAGATGAATTTAAGAATCCGGCGCTGGCGCATTCGTTGCGGGAAGTTGCTGCGCATGGAAAGGATGCGTTTTACAACGGGCCAATGACCGAGATCATGGTGAAATTCCTGCAAGCCCAGGGAGGCACGCACACCCTTGACGACTTCAAAGACTTTCAGCCGGAGTGGGTCGAGCCTGTCTCTACGACCTATCGCGGCTGGACAGTCTACGAGCTACCGCCGAATGGGCAGGGCGTCGCCGCGCTCTCGATGCTGAACATCATGGAGCAATTTCCCATGGGCCAGTACGGACATAACTCCGCCGACGCATTGCACATAATGATTGAGGCCAAGAAGCTGGCCTATGCGGATATGCATAAGTATGTCGGCGACCCGCGCTTCACTCCGATCCCAGTCAAGCAGATGCTCTCGAAAGATCTGGCTGTCGAACGGGCCAAGCTGATCCAGATGGACAAGGCCGCGTGCCAGGTTGTTCCTTCCGACATAGAGAAGATGCTCGATGCCCATGGGAACTCAACCATCTATCTATCTACGATCGACAAGGACGGGAATATCGTCTCGTTGATTCAGAGCAACTTTGCGGGCTATGGCACGGGCATGGTCGCGCCCGGCCTGGGTTTCTCCTTTCATAACCGAGGCGCGGGTTTCGAGCTGACGCCGGGCCTTCCTAATTCACTCGCCGGCCACAAACGGCCTCTTCACACCATCATTCCGGCCTTCATGGAAAAGGGTGATATTCATATCGGCTTCGGCATCATGGGCGGCTGGAACCAAGCGCAGGCGCACGCACAGTTTGTTGCCAACGTCGTCGACTACGGGATGAACGTGCAGGCCGCACTCGAACAGGCGAGGTTCACCAAAGGCACCTTCCAGGGTTGTGATGTGCAGATGGAGGAAACCATTCCAGAGGCGGTGCGTGCGGAACTTAGTAAGCGAGGACACGATATTCAACTGCTGGAGCCGTTCTCCTTTACCGTCGGTCAGGGAGAAGCCGTGGTGAGAGACAGCGGTCGAAAGGTCAACTTCGCCGGAGCCGATCCGCGCTCGGATGGCGAGGCGATTCCGCAGGGACCGGACACAAAATAGATAGTGGGGTCGTAAGGGATCAGTATCGCGAATTTGGGAGGTATTCATCGGTCTGGTTAAACAAGAATCCCAGTTTGACTGGGCAACACCCAGGATGCCGCGCGTGCCCGCCACCTTGCATCCAAAATCCCATTGCCGACTTGGCAGACAACGAACGCCAGTGGCGGCGGGATCGGCAACGGCGTTTTCGCTTCGATTGCCCGGTCAGCCGCGTCGAGACTATCGGGCGCGAAGTATTCTCAAATCTCGACAAGGTCTGCAAGGGCTTCCGGGTGGATGCTGGTGCTATCCAAACGATTCCACCCGTGCTGAAATTAAGCCGCCAACGACCAAGTGGACATTTCGAGGACTCACCAGGTTGAGCGAGCTACTTCTCTTCGCGCGGGGCAGTACGATTGAGGCTCGCGAGATCGGCAGCTTTCCTGGCGCCGTAGTCTCAGGGCGAGCTTTTCACTCTCCGCATTAAAACCACGAATCCAGTCGATATTTTCCACGAAATCGTAGACGATATTCCTCGGAGGCTCCTTATGGCCGCACACCCCCTTTCTTCTCCGGTCATCTGTGCCCCAGAGAAATCGGCAGTCGTTTTTTCAACCTGGAAACCCGGCGTAGGCTCTCGCCGTCCGCGATCCGGGTGTTTACCAACATTGCAGAGAAATGGAACCTCAGCGAGAGTCAGGTCCGCAGTCTGCTTGGTGGTATTGCCTCCTCCACGCTTCACGCATGGAGGTCGAACCCCGACAAGCGTGTACTGGACAAGAACGCTATGTCGCGCATCTCGCTCATCATGGGCATCGATAAAGCGCTGCATACCTACTTCGGCCCGGTTGCCGATCACTGGATCACAAATCCCAACGATGGGCCGCTTTTTGAGGGTGCTTCGCCTATCGAGTACATGGTTACTACCGACATCCTTGGCATATACGAGTTAAGGCGGATGCTTGACTCATGGAGTGCAGGCCATTGATGCCTGCTGTCGTTGAGTTCGATTTAAGGAGCTCCCATCGGCTTATTCCAACCGAGTTCAGACTAAAAACAGCTTTCCGTGAAGTGGCAAACGAGGTAGAGGCTGATGACGCGGACCTCATCGCCTCTGCTACGGGTTTGTCTCAGCAACAAAAACTCCGCAGGTCTTCGAGGCATCTCACACCGCGAACTTGTTTACGGAGTTCCCAATGTTGATATCGTCCGCAACTCCTTTCGATTTGCTGGTGACGGTGGGCGATTCCGTGACAGGGCGCGTGGAGCATGGTATGCCTCAGACCATGAGAACGTATCGATCAATGAGGTTGCCTACCACCTCGTAACGCGACTGAATACATCACGCGGTATCCAGGTGAGCAAGGTCGATTTTCTATACGACGACTGGCAAGCCGGCTTCCATGCGGACTTTTACTGCTTGGATTCTACGACGAGATATGCCAAGCATCTGCTACCGGAACCTGTGCCTCGGTGCTATGCCGCAGGGCAGGAATTGGCGCGCAGCATCTTGCTGAAAGGCGGGAACGGCATTCTCTACCCCAGCGTGCATTTCATGGATAGTTTGTGCATTGCCTGCTTCCGGCCGGCGCTTGTCTATCGGCCGAGGCTCAAAGACTTCTACATCCTTACGATCGCCCTGGAGTCCTCTGGCGGTTATCAAGTTTTCCATGCGAGGAGAAAATGATCGCTAAAAGCGTCGAAGCTTTCGATGCTCTGCGGGTCCTGGAGCGGGAATCCAAATGAAGAGCATTTCTCTCACTGGCGTTCAACGCCAGACTCATGCGCAATCGAGGGACGCCGTTGAGACGTTGCGGCGGTCTCCAGAGCAGGGATTCGAGAAGCGGGAGCGCATGGGAGCAGTACGCCAGGTTCCGTTTGACAAAGGTCGAAATCTTCCAGCCGCCCAAAATATCGAGAACATGGTCGGGGGCAGTCACCAATACGGCGTTCGTCTCGACACGCGCTGCAACTTGAACGTGCGGGAGAGACGTCCGTTGCGGGTTGCGGATAACCAACGCGCAAATTTTGAGGCCGTTTCACGCATGATCATGTTCCTTGTCTTGCATGAAAGCAAAGCAGTGAGGTCTTCGAGGAACTGTCGATTCAAACTCGCCCACTGGCGAAATTAGCCTCGGCATCATATCGCCTTCCGTTATGATGATTGCGCGATGGCAAATACACAGGACTTCAAGGGCAGATGGGCACTGGTTACGGGAGCCAGTGCAGGCATCGGGATTGCGCTGGCGCGCGAACTGGCTCAGCATGGGGCGAAGTTGATTCTGACGGCGCGGCGCAGAGAGCGGATGGAAACGCTGGCCGCCGAACTCAGGGCGAAGGGAACCGAAGTTCGAATCGTGACTGCGGACTTGAATGACCCGGGGGCGCCCGAGCAGATCTATGATGCTTCTGTCGGTGCCGGTTTCGCTGTTGATGTGCTGATCAACAATGCCGGGCTGGGGCAGTACGGTGCGTTCGCCTCCAGTCCTCAGGACCAGGAATTGAGCCAGGTGCGCGTGAACTGCGAGGCCATGGTACGGCTGACGCGTCTCGTGGTTCCCCACATGGTCGAGCGGCGGCGGGGATGGATCATGATCCTGGCTTCGACGGCCAGTTTTCAGCCGGTGCCTTACCTCAATACCTATGCGGCGACCAAGGCCTTCGATCGATTCTTTGCCCTGGGGCTGGCTGCGGAAGTGGCCAGCGCCGGCGTGAAGGTCACGGCTCTCTGCCCGGGGCCGACGGAGAGCGAATTCTTCCAGGTGGCACGCTCGGAAGCCTTTCGGCCGGGCCCCAGGCAGTCGGCCGACGAGGTGGCCCGGCTGGGCGTCTCGGCCTTGGCGCGAGGCAAGCGAGTGATCGTGCCTTATTTCTCCGGGGCGTTTACGGCGTTTCTGGTGCGTTTTTTGCCGGTGGGGCTGATTACATATTTCGTGGAAAAGGATTCGCGGCCGAAGGGGCACTGAGGCTCAAGGCCCGGCCTCCGGGCGGGGCGCCCGGCCGACTGTCGGCCAAGAGATTGCAAGCCGGTGAGAACGAGTTGAAAATGGACGTGGGGGATTTTGTTCAATGATGCAACTAAATACGCGACGAACTGCTGGGGTGATGTTGTTGGCGGGTTTGCTGGGTGCGGTCCAGGGCCCTGCCCAGAAGCCAGCGATTCCCAAACACAAGGCGGCGATTGCGCTTTTTGATGGCAAGAATCTTAGCCAGTTCGACACGTTTTTGCCCAGCACCGGGCTCGATAGGGACCCCACGCACGTATTCACGGTGGAGGATGGGGCGGTGCACGTCTCGGGCACGGAGATGGGCTACTTCATCACCAAGCGGGAATACAAGAATTACTACCTGCGCGCGGAGTTCAAGTGGGGCGAAGGGACGTTTGCGCCGCGTGCCGGGCAGGCGCGAGACAGCGGCATCCTGTACAACATTCAGGGCCCGGACAAGGTGTGGCCGCGGAGCGTGGAGTTCCAGATCAACGAGGGCTGCACGGGCGACTTCTGGATGACCGACGGCGCGGCTTTGACGGGCAAAGACGGTGTGCGGGTGACCGGCCCGGACGGCAAGGCGGCAAGGATTGATCGCTTCAACAAGGGCGCGTGGAAGAACATTGCGGGCTATCGCGACCCGACGAACGAATTGGAAAAGCCCCACGGGGAATGGAACGTGGTGGAACTGGTCAACCGCGACGGCCACGTTTGGCAGTATGTGAACGGCAAGCTGGCCAACGAGGGAATGGATGCATTCCCCACAAGTGGCAAGATTCTTTTTCAGTCAGAAGGCGCCGAAGTCTACTTTCGCCAGATCAGGCTGTACCCGCTGAAGTAGCCGTGGCCGTTGCCCGGCTACGGCAAATCACGGACCCAGATATTGCGAAAGCTGAGTGGTTCGCTGTGGTCGCCGTGCGCCTGGAGCTTGATGGGCGCGCTGTCGTACTTCTTGTAAACGGGCTTGCCGATATAGAACGTCTGGCCCTTCAATTCGAAGTGGTTCTGTACCAGCACACCGTTGAACAGGACAGTGACGTATGCGGGCGTCTTGAGCGAGCCATCCTCATTGAATATGGGCGCGGTCCAGACGACGTCGTAGGTCTGCCACTCGCCCGGCTTGCGGCTGGGATTTACGAGCGGCGGCCCCTGTTTATAGATGCTGGCGGCCTGGCCGTTGACGTAGGTGGTGTTGTTGTAGGAATCCAGTACCTGGAGCTCGTAGCCGTCGTCGCCGGGGCCGGTGGAGGCGAGGAAGACGCCGCTGTTGCCGCGCGCCTGGCCGCTGCCGGTGATGTTTTCCGGGATGCGCCACTCAACGTGCAGCTGGTAGTCCTTGAATTTGCGCTTGGTTTCGATATTGCCGACGCCGTGTGCTTTGCTGACGGTAAGAATGTTGTTGGCCACAACCCACTTTGCCGGTGTGTGATCCTGTGCCGAGACCCATTCGTCTTGATTTGTGCCGTCGAACAGGATGATCGCGTCGGAGGGGGGCGCACCAGCGGTTGCGCCAGGCGTCACGACCGGAGGCACGGGTGTCCAGACTTCGGTGTCTTCCGGTTTGGGCTTTGCTTCTTGTGCCTGGGCGAGGATGGCTGCCGACATGGAGACCAGGGCGGCGAATGTCAGGACCTGCAAAACTCGGATGCTCATAGATGGCTATGAGAATAACACCCGGAAAAGCGGGCGCGTCAGCAGGGCGTTTTGGGCGTTCGGGAAAGGCGCCAACGGCTTGGGAGCAGGGCCATGGATTGTCCTCCGGAGGCCGGAGGCGCGCTTCATGCCTGAACCTTGGCGCAGGAACTGCTGCCGGTGTTCCCGTGGGTTGACGCCCTGGACGGAGCGGTGGAACCGATGCCGACCTTCGCCGTCGCGCTGTCGGCAATTGCGCTGCCCTTGGGGGCGGGAGCTCCATCTTCATGCTTGGAACTGAAGAGACTCCCGGGGACTGAAAGCGCGCACCGCCCTGCCCGGTTAGCCCTCCAGAGGGGAAAA
>DATDLS010000278.1:0-9421 GCA_036519195.1 Occallatibacter sp. | reverse complement strand
GCGATGAGGCCCGCAAGCTCATGAGAGATGGGATTGCCCCCCCCCAACAACGTAAAGCGGACAGACTGGCGCGCGCTGAGCGTTCGGAGGATACCTTCGAGAAGGTCGGACGCGAGTGGTACGCAAAGCAATCCAAAGTTTGGGTTCCAGAACACGCTGCGCGGATCTTGGGCCGCTTAGAGTGCGATATTTTCCCGTTCCTTGGCGGGCCCGCCGATCATGGCTATTGGTTTAGGAGAGGGGGCGCGTCAGCTTCGCGGACTGGGTCTCAAAACGCCTGGTCAAAATCCGGCGCTTCAATCATCGCGTCAAGGAAGCTGAGCAGGGAGCTGCGTTCGACAAAGTACGCTCCGCCGACCGGCTGCACCTCTTCGATGGCCTTGATGAGCGTCTGGGAGGTGACGCGGCCGACACCGAAGAGTTCCCCCATGTCCACGCGGCCCCAGGCTTCGGTCCGGGCCTGAGCGGCTCGCTCCCGAATCATCAAGTGCAGTTCGCGGGACCATTTGACGGGACGTCCCACCGAAAACCTCAGCTTTCGAGCACTTTCAGGATACCGGGATTATTGGCACACCTGCCAAAAACCCTATGTGAGACTATGCGCAATTACCAACGACAATGTTCCTTGTCATGGGTAATCTGTGTGTTACGCTGAAATCGTGGAAAAAAGCCTCCAGCTCCCGTCCGGCTACCAAGAACTCCTCCAGGAGCTCAAAGGACGTATACGTACCGCCCAGGTTCGTGCAGGACTCGCTGTCAGCAGGGAGTTGGTCCTCCTTTATTGGTCCATTGGCCGGGATCTCAGCCAGCGTTTTGCGTCGCAGGGGTGGGGAACTAAGATCAACGAGCGCTTAGCGAGCGACCTGCAGGCCGAGTTTCCCGGAGTCGAAGGCTTCAGCCCACGGAACTTCCGGTACATGCGCGCTTTGGCCGAAGCTTGGCCGGAGCAGGAGATTTTGCAATCGCTTATTGCCAAATTGCCTTGGGGGCACAATCTGCGGGTTCTGGACCGGATCAAAGATCGTCCCACCCGAGAGTGGTACCTGCGGGCAGCGCTTGAATATGGCTGGAGTCAGGATGTCCTGGTTCTCCAGATCAAGAGCCGCTTGCACGAGAGGGAAGGGAAGGCACTGACCAACTTCCAGCGGGAGCTGCCGCCTCCAGAGTCGGATATGGCGGAGAAGATCCTCAAAGACCCCTACAACTTCGACTTCCTGACGGTGACTGAGGCTGCGAAGGAACGGGAGATCGAGCGGGGACTCTTGACACATCTTCGCGACCTTCTCCTGGAACTGGGACGCGGCTTCTCATTCGTAGGGAGCCAGGTGCCCTTGACCGTGGACGGGCAGACCTTTTACATCGATCTACTCTTCTACCACGTCCGTTTGCACCGCTATTTCGTCTTCGAATTAAAGGTGGGTGCCTTTCAGCCAGAACATGCCGGCAAGCTGGGCTTCTATCTTGCGGCGGTGAATGGCACGATGCGAACGCCGGTCGAAGGGCCGAGCATCGGAGTTCTCCTGTGCGAGAGCCGGAGCGGTCCCATCGTGGAATTCGCTCTTGAGACCATCAATCAGCCGATCGGCGTCTCGACCTATCATGTGACCCGGGAGCTTCCGGCGCCCATGCGGGAGGAGCTACCCACTATCGAGGACCTCCAGGAAGTCGTCAACAAGCTCCGG
The DNA here is from genome assembly GCA_036519195.1 of Occallatibacter sp. Taxonomy (GTDB): domain Bacteria; phylum Acidobacteriota; class Terriglobia; order Terriglobales; family Acidobacteriaceae; genus Telmatobacter. Next base: position 7,739 of record DATDLS010000278.1, on the reverse strand, counting down.
TCGGAGATGGAGAGCTTGCGGAAGGAAGCGCCCGATGAGGAATAAAACCTTCCGTATCTATGGGAAACGAGGGACCGTCAGGTCCGGTCAATTTGGCAATGGGCCATTGCCAAATTGGAATTTGAACAGTCATGAAATGTTTCGTACCCAGAGGATGAAACCTACGGCGTACTCCTATGATTGAATCCCTGCTGGCCTTAATCCCTTCGACGGGGGAATCGCAGCTCAATCGCATTGCTGCATTTCGGGAGTTGCGGGAGATGGTGCTGAACTCGGTCGCCTCCGAGCATTCCAAGCGAAACTATGCCAAGGCACTGGATGAGGTCTTCGCGCTGTGCGAGGAGCGAAAGCAGCCGTTATCGCGCGCCCTCTTGATGGAATACCGTACCGCCATGTTGGAGAAGCGGTTGAGCGCGTCGACCGTGAACGTTCGATTGTCAGCCATCCGCAAGCTGATCGGCGAGGCGCAGCGCAATGGAATCATTGGTGCGGAAGCGGCGGCCAATCTCGCCGGCCTACCCAACCTCTCCCAGAAGGGAACCAGGCTGGGCAACTGGCTCACACGGGACCAGGCCAAGGAGCTCCTCACGGTCCCTGACCGCTCCAAAATCAAAGGGAAGCGGGACTACGTGATTTTGGCGTTGCTGCTGGGCTGCGCCCTACGGCGGCAGGAGCTGGCCAGCTTGGACGTTGACGGTATCCAGATGCGCGAGGGGCGATGGGTCTTGCCCGATCTGCGTGGTAAGGGCGGCCGAGTCCGCACCGTGGCGATTCCGATCTGGGTCAAGCATGGAATCGACGCCTGGATGGTCGCTGCGAATATCGAGGACGGACGCTTGCTACGGCCGCTTTCCAAGAGTGGGAAGTTGATCGGGGACGAACTGGGCGACTGGGCGGTTTGGTCTGTCGTCGAGCAATCTGCGAAGGAGATTGGAATTGAACGGTTCGGGGCACACGATCTGCGCCGGACCTGCGCGAAGCTCTGCCGCAAGAACGGAGGAGATCTGGAGCAGATCAAATTTCTTCTCGGGCACAGCTCAATTCAAACAACGGAACGCTACCTCGGTTCTGAACAGGAAGTCGCCGTAGCCGTGAATGACAACTTAGGCTTGTGAGGAAACCCGACCATTCTCTGCGATGATCCCTCGCTCAGCGAGGAATCGTGTATGGCGTGGAGAGCCTTTGTTCCCCGACGCCCGAAGGGCTACGACACGCCAGCCTCTTGAGTGAACGTTGCCGGGAGCGCGGTTCATCTGCTTTTTTCTATTTCACCGCAACGACACAACTCCTTTACGGAATCCAGATTGGCGTTTATCGCAGATAGTCCCTTGGCAGTCCTCGTCCGTCCAGGTTATTCTGGTACACCAGTTTTCTTCCAAAGCATCCAGCTGATCTGCAGAAAAGTTTCGACGAAAACTGGCTTCCTCTCTTGTGTTTAGCATTTCTCTTCCCGAGGCTTACGATATTGGAGCTTCGACTTGACTGATCTCAGCAAACTCGAGTGCGGGGACGATAGGCACGCAGGAGAACTTTGGACGTTCTTCTTGCTTGAAGTTGAGGGGCTGCCAATACTCTTTTTTGTGATTGCACTATCATCACTCGTCGCTGTCGTGCTGAAGAAGGGCCTCTTTTGGTATCACCCTCTTCTTCCAATTGTGCTCTTTTTTTTGGCACGGGCCGCTAAGGAGCGGTTTCACGAGGGGCTACTGGCTGCGACACTTTTCACCCACGAAAAGGAATTATCTACCCAGTATGGCGATCCTAAGCGAACGCTAGACATTATGAGTGATATGCGAATGAAAGCCGAAGCTAAGGTCGGCGGACTCCCGTTTATCGAACTATATACACAACCACGCACTTTCTTGGCTTGGATGTTCTTCGTCTTGATGCGGCTGCTTTCCTGGGGCTCACTCATTGCGTTGACCCTCTGGGCAGTCTTCAACAGAATGTCCTTTGTCGAGCTTCTGGTCATCACTGTCATTTGCAGGATTGCTTCGCATCTGCTGCAACGTGCAACTGCGAATTACCTGTTCAAAATAGCGTTGGAAAGATGGACGTTGTGGCACTTGGCATGTATCGAACGCACACCCGATCTTAAGTGCCAGATACAGCTGATGTCTCATACAGATGACACGTCTCTTCCACGCTGGCTCAAGATGGAAATCACACGACTCTACCAGTTGGGTGTTCACCCGGACTATTTTCGCTTTTCAAAAGATCATCTCCCAGATTGATTACGGGGGCCACACTTACTTGAATGGAAGTGCTGGAGGCATGACGCTAATGAAATGGCTGAATCGCCTTGTAATGCTTCTAGCCGGCGTAACCAGCTTGATACTGCCGCCTCCTCAGTGGCTATTGAAATATGGCTGGATCATGATATGGAGTGGCGTTGCTACCCTCGCAGCTCGTGAGATCTTTGCCATCGGCGCGGACTTCGTCTTTGAAGAGTCCCATAAGAAGATGACAACGCGTGAACTCACATTCCATTCATTGCTTGTATTGAGCTTCGTAGTTATCGGATTCCTTTTAAGTGGGCTTCTCCCCCGTTTCGGAATCGGGGCACTTGCAATGCAGGCCCTCCTTATGCAAGAACTCGACACACGAAGTTTCTTGACTTTTATGTTGCGACGGCGTCTCGCGCGTGACCTGCGTTGCGGGCGGCTTTCCTCTGCGCAGACTGTGGGCGCGCGATTATTTGACGTCATGCTTGTCCGCGGTCTCTCTGACAAGAGCCGTCATTCTTATTTAGACTTCGGCAAATCAGCGATGGTGCTAGCGGAATTGCGGGAAGGACTCGGCGATTTTAGATCCGCAGCTTTTTTGTATGGTTGGGCACGTGAACGATTCCTCAAAGCTGGCCTATCGCGAAACAATTCTCTTCAACGTAGTCTCGTCGTACCGATGATCAGCGCTTCCTGCGGCATGGTTAGAGCCAGCGTTTTGATAAACCCCGCAAAAGCCGCGGAGGACCTTCGTCTGACGCAGAAACTTGCAGATCCATACCCTATCCCTGAGGTCGCCGCGAGGATCTTGATGGTTGGAGGGAAAGTGTCACCGACAGCCGAGAACCTAGCCATGTCGTCTTCGGGAGCGAACGCCGTTGAGACAATAATGCAGAAATACGCTCTTCCTGTATTTGAAACCGTAATATGGCAACCTAAATATGAACAAGTCCTCGCCGCAACGGTTCTTGCTCGGCGCTTCTCTTCGAGGGGTAGAAATGAAGAGGCGACGAGAATCGCAGAAAGGTTGTCCAGTTATCTCCGGGGCCATTCTGACATTCGCTTCATTCTACTGTGGATAGAGATGGAAGAGCTAAGAAGTGATCTGCTTCCACTACAGACGCATTTCGAACAATGCAGGTCGATTCTCGAAGGCGTGATCGAAGCAATTAAAGGCCACCTCTTCGAGCGCGCGCAATCGGGAAACGAAACTGAATTATTATCTCTGTCTGACGTTGCCTCTGGAGCATTAGCTCGACTCGTCGGCATATTAGTAGTAGGGATCAAGGAGAAATACACCACGTCTTGCAACGTTTTGGACACGAGCGTGCAACTCAAGGGAATTGCCGCGTGGGTTCGAACAAACCTGACAAGAGCACTATCCACAGATCTCGAAGACCCCTTTCAGAAGCAAGCGGTCAAATTGAAGGAACTCCGAAACAGAATGTCCGCCTTCTGGACCGATCCCGAAGGGGCGAGCATAAATTTCGATCTCGACCGTTTTGAGGGTGAACGACTTGAGAGTCTTCTTATCCACGGGCGGTTACCAGAAGACTGGATTGCCGATATCCGAAACGTCAGTATTCACTCAGTCCGACAATGCTTGAAATCCGACGAGGTTCTATTGGATTTCACGGCAGCACGATATCAGGACGGAACAATGATGTACGTGGCTTGCCCTTGTATTGCCGAGGATGAGAATCCGCTCCCTATCGAGATCGGACCGAAGGATCTTATCGACTCGGCGATCTGGAAATGGCGGATGCTCGTACAGCTTGGCGCTAATCCGCGCCCGAACGAAGACACTACGTCCTTCCTTCAGGCTCGATTGGTTGATCCGTTGTTGGGCTTCCTCCAGAAGGCGACTCGAATCATCGTCGTGTGCGATACCCATTTGTCATTCTTTCCTTTTGAAGCGTTCCGTGACGGAAACGGCGAACTTTTAGTCAAATCATATGAGTGGGTCTATTCTGCGTCCTTTCGAGAAATCTTATTGCGAAAGCATCGCAATCAATCACCGGAGAGACGGTCGGTTGTATTTGCAGCGCCAGAGTACAATTGGCCTTCGGCCACATCGTCCGGAAACGACGACCAAGCGGTCTTCAAGCGTTTAGCCTTCGCTCATGATGAAGGATCAAACATCGCCAAATGTATTGATGCTGGTGAATCTTGCGCTATCTCACTGCGAATCAGCGGAATACTCTTTCCAACATTACGGAACCTCGGATTAGGGCAGCGGAAGCGACCGGGTTGCAGGCTAGGGCGTGGCCATACATTCGCTCAGCATTCGAGCTTGAGCCCCAGTCGGATTCCGATCGGGTTCGTCCGCTCATTGCTCGCGCAGTGAGGTCATTGGATCCATCCGCGCCGCGCGGTATGCAGGCACGCCGCTCGAAGCAATGCTGACCAGGAGAAACACGCCCGCTGTCACCGCGAAAGTTACCGGATCGGTGGGCCGGATTCCAAACAGCATTCCCGAGATCAGCCGCGTGGCGACAGCCGCAATCGCCATGCCCGCAACAACCCCAATGAGAGCCAACGTGAGGCCGCGCTGGACAATCATGCCCAAGACGTCGGATCGTTGGGCGCCAAGAGCCATGCGCAGCCCGATCTCAAGCGTGCGCTGCGCGACCATGTAAGACAAAAGGCCGTAGAGCCCGATTGAGGCAAGCGTCAGCGCGATGCCGGCAAAGCATGTGACCAGAAATGTCTGAAAGCGGGGCTGCGCTGCCGAGTTCGAGACGTAATCTTCCAGTGTGGAGACCTGGTAAACCGGCACGGTTTTATCCATCTCGCGAACCACTGCACGAAGATCACTCTCCATTGCCGCCGGATCTCCGCTGCTGCGAACCACGAGATATGGATTGGTCACCACGGCCTGCGCGTACGGCAGGTAATACTCAGGCTCGGCGTCGGCGGTCAACCCTTTCAATTTGATATTTCCCACAACACCCACGACTTCGCGCACCGATTGATCGAATGCGTCGTCACCGATACGCACCTGAATGTGCCGCCCGAGAGGATTCTCTTGGGAGAAATACTTGTCGGTAAACGCCTGATTGACAAGGATGGAGGGCGCTCCCTTGACGCCATCCTGTGGCCCGAAGGTACGCCCCTCGACGAGCGGGGTGCGCATGGTTTGGAAGTAGCCCGGCATAACGACGCTCATCGCTGCGCTCGGCTCGTCCTCTCTGGCGATTGCCCGTCCCTGAATATTGAACGAAATATGCACGATGGAATCGCTCATGGGTAACGGCCAACCCGCCGACGCAGACTGAACGCCCCCGAGATCGGAGAGCCGCGCTACCAACTGTTGATAAAACTGGAAGCGCTGGTCGCGATTCAGGCGATCGAATGATACCCGTATTCTGGCAGTCAACACGTGCTTTGGATCGAAGCCAGGATCGACGTTCAGAATGCGTACGAAGCTTCGAATCAGCAGACCGGAACTGACGAGCAAAACCAGCCCGATTGCAGTTTGCGCAATCACCAGCCCGTTGTGAACGCGATGTTGTCCGCGTCCTCCCGCCACGCTTCGGGAGCCCTCGCGCATGGCCATGGCCGGCTTTGACTGCGACATCCTCCACGCCGGCAGCAGGCCGAAGAGCAGTCCGGTAATCAGAGAGACAACGAGGACAAAGAGAAGGACACCTCGATCGATCGAGGCGTCCTCGATCCGCGGGATGTTGAGCGGCATGAGCTTGACGATGGCACGCACCAGGCCGTAGGCCAGTGCCACACCGGCGGCTCCGCCGCTGAGGGACAAGGTGACTGACTCGACGAGCAGTTGGCGAACAATCGCTGCGCGGCTTGCGCCCATGGCGGCACGTAAAGCGAACTCCGCACTGCGCCTTGAGCCGCGGACCATCAAAAGGCCTGCGACATTGGCACAGGCAATCAGCAGCACGAGCGTCACCGCTCCAAACAGCACCCGCAATGCCGGCCGGGTATCGCCGGTCATGTGCTGCAACTGGTGCTCAACGAGCGCGGAACTGAACGGCTTGTTGTTGTCTGGATACTGGCGAGCAAGATTGCCCGCGATCAGGCTCAGGTCGGCCTTCGCCTGATCGACGGTTACTCCGGGCTTCAGGAGCCCAATCACCTCCAGGCAATCGAAGCCGCGCTGGCTGGTTGCCGGGTTCTTGCCTTCGGCATCGCTCGCCATGGAGATCCACAGAGCCGGCGCCGGATCGCCCAGCGGAAATTGAAAGCTCTTGGGCATCACTCCGGCAATGGTGTAGCTTTTGTCGTCCATCCGAATTACCGTGCCGGCGATATTCTTCGCTGAGCCGAAGCTCGATTGCCACAGCGAGTAGCTCAGCATCGCAACTCGATTGCCGGACTTCTCATCCTCCCAGCGAAAATCGCGGCCCACGATCGGCGCTGTTCCCAGCACCTGAAAAAAGTTCGACGAGACTCGCTGCGCGTCCAGACGCTCTGACTCACCATTCAATTCGAGAGTAATTCCTCCCTGGATATAGCTCGCGATTCCATCCAAGGTGTGGTTCTGGGCGCGCCAGTCGAAGTAATCCGGATAGCTGAGAGACTCGGGTTGGACTCCAGGCAGCGAATGGTCCTGCTGTGCCAGCCACACAAGCCGATCCTGACCCGGAAACGGCAATGGCCTCAGCAGGACCGTATTCACCAGGCTAAAAATAGCAGTAGTCGCGCCTATGCCCAGGGCGAGCGTCAGAATCGCGGTGATCGCAAATCCGTAGTTCTTCGAGAGCTGCCGGAAGGCAAATCGTGTGTCCGCCCAAAGGCGCTCAGCCAGGGGCCACATCCACGCTTCGCGCCCGCGTTCTTCAATCCTGATCACATTGCCGAACTCTCGTTTCGCCATGTACTCGGCCTCCTCGCGGCTCATTCCGCCGGCCACCAGAGCCTCGGTCTTTTCCGCCAGGTGCCCGGCAATCTCCTCGGAAAGATCGCTGAAGATCCTTTGCCGTCTCATGATCTGTCTGAGCCACGTCATCGTTCCCTCCTAAGATTCCGGCAGTGAAAAGGCCCCGCGTAATTCCTTCGAGCATTCGTTCTACACTGAAAAATTTCCCGCCTCCGCTGCTAGCTGCCCTCAGCCGTCATGGGGTAAGTTCGTGCCTGGAACTGGGGGAGGTGGACCGTTCCGATTCTGCCTTCAGCTTGCGCTCTGTCAGCAACCCGACAAAAGGCGGGAAGAGCGAGCCTTGTTCAGCCTGGAGAAGGCTCGCGGGATCGCTGCTCGATGGGTTCTACCAGTGGGTAGCCATCCATCGGGTCGCGAACGAGAACCATACTCCCCAGGGCTCCCCGAGCGAAGTCGCGCTGCTCGGTTTTCTCAGATAGGTTCATAGGCATATTCAGAACAGGCCTAGATTAAAATAGTATACGGAATGCGTCAAGTGGAATCGCTCTATCCGGTTCGGGGAGAATCCACAAATGACCTGTTTCGCGGTGTAAACCTGTTCCAGAGTTCTTACGTCCTTAAAGATATTGTTAATTCTCTAGGATCCAGACTCCAAGGGATTTTGGTGC
>DATDLS010000277.1:0-6306 GCA_036519195.1 Occallatibacter sp. | reverse complement strand
GACTTTGTCACCACGTTTAATCCGGCGAATAAAGCTCATAGTGGACATATTATACACTATGACAAGAGAAAAACGAGTACCTTTCTTGGTTCCTCAAGCGGGCGAATCAACAGGCTACATCAGGGGTTCAAGCGGATTGGGACAAAATGCAGATGGCGTAGTGTACAAAAATGAAGTCGAATTCAGGCATTTATGGAGACGGAGGCGTCCCATGTCTTGGCAGTTGGCGTGTGTCAAACTCTGCCGAAACGTCATAACACCTGACATCACTGGAAGCGCGCCGGCGCGCGACCAGGCGCGTGAGGCTTTCCGCATCCGCTCGGGGCAGCTGAAAACACACTTTAGAATCTCCACCATACCCATCCACGAAATGAGCTTGGAAACACTCTTCGCGATGGTAATCAATCGTGACCAGCCATTCGAGCAGATCGAACTAAGCAAAATTAAACACGTTGTCGTCGTTCTGCAGGATACGCATCAGGTGCATCCCGATCCGAGAAACCTTCGGCCAATTGCATGATTGTCACGAGAGCCAGCCGCCAAGGTGCGGCTGCAGGTTGTCCTCGTTTCGGGAAGAGTGGTTCAGATTGCGAATCGTGGACTGTTGTTCCAAGATGATCGCCTAGCGTTATGCAGGTGTTTCCGCCTGGGATGGCGGCTTTGGCTGGATTCAATGTGTCGTCCGGGATTGAACCGACCGGTTGTGGCTGGAGCAAACATTACGATGCGGAGTAGCGCCGGAGAGCGGATGTAGACAACCTACATCCAGTGCGAGTAGAGTGTCTACATCTATGAGCAAGAAGAGTCAATATAGGAATCGGATTGAGCTGTTGCAAGGCACACTGGACATGCTTATCCTTCAGACTCTGCAATGGGGGCCACAGCACGGATATGGCATTGTCCAGGCTTTGCGTGTTCGCTCCGGAGAGGTTCTTCAGGTTGAGACCGGGTCGCTATACCCAGCTCTTCACCGACTGGAACGGCAGGGTTGGGTGTGCTCGGAATGGAAGACGAGTGAGAGCAAACAGAGGGCTCGCTTCTACCGCATCACCGCGACTGGGAAGCGGCAACTGGACTCCAACTTGGGCCGGTGGGCACAGATGGTCGATGCGATCAGTTCGATCATTCACGGCAAGCCGAAGGAGAGTGAAGCATGAGCCTATTCAGGAAACTGGGATTCAGGCAGCGTAAAGACCAGTTGCACGAGGAGATAGAGATTCATCTGCGAATGGCGATTAGGGATCGCGTGGAACAAGGCGTTCCGGAACACGAAGCACGCCGCGCTGTCATGCTGGAATTTGGCAATATCCCCCTGGTGGAGGACGTAACGCGTGAGATGTGGGGTTGGATGTGGCTGGAACAGTTAGACCAGGACCTTCGGTACGCATTCCGGCAGATGCGGCGTGCCCCTGGATTCGCGGCTACCGCGGTCGGCACACTTGCGCTCGGGATCGGGGCGGCGGCAGCGATGTTCAACGTCGTGGACCAGATGCTACTTCGCCCCGTCGACTTCAAAGATGCGGAACGTTTGGCCCTGGTCCATGAGGGCGATCGAACCGGTAAAGGAACCTCGGACGTGCCATGGCTCGATATCGAGGAATGGATGCGTCGGAGCCACTCCTTTGAGCAAATCGGGTTTGCCGGTCAAATGCCTGGCAAGACCTTTCTTGAGGGAAGTACGGCAACACTTCAGGTGAGTGGAACCACGGTAAGTCCCAATCTGTTTTCAGTGCTGGGTGTGAGGCCGGCAATCGGTCCGGGTTTTGTGCAGGAGGAACCGAGCTTCGCGGGAGGCAAGAACACAGGTGCGATCGTGCTGAGCCATGCGGTATGGCAGTCTGCATTCAACGGCGACCGAAATGTGCTGGGCAAGGTGGTTCGGATCAATCGGGATTCCTACACGGTCATGGGAATCATGCCTTCAAATTTCCGCTACCCCATGCATGCCTTCGACGATCAGGTTGCCCAAGTGTGGACAGTCGTGAGACTGGGTCCGGATGATGAGAAACGAACATACCAGGGCACGAACTTCGAGGTCGTCGGGCGTTTGCGGCATGGGATCACGTTGGCATCTGCTGAATCCGAGATGGCGACAATCCAGCGATCTATCGCAGCCGAATATACGGATTCCGAGTTGCGAAACGAGCATACGGCGGTATCTTTACAGCGCTACACAGACACGCTCCTCAGCCCCGGCGTCAGGAAAGCGATTCTCGCGTTGCTGTTGGCTTCAGGCGCACTATGGCTAATCGCCACTGTCAATGTGACTCATCTCTTGCTCGCACGAAGCGCTACTCGACAGAGGGAGATCGCGATACGCGGTGCGCTTGGCGCGAGCCGCTGGCGCGTGATGCAGCAGATGTTGGTGGAGAGCCTGGTGCTGAGCGGAGCGGCGTCCATGATCGGTGTTGCGCTCGCACTCGCGAGCATTCGCGTTGCCCAGAGCGCAAGACCTAAACATCTGAATCTGGACTTTTCGGCCCATCCCAATGCTGCTCTTCTTGCCATGCTGTGCGGGCTGACGTTCGTATCAGCGCTCCTGTGCGCGGCGTGGCCGACGTTCGTTGCCAGCCGCGCCCCCATCGAGCCAGCCTTGAAGCAAGGCGGTCTGCAGGCAGGAGCCGGACGGCGGCATAACAGGGTACGCAACACTCTTGTGGTCGTTGAAATCGCCATGTCTCTGACTTTGCTGGTGAGCTGCGGGCTTCTCCTGCGAACCATTTATGTTTTACGCCACGTGCCCCTTGGCTATCGAACGGATCACATATTAGTGGCGAACCTCAATATTCCCTCGTTCCGATTCGAGGGCGAAAACGTGACGCGGGCGCTTTATCAGCCGCTGCTCGAGCGCGCTCGGATTTTGCACGGTGTGGAGGCAGCCGGTCTCATTAGCGAGGTTCCGCTGGGTGGCACGTTCAGAGTCCAACTGACAATACGAATGGATGGAGGAAAGGAGGTAAGCGGGCTGTTGAAGCCGGTAACTCCAGGAATTCAGCAAGTGTTCGGCTTTCGGATGGCCTCGGGCCGATTCTTCAATGCCGAAGATACCCCGACCTCTGCCCCGGTAGCGGTTGTGAATTCCGCCTTCGCCAGGTTATATGCCCCTGACCCCCACGCCCCCATGTCGATCGTTGGATCCAAGTTCTGGAGCTTCCGTCAGGATGCCGAGACACATATTGTCGGTATCCTCGATGATCAACGCCAGATGGATATAACGGGAAACTCGCAACCGGAAGTGGAAGTCTGCCTTTGCCAGCTGGTGCCGGGTGACTCCATCTATAACCCATCAACCATTGCCATGGATCTGGCGATGCGAACCGAGCGACCCACTTCGGAGATGATTCCCGAGTTGCGCGCCATTCTACGGCAAGGGAGTCCTGAGTTGGAGGGCGCAACCATTAAGGCAATGGACCAGATCGTCGAGGACTCCTACGCAAGTCAGCGTCTCGCTGCTCATTTGCTCGAGATCTTCGGGGGCTCCGCTCTGCTCCTTTGCATGACGGGATTGTACGGTCTGCTGGCTTACGTTGTGACTCAGAGAACGCGAGAAATGGGCGTGCGCATTGCGCTCGGAGCGCAGCGCGGCAGTCTGATGTGGCTGGTCATGCGGCAGGCCAGCGTGATGCTCTTGGCCGGGGTGGCCGGAGGCACTGGGCTGGCACTGGCTTCAGGGCGTCTGGTGCGCGCGTTTCTCTATGGCGTCAACATACGCGATGGGTGGACATTGACGGGCTCGGCCGCGCTGCTGGTCGTCAGTGGATTGATAGCGGCATATCTCCCGGCGCGTCGGGCCTCTCGGGTAAGTCCGATGGAAGCCTTGCGAGCAGAGTGAAGCCGGGAGCTTTCAAGGGAATTGGCCAACAGTATCCGTACTGGTCCAAAGACGAAAAGAGTCGTTTTTGTCGACCTTCAAAGAATCTAAGCAGAGCGACCATCTGAACGCTCTTTCGGAGCGGGCCGAAATCAGGCCCGAACGATTGACGAACGATTCCGCAATGCTTGAAATATTCGACAGCCAACCCATCCTCGAGTGGAAGGCTCTCAATGCCGGTTAAGTTCCAATCAGTCTTCTGGGTAGTCGCTCCAAAAGAGAAAGGGAGCCACGACGCCAGTCCAAGCCTTAGGCTCTTGCTCCGGGACTCCTTCTAACCGAAGTCGGACATAGGTTGAGCCAACAGGCGTTTCCGATCTCTCAGGCTGCATGATCTTACACGCTTACGCGGTCCACATCCGGCGGATAGCCGCGAATGTCAACTTGTCGTACTTTTCCGCCTGGCGTGGGCCGAAACGGAGTGACAACTAGAAGCTCATCCTCCAAAGGCAGAGAGGGCTCCCATTGCTATGAGGGGAGGGAATAGGCGAGTGTCTCTTTTTCAGGGAAAATGGCGTCAATTGCTGGAGCCAGTTACTTCTACCGGTGATACACGCTCGTCTCATTCCGAGTCTGGTGATACGATCGACAAAGTCCATTGAAGAACGTGAGCCTCTCATGATTCGACTTTCCCTGCTTCTTGTAGCCTCCCTGGCCATCCTGGCCATTCCCGCCCAGACCCCGGCCCAAACCGCCCCGCAGTACCCCGCTCTGCCCACCGAAACTCCCGCGGCCGTCGCCGTCCCCGCCAATCTCGCCGACTATACCCGCCGCGTGGTCATGATCCCCATGCGTGACGGTGTCAAGCTCAACACCGTCATACTCGTCCCCAAATCCGCGACGGCCACGGCGCAGGCCCCGATCCTTCTCACCCGCACTCCATACAGTGCCGCCGTCCTTACGACGAACGCTCAATCCACTCATCTCGGCTCCAGGCTGTACGGCTATGACAACGCCACCGACGTCATCGTTGATGGGGGGTACATCCGCGTCATCCAGGACGTCCGCGGCAAGTATGGTTCCGAAGGTGACTACGTAATGAATCGTCCCTTTCGCGGCCCTCTCAATTCCACCCCGGTCGACCACGCCACCGACACCTACGACACGATTGACTGGCTCATAAAGAACATCCCCGAGTCCAACGGCAAGGTTGGCATTCTGGGCATCTCCTACGATGGCTTCACCACCCTTGCCGCCCTAGTCCATCCCCACCCCGCTCTCAAGGTGGCCGTCCCCATGAACCCCATGGTCGACGGCTGGCGAGGAGATGACTGGTTTCACAATGGAGCCTTCCGCCAACAGAACATTCCCTACATCTACGAGCAGGATGGAACCCGCGACAACTCCGCTCACTGGCTCACCTCCACTTTCGATGACTACGACATGTGGATGCGCGCCACCTCCGCCGGCAATCTCGGCCGCGAACGTGGCGTCGAGCAGATGGGCTTCTGGCGGAAGGTCCTCGCGCATCCTGCCTACGATTCCTTCTGGCAGGACCAGGCCGTCGACCAGATCCTCGCAGTCCAGGCGGCGAAACAGCCTCTCACTGTTCCCACTCTCCTTGTACACTCCGAATGGGACGCCGAAGATGTGTACGGAGCGATGGCCGTTTACCGGGCTCTGAAGCCCTTCGACAAGGCCACCGGAACCGCAGATGAGAAGATCTTCCTCGCTATGGGGCCCTGGCACCACGGCGGCTCGATCGAGGAAGGCAGATCTCTCGGAGCAGTCAATTGGCCGGAAGACGAATCCCTCTGGTTCCGTACGAACGTCCTTGCCCCATTCCTGGCCCATTACCTCAAAGACGAGGGCCCTGGCAAAGCTCCTATCGCCCCGGTAACCTCCTTCGAGTCTGGTGCCGACAAATGGGAGAGCCTCCAGTCCTGGCCTGTGGCCTGTACGCAGGCGCCCAACGAAACACCTGCAGCAGCAGCCTGCGATACCCAACCCACACGCCTTTACCTACGCGCTGGCGATGCACTCAGCTTCCAGCCTCCCGCCGCCGGCGAGTCCGCCGAGACCACCTATGACTCCGACCCCGCTCGTCCCGTTCCTTTCCGTGCTCGTCCCATCCAGGCCATCAATTACAGCTCCCCTGCCGCTTGGCCGGATTGGCTCGCTGACGACCAGCGCGAGCAGTCCGGGCGCCCGGATGTCGCCGTGTTTACCTCCGAAGTGCTCACCAAGCCGGTCACCCTCGCCGGTGAACCCATTGCCAATCTCATCGCCTCCACCTCCGGCACCGACTCCGACTGGGTCGTCAAGCTTATCGACGTCTTCCCCGACGAGGTCGCTGATCAGCCCAAAATGGGTGGATATCAATTCATGATTGCCGCTGATATCTTCCGCGGACGCTACCGCAAGTCTCTCTCCAACCCAGAACCCATCCCCGCCAATACCCCCGAGCTTTATCGTTTCGCCCTGCCCAACGTGAA
>DATDLS010000276.1:0-18266 GCA_036519195.1 Occallatibacter sp. | reverse complement strand
ATTCAGGCCGGTCAGTTTGCGCGATTCGGCGGCGCTTACCGAGATGCCGGTCTGGGTGAGGATCTTGAATCCCTTGGCCCGGATCTCGACGGTATAGGTGCCGATCTGCAGCGCCGGGAAAACGAAGACGCCATCGCTGTTGGTGACAGTGTCCCGCTTTTCATCGGTTGCCTCATTCCGCAGGGTGATGTTCGCGTTGGGAATGGCGCCTGCGGTAGCGTCGTAGACGGTTCCTGAGATCGTGGCTGTGATCTGTGCGTGAAGCGCCGGAGTTGAGCCCGGCAGCAGCCCCAGGAACAGTACCAGCATTCCAGCGGTGAAACCGGACGCGATCCGTAACCGGCCGTTTCGGTTCCATTTTTTGAGCTCTTTGCCGATCACCAAAGCGGAATTGACTATCTGTCGATTCTTCATCAGTTGTGCCTCCTCAAAGCGGTTCTGTTTTGCGGGCAAGCTTCCGGCTTCCCCCGGCCCCTGCTCCGTCATTGAAACCAGTTGCATTGGAACGGTTTACAGCATGCTCTTCTATGGCGCGCCGGAGAGGTTCCAACCCCTGCGGCGAGTGCCGGTGAACGCTTTGGTGACGATCCACTAAAACGATTCACTGACGAGATGGGTATATGTCCGGTGGGAAACTTTAAGCAAGTAGGTTACGGTGTCTTACAGTATGCCGACGGTATCACGGACACGATTGGCAATGCGCGTTCACGCGTCCAAACCATTGCTGTTGTTAGAGTTGCGCGATGGATGCGCGGCGAAACACCTCTCGTCGGCCGGAGTCGATTTTGGACCGAACCTTTTCCCTGAGTCTGCCGGCGGCGAAAAAGGCTGTTCAAACCGGGCTTCGACGTAGTAGATTTCGTAGGAGATTTCTTATGTAAGTAGGAACCTGTCCAGCGCAAGCTGGCGTCCTCTTCTCTCCCGACGTGGCTGAAGAGAAAACCTTGGCTGGCGTGTGTCCAAACAAGGCATTTTGAGGATGCATTCTTGCTGGTGAACCAGGTCGAATTACCGTAAATAGACGTAGGAAGCGGCAGTCAGGAACAAGCACTGTGTTGCTTTGGAACTGCAGCGTCAGCAAAGTTCGACGCGACGAGCTTCGCTTAAGGATCAAGATATGGAAAGTTCCATGACAGGGTCCACCAAGCCGAACAGCGACTCACATATGAACGGAGACAACTGTCCGGTCGACCCCTCGGAGAAGGAGGCTGTTTCCCGCGAACTGGAATCGATCCTGAGCAGCCCCTATTTCTGCACAACGAAGCGAAGCAAAGAGTTTCTCTCTTACGTGGTTCATTACAAGCTGGACGGGCATGAAAGACCACTGAAAGAGCGGATCATCGGAACGGAGCTGTTCAAGCGTCCGGCAGGCTACGCCACAGGAGATGATCCGGTGGTGCGGGTTCAGGCCGGCGATGTGCGGCGGAGGTTGGAGCAGTATTACCACGCAACGCCGAACCACTCGCCGGTTCGCATCGAGCTTCCCGTTGGCTTCTATACCCCGGAGTTTGTATGGACCCAGACCGTGCCGGTTCGGGAAGAGCCGCCCGAAGCTGCGCTTCCTGTTGTTGTGGTCACGACGGACCGAACCAGGGGAAAACGCAGGGTATTCAGAGGGGCCTTGGCTGGGTTGGCACTCCTGCTTGCCGCGGCCTCCGCATGG
This sequence comes from Occallatibacter sp., assembly GCA_036519195.1. GTDB lineage: Bacteria > Acidobacteriota > Terriglobia > Terriglobales > Acidobacteriaceae > Telmatobacter. Next base: position 16,603 of record DATDLS010000276.1, on the reverse strand, counting down.
ATGATCATTCACCACGCGGAGGCGCCCAGACGAGCCCTGGATCGCTTTTGGTCTCCGGGCATGGCCGCTTCGGGACCGATCCTGATCTGCCTGGCCAAGCCCACGGTCTATCGGCCATCGGCGGACCTCTACCAGGCGCATTCCAGTCCAGGGCAGTTCGACACCGAGTTCGACAGACTCGGCGCCCCTCCGCCCTTGAAGCCCAATGACACGCTCGAATGGCATGACATGGTGGAATATTCCGATTTTGGAGTGGCAAGCGGAGATGTTCATGCAGCGATTCGCCTCTCCACCATGCTTACCCGGCTAGGCAAGGACACCCAGCTGAGAATTGGCAACAACTACTCTTTTGAAGACCTGCGCAACTCTCCAGCCATCGTGTTAGGTGCATTCAACAACCGGTGGGCGATGCAACTAACCTCCAATCTCCATTTCACGTTTGTGGAAGCGAACGGAAAACAGATGATTCGGGAACAGGGTCAGCAAGGACGGAACTGGCAAGCGAAATGGACCAAGCATCCCAGCGTATGGATTGCTGTAGAGGACTACGGTCTTGTAACCCGCCTTCTGGACTCGAAGACGGGTCAATTCGTCGTGAGCGTGGCAGGAATTACCGCCGCCGGGACGCAAGCTGCCAGCGAGTTCGTTTCGAGTTCAGAAGATCTTGAAAAGGGCCTCCGCGATGCTCCGCCGGACTGGGCGCAGAAAAATCTGCAGATCGTGGTGCATACAACCGTGACCGACTCGATTCCGGGCCCCCCTGAAATCGTCGCTACGTACATCTGGTAGAGCATCCCGATCCAGTTTCGCGGCTGCCGCCTTGGGAGATCGCAGTTGCCAAGAAGATCGAGGCACAGAAAGCTGGACTGGCGCCCGGCCGACGGTACCGGAAGACTCCGGCGGCGGGAACATCACCAGAAGTAGGCAGCCTCAATGCTTGGCGTTCCTCAATGCTCGGCGTTCCTGGACTGCCTTGAGCCAGGCAGGGCTGGTGAGGAATTCGCCGGCCGCCATGGTGCCGCCGCGCGCAATCCCCGCGGCAATCAGGGTGGGCTTGCCGGTAATTGCGTCCGTGAACCGCGCCACAATGGCATAGTCGCGATAGTTGTTGATGGCCATTTGCACGCTGCGGTCGACCATCCAGCGCCCCTTGTCCGGCGTGGTGCTATCCACAATCCATAGGTGCGTCATGTCGGCATCATTGGCAAAGTGAAAGCGCAGCGCATTGGTCAGGCGCAGCGTCCATGCGTTATCGCAGGCGCCCACAAAGACCGTAGGGCCGCGCCGCAAGCTCGTCGAGTGACGTAGATCCTTCCCCCTTCGGCGCGTACTGGTTGCCACTGGATTGCAGAATGCCGGCCGCCTTGATCGTTGCGCTCAGGTCGTTGATGACTACCGCCGTCAGCGTGTCCTTGACCACAAGCTGATGGGAGGCTTCAGTCGCGTTCGGCAACGCAATCTGGGAAATCGAACAGATAATACTGCGACTTACAGTTAAGCGATTGTTAATCTTTTCTGTAAGGACCTTTACACCTCCACTCACTATCCCCTATAAAGCTCTGATCGCCTCAATGAGAATATCTCGCAATCCTCTTCGTCTAGTCGAATGGCGATCGTTCGAGAGAGACGGGCTGAACTGGAGGCCTTGTTGGAGAATCGAGATTGTCGAAAGAATCACGGGCTCTTGAGCGCACCAGCCGTCTTGAACCACGTCACGATGATTCACGTCGCACGGGGAGAATCGATGTTTCAGCAGGAAAAGCTCTCCACAGCAACAAAGACCCATTTGGACCAGTTTCGTACATTAAGACTGTTTCTCTTGCTATCGATTGTTGTACCCGCCTCGTTGGCTAACTGCCAAGCCCCTCAACAACCCCCAGATCAAGCAGCGGACGCATCTGCGAATGTAGACCAGATCTCTTTCGATCTTGTGGCTCACGACAAGAAAGGCAGGCCCGTTCTCGACCTTAAGCCCGCTGAGATTGCGCTCACCGATGGCGATTCTCCGGTCACCGTCCGCAGCCTTCGTCTTGTAACCGGCAATCAGGAAGGCGAGCACCTGGTCACACTGGTCTTCGAGCGGCCGCCGCGAGCCGCCGGCGCTCGCGCTGGGGTTGACGCGTCCTGGCTGAAGAGCGAGCGGGAGACAGCAGGAAAGCTACTCAAACTGATTTCGGAGAGCGGCTATTCCGTTTCGGTGCTTGGTGTCGAGAGCCGTCTGCGGCTGCTGCAGCAATTCACCTCCGACCGCAACGCGGTTCTAGAGGCCGTCAAAGCGGCCACCGGGCCGGCGCCGCCATGGAGCGGCAGCCCCCTCAGCGAACCCGAGAAAGCACTGAACACGGTGGCCCGTACCGGGGTGGATGCAACGGGCAAGCCAGTAAGCGCAAATGATCGCGCTTTGGCAAAGACGCTATACTCCGCGCTCACAAATTCCGGCCGGTTTGCGAAGGATCAGCACATGCGGCCTTCGCTGGCGAGTTTGTTGGCCTTGTTGCAATCCCAGGAGAAAATGGCGCACAGGAAGGCAGTGATCCTTTTCACCTCTCCCCACGACAGGCCGATCGATTCAAGCGCCAAGAATGCAATCCAATCCATCATCGGAACGGCAAATCGAGCTGGAGTAAGCATATATGTCGTCAATCTGAATTCCGCCGATGGCGATTCAGGTCGCAGATGGGCAGGAGCGCAGGTCGCGGCTTCCGCGATGTCGCAAGCGGTGGGTCCCCGGAGCACCTCGGATCCGAGCACTTTCACTGAGGACATGCAAAGCAGCGCGCGACAGATGCAGACTGAAGGCCCGAACCCAAGCCTGAAGCAGAGCGATTTGCGCCGTTTGGCGGAGGATACGGGAGGAAGCTACGGATCGGAAAAGGACATCCGGAATTCTACGAAGCAGATGATTCAGGATATGACCGCGTATTACGAGGCAATCTATCCTTCTCCGCTGAAGGAATATGACGGAAAGTTTCGACCGGTGGTCGTGAAGCCTCTGCGGCGGGGACTCAAGATACGTTCCCGGACGGGCTATATCTCGGAGCCTCCGGGCGCCGGTGACGGGGCGGCTCCGCAGCCCTTCGAGTTGCCGCTTCTGAAGATTCTCAGCCTGCATGAGTTCCCCGTCGATGTAAACTTCCGTGCCGCAATTCTGCGCATCGGGGATACGCAGGACGGAAGCGTCAATGTGGTAGCCATCGAGGTTCCGCTTTCCAGCCTCGAGATTCGAAGCGACTCGATTACGAATCTCTCTTTGGCCCATATCTCGATTGTTGCCAATATCGTGGACAACACGGGCGTGGTGCTCGATCATTTCAGCGCCGATATTCCCGACCGTGGAGTCCTCAGAGACAGTGACACCCTAAAGTACGAAGCAATTAGCCTGCAGCGACACTTTACTGTTCCACCAGGGCATTACGTCCTGGAAACGGCCGTAATGGACCGCAACAGCAACAACGCCGGGGCGCGGCGCATTCCTTTCGAAGTACCGACCGCGCCCGCGGCGCTTTCGTTAAGCGACGTGATTGTTGCCCGGGCGCCGGAGCCGATTTTAGCCGGCGACGATCCCTCCGATCCGCTTCTGTATGGGGACGAAAGAGTGGTGCCAGATCTTTCCGGCCAGTTACGGCCCGGTGCCAAAAATGTCTCCGTGTTTTTTGTCGTTCACTCTGACCCTCATGCGCCGCAAGCTACCACCGTGAATCTTCAGGTATTGAGAAACGGCAAGCTCCTCGGAGGTGCGCCGGTCAACACTCAATCATCGGCCGAGTCGGAGTTTTCTTCTTATCTGACCACCTTTTCGGTCAACCCGCCCGTGAACGGCCTGTACGAGGTAAGGGCAGTTCTGAGTCAGGGCGGAAACACCTCCCAAGCGCGCGCAACCTTCACACTGACAGGGGCGCCGGCGGCCGGCACCGATGCGGTGGCCTCCGAGATCGCGTCGACCGAACCGTTGAAAATTTTAGCTCCCTCAGCCGGATTGCACACGATCACATTCACCCTAAACGCCATTCAGCATCCAGCGCCGCAGGAAATCAATTCGATCCTTTCCGACGCGGCAAAGCTGGCGATGAACTACAGGGATTCACTGCCCAACTTCAGCTGCGAAAAGGTGACCAGCCGGTCGGTCGGTCTGCATGGCTCGGCGCAGTTGCAGCACAGAGATGCATTTACTGAATTCTTAACGTATGTGGATCATGAAGAGCATCGGACCTTGCTCGAACATGAGCAAGTGGGCCAGAAATTCAATACTGACAGGGGATCTGTTCAAGGGGTGGAATCGTTCGGAGAGTTTGGCAGTGTGATTGCCAGCCTTTTTCGGCCTTCGTCGCATACCGACTTCCAATGGAAGCAAGCAGGTTTATTGGGAGAAGCGGCGGTCCAAGTATTCGACTATCGCGTGGCTCGCGAAAATTCCATATTCCGTCTACGGGCAAGCGCTGAACAGGTGGCAACTCTCGGCTTCCACGGGCAGGTCTTCATCGACAGCGCGACCATGAGTGTTCGCCGCATCACGGAGGTGGCCGACGATGTCCCGAAAGACTTTCTCATTCACGCGGCTTCCGTAAGTGTGGACTACGATTACGTTGCGATCAACAACCACGACTACATGCTGCCAGTGGACGCACAAGTCATCCTCAGAATGGGCGCAACGAGACTGATCTCAATGAGATTGAGTTTCGCAACTTCCGCCGGTTCGGCTCCAATGTGAGAATCCTTGATTCTGTTCAGGAGGTGAAGCCCTGAGAGATTTACTTTTCCGGAGTTGAAGCTCAGTCTCCCGTAAGTTCCAATGAACGAACTGCCAGCCGGTTGCCGGAAAAGTGCAAGTTCCAGCTGTACGAAACGGGCCTCGGCTTTATTGACGGCGGCGTTCATGAGTCCGGCTCTTTGGCTCTGGAACGAACGCCGGAATGATGGCAGCAACAACCGGCGGTCTATTGTCGTTGCCGGGAATGGAAAATCGAAACTGGGGTTAAGCTTGCACCTGGGTGTGTGTCGGACATAGATTATCGGCAGTACAAGAACAATGAAGCGCAAACGGTTGGAGGTCAGCGCAGGGTCGACGCTGAGAAGATCCGAGGAGCAGCCCGCTCATAGAAAAACATCCTTGGCGCAGGCCTCAAAGACCCAAATTCAGGGCACCCAGGTGCTTGGGCCCCTGGTCCGGACCACACGGATATAGTGGTCCGTGAACTGAGAGTGAGTTCGTTTCATACCATACTTTGGCATGTGGCAGGAAACGCAAATGCTGGTTCCCGTCTTGCAAGTCGTTTTGGCAGCCATGCGCCCCTTCGGGTTGGGTTTGAGGGAATGACACGCAAGACACTTCGAGTCATAGGCACTCAGTTCGGTGACCAGGGGTTGATGAGGGTTGTGACAGGCAATGCAGGTAATACGGGGGTCGCCACCCTTTCCCCAGCAGCGGCTTTCCTCCAGGCGGTACGGCTGAAAACGCAGGCTCGCAGTACCGATGTCTGCGGGCATGTCCACCTCCACATCGGCCCATGTGCGATGGCAAGCCCCACAAAAATCCACTGAATCGACGGGAGAAAGATTTTTGGGATTAACGATCGCTGCTATTCCCTTCTCAAACTGCCGAGCTTGCATAGCCGCAACATGCGTGGCGCCCGGTCCGTGGCACGCTTCACAATGAACTCCCGGCTTAGCCTTCTCAGGTTCAAGCACACCTGAAGTCACAACTGCGGTCATGTGGCAACTGAAACAACGCCGGGAAGTGTCGTCATCCAAGCGGTTGCCAAGCGCCTTTTCCACTCCCTCGGGAATCGCGGTCGACTGTCCGGGAGTAATATCCAGGGCATTCAAACTCGTGAAAAAGCTCACACGGCCCTCAAAATATGCGCCGTCCTTCTCAAGTACATAAGTCTGGCCGAGTTTGCCCATTCCGAAAGCCCACACCACCGCAGCGGCATTCTTGTCTTCGGCGCCGGTTACGGAGTAGGTCACGCCCTCCGGTGCATCGGTCAGAGAATACAGGAAACTGCCGTCTTGAAAGTTCAGTTGCTTGTGCTTTTGCAGAATCTCCGACTCTCCAGCTCGAACTCCCGCCTGAAACATCGGTGTCGTTGCCTGGGTCGCCGCAATCGTCCGATGACATCCTTCGCATTCCTCATTTCCCGCATAAAGGTTGCGCGCCGGTTCTCCCTTCGTAGGCCACCAGCCCGCACTTCTCACCCTGTCCCTGGTGGTCAAGCTGAAACCATAATTGACAGGCTCTTTCGCGGCAGACTGTTGCAATGCGATGCCCATCAATATCAGTGCCAACCCTTTAGCCAGAATTTGCATTTTGCCCTTTGGCTGCGGAAAATATACCACTGGTTGCCACCGCCCCAATTTCGTTTTTATCCATTCCAGTGCCAAGGACCCAGGCCTTTCCAACAGGCCTCTCTCTGCCGAGGTCCAAGAACCGCCATTTGCAGAATTTTGAGGCGATTCCACGACCGCCTCTCCCTTAACCCCTGTGTCGTCCAAATTGATTTCGCCTATCTGCGCAACGATCCGGCTAGAATCGGCAAAGCCTCTTGGCGTTGTTGACGTCTTCGAAGCCAGCCATCCGTCAAGTTGGATAAGGCCCTTCGGCGGTTCCGGAACTGTGCCGGACCGCTAGGCGGGCTCCGGTGCTTGCGGCAGGGATGGGGTTCCGGACAGCAACGCCGGTCCCGTTGGAGTGACAGACTGTCCCAATAGAGACAACGAAAAGCAGATGACCAACAATGGTGATCAATACACTGGGTCAGTAGCCTCATGATCCCTCCTCGTCAGATTGAAGGGTTTGCTTAAAAGGATTCGTCGACTCGATTTGCAATGACGTAGAAAATGAGATATTGCGCGCCTCTTCCCTCAGAACCATGACAAATCGGAACTTCAGCTTCGGGATCGTTGGTCGGCAACTGCGAAGTATCCGAATCAGCGAACCTCACAGGTGTCGCGATTGAGCGCTGGTTCCTATTTGATCTCGATTACTTCACCCTTGCCGTCATCCTCAACTGTGAAGCCGGTGCTCTGAGGATTCCCGTCCATCGCTGCTGAAATCTTCTTCCCATTTAGGTAGAGTTCGCTTTGTCTGGCTGTGAGGCCAAAGATCTCGACATGCACTTCCTTCCACCATGCGGGATAGGATCCCTCATGCGAACTGATGTCGAGACGCATCCCCTGAGCCGTTCTGTTACAACTGAACTTCATCCGAAGATAGACTCCACGCTGAAATGCATAGGTTATTCCATCATCCTGATAGAGCTCGCCCGAGCATCCGTCTCCAGGATATACACGTAGGGTTAACGGGCCTTGCGGAGTCTCCCCTGTGCTTTTAACCACCGGCGAAATGGGCAAGATTGAACCGGCGCGAACAAAGACCGGAAGCTGAGACAGTTCCGGAGCGACGCGAATTGAGAATTGCGTGTCTCTGTCGGGGACGGCGAGGGGATCTGGAACAGCCGCGGTCGCGGAGACAGGCAAAGGGATTCTTTCGCCCGTCCAATAGTTGTACCAACCAGAGGAAGGAAACTCGACCACGTAGGGATCCTGCTCGTCAGGATACGGCGAAGGTGCAATCAGCAAATTTGGGCCCAGCATGAATTCGCCCGCAGCCGCGAGGTCGGTATCGATTGGATGACCATCGGGTGCGGCGTTGGGGAATTCAAGGAACAAAGGCCGCACCAAGGGAAGTCCCGTTCGCGACGCCTCATCCGCCAACGTGTAAAGATAGGGCAAAAGCTGATAACGCGTCTCAATAAAATGCCGGCGAATGGCTTCTTGCTCGGGGCCTCCGACCCATGGTTCCTGGTCTCCCTTTCCCTTCTCAGCGTGATCACGGTCGATGGGTTGAAAAGCCGCCACTTCAAGCCATTTGGTCAACAGCTCCGGTGTTGGAGTTCCTGCGTATCCGCCTACATCGCCACCGCTGAACGCAAAGCCGCTTAGCCCGAGGTTTTCGAGCATTGGCGTCGTAAAGCGGAGATGACTCCAGCTGCTGCTGTTGTCTCCGGTCCACGTTGCTGCATATCGCTGCCCACCGGCGTAGGTGGCTCTGGTCAAAACAAATGGACGTACATCAGGATCGAGGACTTTCAAGCCGTCAAAAGTTGCCCGCGAGTTCTCCATGCCGTAGACGTCGTGTATTTCGGCATGGGTTGCCGTGCGAGACACAAATCCCGATTCGTCGATACGGTGCACGACATTTTCCGGCATGGTGTGCGTGGGCGAGTCGAAGATGGACGGCTCATTCATGTCATTCCAGAAACCATCCACGCCCGAGTGTCGCAGATCGCCGTAGAGCGTTCCCCACCACGCACGGGTTTCGCGGCGAGTGAAATCTGGAAAAACGCTGGGTCCCGGCCACACGCGGCCCGTATAGACTGAGCCGTCTGGATTCTTCACAAAGTGGTCGCCGGCGATGCCGCTGTCATACGGAGAATAGTTATGCCCTGGCAGATTGGCGATATGCAAATCGGTGATGGCAACCACGTGAAAGTTCTCAGCATGAAGCTGCGCGATCATGCCGGAAAAATCCGGAAACGCCGTTGTGTTCACGGTGAATGGTCGATTCTTTTCCTGGAAATCGATGTCGAGATAAATCGCATCCGTAGGAATCGAATCGGCTCTGAGGCGACTCGCCACTTCCAGCACGCGTGCCTGCGACATGTAACTATATCGCGATTGCTGGAATCCGAATGCCCAGACCGGCGGAAGCGGCGGAGTTCCGGTAAGCCACGCATAGGTTTCGACAACCTGCTTGGGAGACGGCCCGTAGAAGAGGTAATAGTCCACGGGGCCCGCAGCAGCCCCGAAGGAGTAGGCATCAGGCAGCTCCTTGCCAAAGTCGAAGCTTGTACGCCAGGTATTATCGAGCAGGATGCCCATCGCACGCCCGGCGCGATAAGTCATAAAGTACGGAATGCTCTTATAGATGGGATCCGTGGATTCCTGGAAGCGATAAGCATCCGTGTTCCAGAGCGTGAAGGCCTCATCGCGCCGGTCGAGCGGTCCCGTCTTGTCCCCGAGACCAAAGAAGTGCTCGTTCAGCGGCATGGTTTTGTAAATGCGGAACGCATCGCCGTCAAAACGTAGCGGGCGAGCGTCCTGCTCAAGAACATTCCCCGAGAGATCGAGCACGGTGATTTCGAGCGTCTTCTTGTCCACTTCGACAGCAAGTGTGCGCGTGCGAAAACCAAAGTGATCGCCGCTTCTATCGATCGAAATCGGAACAGAGCTTTGTCGGGAGGTGGGAAGAACTGCCCAGGATGCGTCTTCAGGAAAGGAGTTTCCGCGCGCATAGATGACGCGCAGGACGTCATCGCGCAGGGCAGTTACCTTTATGCGCACGCTCCCGGCCTGCACTTCAATTCCATTCGGCAACGACGCCATGCCTGCCTGCCGGCTTAGCAGATTTATTCCTGCCAAAGACAGTTTGAATTGACCGGAAGCCTCGGGAGATATCGAGCACAACAGGAAAATGAAGGACAAAGCAGGGAACATCCGATGAAATGAGCGACAAATGGGCATGATGGCTCCTGGAATGAAATGACGCCTGCACCGTGTTTGCAATGAGGTCCCGAAGCCATCGCCTGGCTATGGCATGGAGGTTTAGCCGGGCGGAACCTCGACCGAGGACAGATCGGGGTCCTCGACGGTCTTAACACGATTTTGGCGCTGCTGCTTGATCGTCTTGACCTGTTCAAGCGCGGCGGATGCGCTTTTGGTATCGCCGATCTGGCGGTAGAGTCGCGCCAGCAGGTAGTGAATGGAGCCGTCTTCATCGCTCGACTCGCCCATCTTCAATTGGCGAATCGCGTCGCTGGTTCTGCCCGTTTCCGCATAGATTTTCCCGATCAACGCATGCACTTGACCAAGCACCTGCGGTTTTGCGTTGAGGCTTTTCATCGCGTACGGCTCAGCCTCGGCATATTGAAATTGAGCTACCATTGTCTCCGCCATCATCAGATTCAATTCCGGGTCCTGCGGATTTTGCCCCAGGGCTGCGCGCGCGGTTTCCATGGCCTTTTCGATGTTGTTGTTGCTCAGGTAGGCCGACGCCAGCCCGAGCATGGCCGCCGCATTGCCGGGTTCGAGAGCGAGAGCCTTCTGGTATTCCACCAGCGCATCATCCTCCCTCTCAAGCTGGTGGTAGATGTCGCCGAGAAGAACATGACTCTTGGGGGAGTCCGATTCCAATTGCTGGAATCGCGCAAGCGATTGGACCGCGAGCCTTTCGTTAGCTCGAATCGACCAGTAAAGTGCTTCAGGAGAATGCGGCTGCAACGCTTCAAGTGCAGTTGCAGCGCTGAAGGCGCGCTCATTGTCTCCGGCGAAGAACGAGCAGGCAGCAAGCAGCCGAAGTCTTTCGGCGTTCCCCGCAGCAACGGCAGGACGGAGCCGTTGGGCGCACTGCTCGAACTCCCCGGCCGCATAATACTCTTCGGCGGTGCGTCGGTCAGCGGAAAACGGCGTGGCGGCCAAAGGGGCGCCCGGCCGGCCAGCATCACCGTTGTCGCGCCGATCGTCCACAACGTCTCCGCCGCCGTTGAAAGCTGCGACGAGGGCATCGCGCAGGGGGTTCGGGACGGCGTTCTGTTGAGAGAAATAGGCGACAAAGGTCGACGCTGCATCATTCGACAAGCCCTCCGTCAAGCTGGGGGCGTTGGCGACAAAAAAGTGATGGTCGCGCCCCCATAGCTCCTGGAGCAGCTTGACGGCCTGCTCATTGTCTCCATGGTCGATTGCGATGCGCGACTGACCAACAAGCGCCAGGCCGCATTCCGGATGCGCCACACGTTCTGCGGCAAATTCGGCGGCAGCGCCCTCCGGATCGCGATGCCTGAGGAGCGCAATGCCCAATGCTGAACGCAAACATGGAGGTTGAGGATGGGAGTCGAGCAAACTGCGGTAGAGCGTCGCGGCCTCGTTAAATCTTGCCTGCTTCTCCAGCGACTCGGCATAGAGTGCGCCAGCAAAGGCGGAACTCTTGTTTTCAACCGACATCTTGCGAGCGTCAATTTCCACCTGATTCAGACGGGCAATTCCAAGAGCGTACCACGCAGAATTCAGTTTCGGATCAAGCGTGGTCGCACGCGAAAACGCCGGTGCGGCCGCGGAGAATCTACCGGTTGCATAGTATGCGCGCCCAAGCGCATACGGCGCCTGCGGGTCAGTTTTGTTGATCCTTTCCGCCTTGGTCAGGAATGGAATCGCCTCCTGCGCTTTGCCAGTGCGCAGATAGTCATTGCCGAGAAACAGATTGGGCACATATAAGGATGGGTTGAGATGGTTTGCCTGTTGAAAGCTGGGAATTGCCGAGGTGATGTCTCCCGCTTCCTGCTGCATCAGTCCGAGATTGGCCCATAGTTCCGGCATCGACGGATCGATCCTTACCGCTTGCTTGTAAGCCTTTTCTGCCGCGGCATAGTCTTGCGTTGCCTGGGCTTGCTGGGCAACGGCCACCAGCGACTCGAGCGTCGGGGCCGGCGCCTGCTGGCCAAGCCCCGCTAAGGGCTTGACCAGCAAGGTCAACAGGATGACAAACATCAATTTCAAGCAGTTGTTCACGAATGGGTTACCAGTAGAACTTCCCGGCAAGCTGGACAACTCTGCCAGGAAACGAGTTTGTGATCAGGCCGAAACTTGTGGGGGCATACAGCTCCATATTCGCGGGTCCCGGCGCATAGAAGTTTGGATGGTTGAGGGAGTTGAAGGTCTCGAAGCGGAACTGGGCTCTCATGCTCTCTTTGAACGTCCAGTTCTTCTCAAGTGCGCTGTCCCAGTTCGTGTAATGGGGTCCGCGTAGTTCTGACATGTAGCGGGGGGTCGTGCCGAAGGCGCCATACGCCGAATAGGCGAAGGCATTGTAGTTGGCCCAGGAGTTGGGCACGGTGCTGCTTACATTTTGGTGAGACGGTTTGGGATTCACGCCGGAAACGTAATCCGGCCTGGGATCGCCGCCATAGGAGTTCCAATTGTTGCCGAACACGCTGAGTGGAATTCCGCCTTTGAAGGTTGCGATTCCTGAAAACTCCCAGCCGCCAACCACGGCATCCGCTATGCGGTTCATTCCCGAACCGACCGCCTTGCCGCGACCGATGGGGAGGTTATAGACATAACTGGCCACCAGCGCGTGTGGAATATCGCCCGCGTCCACGCTCTTTTCCCCCGCTATGTTGAAGTAGTTTGCAGTGGCGGCCCAGTTCCCCGCTCCGTTGTACGACCAGGCTTGGTTGCCCTCGACGTTGTCAATGAACTTGGAGTATGTGTAAGACACCAGCGCGGTAAGGCCCTTGCTGATGCGGTGGTTGTAACTGACCTGCAAGCTGTTGTAAAGCGACTGGCCCAAAGGTGCATCGGTCTGGCTCACGCCGCAATACTCCGGATAAGCCAGGAGCAGTTGTTCGTTTAGCACCGCTGTCGCGCTGTCGATATTGCAAGCGCTCGGCGCAATCGTTCCACTTTTTTCAAGGTTCTGGAGCGGTACGGCTAAGGGATTGTAAGCTGCGCTCGCGCTAAGAAAACCAGTATTGGGTGTCCCATCCGCCGCGAACAGGTACTTCGGATTCAATTGGTTGTAATTCCAGTTGCTCACCATGCGAATCCCGCGGTTGCCGATGTAGTTTACATCCAGTTGATCGTTCGGGGTGAAGGCATACTGCACGCCCAAAAGCCATTGTTGGACATAGGGAGATGGACGGCTCCGGAAGGTACCGCCGACGCCATTGCCGTCTTGTTGAAACGAGCCGTTGGCGTTTCCGGAAATCTGCGCGTACTGCCCGCCCCAGGGATTGCTGGTGCTGACATTCGGGTTGGGCGTCACGCCGCCGTCCAAGCTTTGGTTGAAGCCGGTGCTGGCGGTGAAACCGTCCGCATCATACGAGCCCGAGCTGGTCAACGATTCCGGATAGAAGATTCCGTATCCGGCATGGATCACGGCCTTCGGCATTGCCTGATACGAGAAGCCTACGCGAGGCGCGATGTTGTGATAATTCGGGTCGTAGAAATACCGGTTGCCGGGTCCCAGGAACTGGAGCGCGCCGAGCAAGGGCATTCCCGCCGAATAGCTCAGCGGATTCAGTGCGTTCGGGTTGAAGATCGAGCCCTCGTTATTGCGCAAAGTGTATGGAGTCTGAATCTCATAGCGGACGCCAAGATTCAGCGTCAGGTTGTGTGCCGCCTTCCAATCGTCCTGCACGTACCCGCCAAAAAGATGGTTGGACTCATAGGGGATGGTCGGTGTTCCGATGTTTGTTGGATCGCCTGCTGAAGTATCCAGGACGCCGAGCAGCGCCTGAGCCACTCCGTTACCAGTAAAGCTGACACCGGTCGTTCCAGCCAGGGGATTCGGTCCGGTAGTGAAGTTTCCTTCAAACGATAGTTGGTTGGCGAAGAAGTTGTGCTGGCTGAAGATCTGCTCTACGCCCATGAACCCGAAGTTGATGGTATTTTTTCCCTCCGTTTTGATGAAGTCGGCATTCACTGTGCCGACGGGACCATGGTTGGTGACCCCGTTTGCGTCCCCGGTGTTGGGACCGAGTTGGGAGATGCCTTGTCCGAAATTGACGGTGGGAAATATCGGATCCACTTGGTTAACATACGCCGGAAGTCCGAGGGTGGTTGTGGGGTTGAAACCGACCGACTGATTGGTAGAGGTTTCATGCCAAAGCTGGACGCCCGAAGTGATGTTCATGGTGAAGGTGGGGCTGAAGATCCGCGTGAGCCCCGCCCACATCCCCCAGCGGTTGTTGGGCCGCTGATTGCCTTGGCCTGCCGGATCGTCTCCCCAGTTAGCGGCAATGCCGGTCTTTGCCTCTTCCTTATAGGAGTAGCGGAAATAGGCCCTGGTATTGTCGTTGATGTTTTGGTCGACCCTGATCCCGTACTCATCCCAAAACGTGGGTGACTGTCCGGCCAGAGTCAGGTTGTTGGCCACATTGCCTGGCTTCTGTGCCGCAGGAAAGTAGCTCAGCAGCTTGGCGCCGACAGCATCCGGGGCGTAGCCGACAATGTTGGACAAAATATTACCCGGGACCGGATTCCGGATGAATCCGGTTGTGGTGGCCGTCAAGTTCGTGCCGTAGGGGTTGGTCACAGAATTATAAATATCCGGCTGGCCTGCGGTAATGGCGTGGCCGCTGCGCGGATCATAAATCTGACCGTCATAGATGGGTCGGCCGAGACCGTCGTTGCCCGCAGATGTGGTTGACAGCTGCTCGGAAAAGTTCCCGGCGAGGAAGTTCGTGTCTGGCACCGTGTACTGCGACGGGGCTGGGGTGTTTGCATGGAAGTGCTCGTAGTTACCGAAAATGAAGGTCTTGTTTCGCTGTTTATAGATGCCTGGAATGTACAGCGGGCCGCCGCCCGTTCCGCCAACCTGGTTCCGGCTGAAGGTGCATAGGTTGGTGTTGAGCAGACCCTGGCAGCTGCCGGGTGATTGGAAGTAGTTGAGGGCATTGAAGCTGTTGCTGGAATAAAACTCGTATGCCGACCCGTGGAAGTCGTGCGATCCCGACTTGGTGACCACGTTGACCACGTTGCCCGTGCTCCATCCATACTGAGCCGTGAACGAGTTGTTCTGGATTTTGAATTCCTGAACCGCGTCCACGCCGGGGACAAAGATGACCGCGCCCCACTCGGTGTCAGTATCCCATGAGCCGTCGGCCAGGAACGCCGTCGTCCCGAAGAAGCCGCCGCCGAAGTTCATAAACGAGATGTCCTGATCCGCTGTGTCGGTTGTGTTGCCGCCGCCACCGAGGAGGATCTGCCCTTCCGACGTGTTTTGGACGGAGGAGTTGAGCGTGGCCAAACCATAGACGTTGCGCACGTTCAGCGGCAGCTCCACGATCTGCTTTGCGTCAATGTCCGCCGCGACGTTGGCGTTGTCCGTATTCAGCAGGGAGACATCCGAGGTTACGTTGACCGATACCGTCTCGGATCCGACCGTCAGCGTCACGTTCTGCGCGGCGGTTTGGGCGGCGTCGAGGACAATTCCGTTCTGTTGGTACGTCTCGAAACCCATCGCTTTGATGGTCAGACTATAGGCGGCAGGCGGAAGCTGATTGAACGAGTACCGACCTCCGCCGTCCGTGGTGGTGGTTCGTGTGATCCCTTTCTCCAAACTCGTGAGGGTCAGCGTTGCCTTCGTCAGCGCTGCTCCCGAAGGATCTGTCACCACACCGGAAAGCGTTGCTGTGGTTGTTGCGATTTGCCCGTTGATCCATGGGGTGCTGAGTGCCATCAGTGCAAGCAGAATTGCAATTCCGCCCCAGCTCCATAGAGACCGTTGTCTCCGGCTCCTGTTAGTTTTCAATTTGCAGCCTCCGTCCGGTCATTCCCCGTTTGCTCCAGAACTCTTTAGTGCTGGCGCCTTGCACCTTGAGCATCGTTTCTGATTGGGGTTTGTAACCGGCAACCTTTGTAGGCGTATGTGTAAATGCTTGTTAAGGTCTTTACGGTATGAGAACGAGGGTCTGTACGGTATGGAGAAACTTATCTTTACGGCAAATGGGTGCCGGTTTTTTCGGAAAGAAGGAGATCATTATCTGTAAAATCTGTAAAGAGATAGAAGTCGCCAATTTGCCCCGTAATGTTGCAGATTCAATATCCTGGGCAAGAATCCGCTTCCTGGTCGGAGTATAATCGCCTCGAACCTTCGGAGTCTTTCATGTCGGTCGATTCTCCACGCGAAGCATACACCACGCTGAGCGAGTCTGAGAAGAGCGCCATCCTTGGTCAACTGGAGCGGCTCTTGGCAGATCCCCACTTCAGCCACAGCAAGCGGTTCCCGACATTCCTGCGCTTTGTGACCGAACGGACCTTGGCAGGAGAAGAAGACAACATCAACGAGCGGTGGCTTGGGATTGAAATATTTGGCAGGGATCCCGAATATGATACTGCTGCAGATCCCATCGTTCGGGTCACCGCGGCAGAAATTCGGAAACGCGTCGCACTGTATTATCAGGATTCTGCTCATGCAAGCGAACTTCGCATCGCCCTGCCTTCGGGCTCGTATATTCCCAGGTTTCACTGGCCCAAGGCCGGCGGTGATCCTATCTTGGAGGAGTTGGATCGCGCTGCCAGGAAAGTTATTGAAATCCCCGCAGCCAATCCGGTTGCTCCTATGGTGCTCCATCGGCTCCGTTCTACGTTCCTGCTGGTGCTCGCCTGCGCCGTTACTGGGCTCCTATTTACGGGTTCCCTTCTCTTTTGGCAAAAAATGCATCAGCCACCACCAGATTCGTTCTGGCAACCGGTATTGACCGCTAAAGATCCGGTGCTTCTTTGCCTCGCTGACCAGCTTCAATATTCGGCTATTTCTCTTCGGGATGCTGCCGAACCAACACGTCAGATTGTGATGAAGGACAATCTGACTGCCATCGTTATCGACGATGTATATGCCACCGTCAAAGTTGCCGGGATCCTTCAGTCGAGCGGTAAGAAGTACACGGTAAGGGCCGAGGGTGCAACAAGCCTTGAAGATCTGCGAAATGGGCCGACGGTCTTTATCGGAGCCTTCGATAACGCATGGACGTTGCGACTGACCAACTCCTTGCGTTTTCACTTTGCGAACAATGCCGACATGTCGCAGCATGCGATTGTGGATAGCATG
>DATDLS010000275.1:0-31781 GCA_036519195.1 Occallatibacter sp. | reverse complement strand
ATGGTGTCCTGGACCAGGGAACCGAACCGACCGCTGTCGCCTTCTGGTCGATCAACGAAGAT
This sequence comes from Occallatibacter sp., assembly GCA_036519195.1. Lineage (GTDB taxonomy): Bacteria > Acidobacteriota > Terriglobia > Terriglobales > Acidobacteriaceae > Telmatobacter. The sequence continues at coordinate 31,719 of DATDLS010000275.1, read as the reverse complement.
GTGTTCGCGGGCAACGCTGGAACCGTTGTCGATTCGGGAACTTCCCCGGCCACCAGCACCCCAACAGGTCGCGCCGCCTTCAGCCTGACTGAATATACGATTCAGGTGACAGCAATAAGCGTCACGCTGACGCCTGGAACTTACTGGTTGACCGTGGTTCCGATTTGCACAAATTCGGCCGACCCTTACTGCGAAGGCATTTTCTTTGCGACCGACGTCGAATACCTTAACACCACACCCGCCAACGCATATGGTCCGGCAGAGCGGATGGATGCTGCGTATTTCGACTCTCCGACCTTTGGCTTGAGCTTCGATCCCACCTACGGCCCTCTAGGGGGCTGCGGGGGCGACGGCTGCGACGCGTTCTCAGCGGGCGTGCTCGGGAAAATTGCCAAGAAATAAGTTGGTACGGACCCCTTCTACCTTCAGTTGATCGAGTCTTCGCCCACTTGGAGTGTGACAAAGGAGGTCGACGGTTCTGGCCCTCGGAGCTCCCTTTTGTCTCTTTAACGGGCTCGCCTGTCTTCAAAGTAAGCGCGCGGTGATTCCATCTTCCTCGGTGCTGGGGTGTTTGTGAAGATGGAATCACTCTACGCTTACGACTAAATTCCTCCCGGGTCGCCCAGCGACACTCATCAGGTGCCCACCAGAAGAGTAGTGGGTACTTCGAGGATCACTCCTCAGCCACGTCAAGAGGAAAACTCGGGTGCGACGACTTGCAGAGCGGGACTGGTCAACATGGAGTATTTTACTGATCCTCGGTTTGCGGGCAAAACGAGCAAAACGTTTGCTTTTGTAAACCGACGGCTTCCCTTTGGCCGATTGGCTCACATGGATGAGTATAGTACCCAGTACCATGGCTGAAATGAGAGCAAAAAATCGCGGGCCGCATGGCAATCAGGAGCCGCCATCGCCCTCCCATCGGCTTGCCGCGGCAAAAGGCCCGCGCATTATCCAGCTTCCGCTTATCAACACCTCGGAAATTCTCGCATCGACGTGGAAACATCTTCCGAGCTGCGAAATCGGCAAAACCCTACCTTCACTCCAGATATTCGATAGGGTGTGGCTCCTTTCGATTTGAGGCTGGAAGCCTGCCGAAAATAGGTCTATAACAGGTTTTAAATCGTCGACTGATCCTCGGCCACTCCCATCATCACATGTATGCGCTGCCATACGCTGACCCGACGCGGGCACCATTCGCCAAGGTTCGGTTCGAGTTGTCTTCGGATAAAGCGGATACCGGTTTTGCAGTTGGATTCGTCGCACCGGACAATCCGACTCAGGCTGCCCTTGAGCTTCTGCCCGTCGGGGCATGGAAGCAATAATTTTAGATCACACCAAAAAGCCGCCTCGGCCTGGACGGCGTTGGCGGCTCATACCCGCTCCTGATGCGGTCAGGAGAGAATTTTGGCGCGGGGAAACGAGCTTCAATTGGCTTGGGGCGGTAAACTCGGGCTAGTATTGCTAAGACCGATCTTGCTAAAACTGAGGCATAGGGATCATTGCCCCGGCGTGGTCGCCGTCATCTGGAACTGAGAGGGCATATCCAGAAAGCCTGTCCCACTTCGTGCTGTCTTTAGGGATTATTTCCAGCACAGTGTGATGCTCTCGGACCCAAGCGCTGGCTTCCGAGTCAAGATTCGCCGCTTCCTCTGGTCCGAGCTTTGCAGAGAGAACCATGATGTCATTGTGAACAACGCTCTCGCCCACGCTACCTCCCTGAAGTGCCGCAATTCTGAAATGGAGATATGCACTCTTGCTATCAAATGGAACCAACTTGCCGTCGCGTGCTAACACTCCCTGAATGACCGAAGACTTCCACATACCTGCCTCTGCCGCCTTGTCGAGAAGCGCGAGAATTTCTTGGGGTGACCGAACTCGATCGGGATTGTTGACCAGGAGTAACCCCAGTGAATACATTGCGGGAACAAAGCCTGCATCGGCCGACTTGCGCAACAGATCTACTGCCTGAGGGATGTCGTGTGGGTGACCATCATTGACCGAAAGGAGAGTTCCAAGTGCAAATTCAGAAAGGGGATCATGAAGCCTTACCCCGATCCTGTACCACCGTTCAGCCTGGGCCCGGTCCTGCTTGATTCCGAAGCCGGAGTAACTCATATACCCGAGATAGCAAGCAGCCGACCCGCTACCCTTTTTAGCTGCTTCTTGAAGCAGCAGCGCGGCTACTTCTGGATTTTTCGAGACGCCGGATCCCCACAGATAAGCAACACCAAGATTTACTTTGCCAATTACGGATCCGTTGGCGGAAGCAAGTTGATACCAGTGGACCGCACGTTTCGGGTCCCGTGTCACTCCCAAACCGGTCTGGTAGAAGTAGCCGATCATATTCTGAGCCGCAGGATCCCCCTTTTCGGCCGCCTTCTGAAACCAATACGCAGCGAGCCTTAAATCCTGTGCGACACCATGGCCCATGACGTAAGCCGAGCCTAACTCTATCTGCTTATGAACGACACCACTCTCAGCGGCGGCTTGGATAGTCAGTAAGTCTTCGTTCGCCGCGGAAGCCTTGGAAGAAACAATGAGGACTCCAACAAGCGCTGCGCATTGAACGAGAACTGTATGCATGTGACCAAAACGGCGATGCAATATACGCGTCATCACTCCCTCCTCTTCATTTCGAGCCAGTGCACTTATTAAGGTCTCACTTTTGATAAGCGCAGCCGACTTGCCTTCGACTCCCCTCTACGCCGCAGGTTACCAGAGGCTCTCAGCCATTCAGTTCTTCTTCATCACTTCGAAATGCTCGTCCGGCTCAAATCGCGTGGATTTCATAGTCGTAATCGAACATCTCGTCACAAAAGCAAGCTATTTTCTGAAAAACTCACGAGAAGTGAGTATCGTCTCAAAATAAATCGCCTCAAAGAGTGAGTCATAACCGACGTAGCCGCACTCTAGACGAAGTACCGTGACGGAATTGCAGTCACGATCGTAAAAGCTCTCGAAGCCGCTTTCTTGCGACCAAATACCGCATCCGCGACCCTTCGATCTCGGTTATTTGTCGATTTGTCACGAAGGACTGACTGTCGATGGACTAGATGCAATTTTCTTTAAGAGTGGACTTCTAAGGCGCCAACAGAGGGTGAAGGAAGGTCATGGCGTCCCCCCGGGTTCCCCGTCGGAGCTTTGAAACAGTTATGCCACGGTTTTGACAATTGCCAGTTCCGTAGGGCCATTCAGGATTCACGCCTGCTTCGCCAATTCGAAGAGAGCTCGAAGTGGCTCAGTTTAAACGTTCGCAAAGTGGTGTCAATTTCTCGCGAAAACGAGAATTGATCCCTCTATTCAAAGCTGTAGTGGTGAATCGCTCCCTGCCGGCGTGTACGCATCGTCGCGCTGGAATATAGCGTTTTAGAAGATAAGTGCATCAAAGATGCCAATCTATCCAGCGACATGTTCCACATCTCCTTGTGCCACCGATAATCCTCTTGAGAAACAAATCCCTTATGATGCAAAACCACGATGCTACTTCCAAAGTTACCGCGAATTCGGATGTCAACGAGGCTCTCGCGCCCGCCTGATGCATCTTCCTCATGCCAGGCCAGGAGGATCTTGTGGCGGCGGCGTACGAGATATGAACAAGTAATCCTGACGTTCAACTTGCCTGCCGTGTGATAGTTGATGCTGTAATGGCCGTCTGATCGAAATGCTTCGAATGTCTGATACACGGAAACAGAAGAGCCAGGATAGCGGCCTGGCGCGCGCAGCCACGCTTCCATGTACTCTGGGACGGTGAGTGCTTCCGCGATCCGGCGGGCATCGGCATTCACATCGACTTCCATTTCAATACTCCAATCGGCGCCATATTTATCTCGCTCGTCAAGAGCAGTTTCCGGAGGGTTCCTATATTGAGACAATTGTAGGGTTCTCATGGCGTGATTATCCATCCTGGCTTTTGGAAGGCATTCAGTCGTCCAAACGGGATAATCTACCGGAGAAGTGACGGTTGGAAGCATACTGGGACAAAGCAGATTCTTTGAGGGAGGAACAGACGGAGCAGCAGGCGCCCCGTCTCGAACGAGCGAACCCTTCCTACTTGTTTTGGGAATTTGCCGACAGATTTCTTCAATTTTGCATATCTCGGTCGCCTCATCATCATTGAAGCCGTTTCTCGATAGCCATGCGGTATCCCCGACTCTCTGCAACCCTTTGACCATCAACGAGGGCGACAACCCGGCTCACCGTCAGCCTCTGTCCGGACTTCCTTCACGTACTGCAAATCGACGATGAATGAACGGTGCACACGCAAGAGCATTTACTTCGGGCCTCCTTTCAAGATAAGCCGTGGCGTTGCGAAGTGGTTAAGTCTCCACTTCGGCTGAAAGACGAACATAGTTCTCCTCAACGCGGAAAAACAACGGTTATAAGAGACGGAAAGAAAGAGAATGCGGCCAGGTGAGTTGAGGACAATTCGAGCTAAATATGGGCTGGCGATCCGTCTGGAACCAATTCCCGACTCTACACCAACAATTGTCGTATGGTGCCGGTCGCGAACCCAACCGTGGGTGGACCGCAGCCTTGCGGCAGTGAATGGCTTAAGAAGATAATCTGCCGCGTCAGCTTCCAATGCGCGCACCGCATGGCTCAATTGTCTCAGCGGCAGTCAAGCGCTTACCATCAATCTCTATTTTTACTTCAGCACGAAGGTGGTTGCGAAGCCTCTGTCGAGCCTGGACCCCATCATCCGCCTGTATAGCGCGGATCGTCATGTGTCAAATCTCGTCAGCGGTTCCGCGGCCGCTTGTGAGTAAGCCAACGGCAGGCTAACGACCACCCGCACATGGCCTTGGTCTATCTCCACAATTGAAAGGGAAGACCGATCCCCGTAAAGGACTTTAAGCCGGTTTTCTATGTTTGCCATACCTATGCCCTGCCCTCGTCCGTGTCCTCTTGGAACGGATTTCAAACCAATACCGCTATTGAGGACACTCAGCTCCAGCTGTCCGCCATGTTTGCGAGCTTCGATTGACAGATTGCCATTCGAAGTCAGTTTTGAGAGTCCATGGACGTACGCGTTTTCGACGACTGGTTGCAAAATCATTGCGGGAACGAGTGCGTCATGCAATTCAGGATCGACGAAGACCGCCTGTTGCACTCGGCCTTTGTACCTCTGCGCCTGCATGGCCAAATACATCTCGATGAATTCAATTTCATCTCGAAGAGGGATTATCTGGACATCACCACGCTCAAGTGTAATGCGTAGAAGACTGCTGAGTTGCTCCAGCATCGTGTCCGCGGCGTTAATGTCGATACGCATCAGACTTGAGATGGAGTTCATGGCGTTGAATAGAAAATGCGGGTTCAACTGCATGCGCAAAGCCGACGTCTTTGCATTAGCGAGTTCAACTTCCAGTTTTGCCGCCACGTTTTCCTTCTCGCGGAATTGCTGGTAGTAGCCTATTCCACGAAACAGGAAAAATGTAGACCAAAAGATGACGATGTTGTCAACGAGTTCGGCATCCAAATGGAAGGCCAACCGTCGCCAATATTCCATCGGGGCGTGGTCAAGTGGAAGATTTGGAAAGAACGTGACCCAGATCATTTCCTCGAGGACGCTCGTTGCGACGCTCAGCGGCAAGATTCGAGTGAAGATGGCAAGAAGGCTCGCTCTCTGTATAAACGATCCCAGGAAACGCCATAGCAGCCACGCGAGAGATCCCCAGACTAGAAATTGCATTCCCCATGATTCAAAGAGGATCGCAGGGCCGATATGATAGCCCCATCGGCGCAGGTTCATCCAATCCTGCAAGGCAAACAACGCTCCAAGCAGAGTCCATGCTGATATGAAAATCGCCGGGTGCATGAATTTCGGCTGTGTGCTACGGTTCTTCCTCCACATATAGCTTCGAGACTCGCCCTCACTATTGACTTACTTGGAAAGCGCATCTCATTTGCGCTCCCTTTTCGCATGTCCCTGCAAAGAGGATAGCGCCGAAATTGGCCACATTTTGCGATCTGGCGTCAAGAAACTCATGTGCGATGCGAGAAATGCCATCACCCGGGCGCCATCGCGAAGATTTTGGCGGCCGTTTTCAACCCCTTTCGCGGTCAGGAATCTTCAATCATCATCCCCTGAAGGGAGTTCACGATCTTTCATCCGAAATGCTCTAGACTGCCGGAGTTGTTGGAGGCTATCAACTCGGTTGTGCGTCCAGTCACGGATCGCCCCGGTTCGAAGGCGCTCTACCCGCCAATTCACGCTATTCGCCACGCGACTTCGGCACTCCATTACACATCGAACACGATATCAGCCCATTCAGTTCCTATCGGTAGACCAAGAGAGCTGAGCGAACGTCACGGACGTCTTAGCCAAGTGGCTTTTACCTCAGAGCGTAGAGGTTTCCGTCGCTGCTCCCGATATAGACGAGGTCCAGGACAGGCACCGGGGAGGATAGAATGGCCCCAACGCTTTGCATCTTGCGTAACCCGATGACCACATCTTCATAGAAGTCGTCGTCGAAAGCCAATTCATAGTTGGGACCGCCATCGGGCTTGGTGTAGGCTGACCCGTTCTGTCTGAACCCGTCCGTCTCGAAGGTCCATGCCGTCCGATGCGTCGTCAGATCAATTCCGGTAAGTTTGCCTTCATGCGAACCGATGTACAACATATTGCCGGCAATGGCAGGAGATGAGAACATTGGCCATTTGAATTTTAGAGAGAAAATCTGCTCTCCTGTCTTGGCATTGAGCGCGTAGAAGGTCGCCGAATCCGAGGTTGCGAAGTACACCTTTCCGGCGGCAACCGCGGGGGATCCAATTACCCAGGATCCTTGATTGTTGAAGGTCCACTTCTTTTCGCCGGTTTCGGCATCAAGCGCATATAAGTTCGAGTCCCGACACCCGAAATACACAATCCCATCAGATATGACAGCTGACGACTGAATTCCAGTCTGATTGTGGATCTCTGGATCCTCGCCTGTCTTGAAACGCCACTTCACGCGCCCTGTGGACGCATCGATTGCATAGAAATAGGTATCCCAACTGCCAACAAACAGAGTTCCATTCGAGATGGCAGGAGAAGCATGGATGACATCCCCGGATTTGACCCTCCAAATAAGCTTTCCCGTGCTTTCATTTACGGCATAGATAATGCCGTCGCCGCTACCGAAGTAGACGGCGCCATTCCACGCCACTGGAGAGGATAGATAAAAGTCGAATGGATCGGGCATGATCTCGGCAGCCGGGAGGAAACCATGAAGATGTTTTCCGGCATAGCGCCGCTCTCCTTCAGTCTCAAACTTCCACTTCAGTTTCCCAGTTGCGGCTTCCAGGGCATACAAATCGCCGTCATAACTGGAGAAATAGACACTTCCCTTTTCAACTGCCGGAGACGAGGTAATTCCGCTGCCCGCTTTGAATTTCCATTTCAGAGTGCCGTTCTGAGAGTCTATAGCGTAAAATTGATGATCGGTACTGCCAAAGTAAGCGGTATTTTCGACGACAGCGGGCGTAGAGTAGACTCGGCCTTCCGTTTTGAACCTCCATTTGACCGCCGGCAACTTTTCGATGCCTGAAGTTTCATAGACCCCAGTGTGTGCAGGGTTACCGCGAAACATTGGCGATTCGAGACTCCACAAATGTGCCCGAACCATGAGACATGCGAAGACGACATAGCTCAAGTTTCGGTTCACGCGCTCTCTCTCGCTTTCTGGTCCACTTTAGCCGGACCGGTATGGCTGGCATCTACAACGGCCCGAAGAAGCCTTGCTCGCCTTCCAACTGCCAATCTCGCGGCAAAGATCGATACAACGTCAATCGATGGTAGCCTTCTCTGGTTCGAGCAGAGGAATCGATGTGACGAAATGCATGGGCGAGTGACGAATTGAACATAAAACAACAGAACTGGCGGCAGCGTCGAGATAGGATTATGCGCATTTCAAGGACCGAGATTTGGGATTTCTAGGCGTTTTAGCGGAAACCAGCACGCCGAAGGAATACACGGGCACTGGCGTCTTTTCCGATAATCGGGATCGTTTGTTGGTGGTCGTGCCACCTGCAAGGTGAATCGAAGATGATCTAACAACTTCGCTCACCGGTGCGTCTCTTTTCTTTGGGAAGGTCGACCATCGCAACCACTCCGCGCCACTTTGTTTACGCAATCCGCCCACTCCGGAGAACCGTGTGACTTCTCTTTTGAAGGCGGATCGTTCACCATTCAGACTGCTTTGACAGGCTCGTGCACATGCGTTTCGGAAATGGATGATCCAACCAATAACGGAGGAACGAAGCAGGCGGCGACAAGTCAGGAGTGTGGCTCGTGGTGACACGCAGCCCAGCGTTCGAAAGATGTTCACGTAGCGACCGGGGTGTCCGATCTCGGACATCCGATTCTAGGATCGGACAGCCGACTCAAACCGGGAGGCTTGCAAGATACGGATAAGTATAAATTTTTCATTGGCTTAAGGATCGCACTTTTTTGGCATTTGACGTGCTGCTCCCAGTGCATTCGCACAGCACTAGTACCCGGCGCCATTGCGATCAAGGGCCTATATTAAATAAATTATCGGAGGAGAAAGTGATCATCGAAGCCCTGCTTGCGGATGACGAATCTCTTGCCCGTCTGAAACTTCGTCAACTCCTACGAGAGGATCCTGAGATTCGCATTGTCGGCGAGGCTGGATCTGCCTTGGAAACGATTGATCTGGTTCGAGCTTCCTCGCCCCAACTACTGTTTCTCGACATCCGCATGCCTGGAATGGACGCCTTTGACATGATGGATGCGCTCTTGAAAGGCGACGATGTTGTTTTACCACACATTGTCTTTACCACCGCGTATGACGATTACGCGCTCCGCGCTTTCGAGATCCACGCAGTCGACTACTTACTCAAGCCGTTCACCCTGGAACGCCTTCAACTGGCAGTTCACCGTGTACGCGAACAAATCATCGTGGCGGAAAATCCTGCAAGGCACAGTGAAGCAGTCGGACGCGCAACGCATCGCAACCGTTACAGCACGCGCATCGTTTTCAAGTCGCGGGGACGCATCCTGTTCCTCCCTGTGTCGGACATACGGTGGATCGGAGCTGAAGAGAATTACGTGCGAATTTGTACCGGGGCGGAGACGCATCTGCTTCGCGAGACGATGGCAGGGATTGAACAGAAACTCGACCCGGAGAAGTTCTTACGTGTCCACAGATCCGCAATCGTCAATCTCCAATATGTAAAGGAAGTCCGTACTGAACCTCAGGGCGAGTTCATCGTTCAGCTGGTCAACGGCGAACGAGTGACGATGAGCCGCAGTTATCATACCCGCATTGGCGAGATGCTCGAGCGGCCCTGAGCCGCTGGCATCATTACGACCCAGACCTGAGGATCCGGCCGGGCGAAGGAGCACAATGGGCCTGAAATCATCTGACCTCAGAACAGCGTTTGCCAAGACAAGTACTCGATTGCAAAACAATTCCCCAATCAATTCCCTGGCAAGCTGCTCTGCGATGCTGATTTCAGAGGCATCGGACTACATGCTTCAAGGTTGCAGCCTGAGGTTCGAGTTGAGCTTCACAAGCATTTCAAAGCCTATGCGTGCTTTCTCGGCGGTGGTTCCTGAGGTGCCAGACGAAGTGGTTGGGGCGCGGACTAAACTAAATAGGTTCATGAGTGAGCCGACGTGTGGGCAATGATCCCTCCGCCCCGACCAACAGAATCATTCCGTTGATTAGGCATCAGTCTACTTGACTCAACAGAATGCCAGAGTGATGGATAGCAAGCTTTTAAACCAACTTGAGGAGCGTTTCAGAGTTGAGCGCAGGCCACCCGTCTGGGCATGACAATACGCCAATCCTGTCCACGTGGTTTTCGAAGTCTGAAGTCGTAATAGACAAGGGAAAGAAAAGATCAGGGGGATAGATGAGGTTCGATTACGCTGTCATGCCGGCAATCATTTTGGCCGTCGGCATCCTGATTGTCTGGTTGAGCATTCGCCGCCTTCTTTGGCCCACCGGCAACATGTCGGGGAAGGTCTCTGGCAAAGCTCAGCGCATGGTCAGGCGCGTTGCTTTGGCGCTGGTCATCCTGTGTACGGTAACCGTGATGGTAAGCAGCATCATGAATGCGGTCGCTATTCGATTTTTCCCGGGGCGCAACCCGCCCCCAGCAGATATATATATCGTTGGCGGACATAAGATGCACATTTTCTGCACGGGCAGCGGTTCACCGACCATCGTGCTGGAGTCAGGACTGGGGAACGACTCGTTCGTCTGGGGCAGGGTCCAGCCCGCACTCTCCAGAACCACCCGCGTTTGCTCCTATGACCGGGCAGGATACGGTTACAGCGATGCTCTGCCGGTCCCGCGCGACGCCGATCACATCGCCACCGAATTGCACGCCCTTTTGATCCAGACCAAGGTTGTCGGTCCGATCGTCCTCATGGGCCACTCCATGGGCGGTATCTACATTCGCGATTACGCCACGCGGTATCCGGAGGAGGTTGCCGGGCTGATCTTTGTGGATGCCTCCACGCCGCTCCAGGGTCACGCTCCCACCTTCAAGCCTGGGAAGCGATCGCCCCAATGGCCCACGATGCTGCTCACCCGATTGGCCTACATCACGAACGTCCCTCGTCTCGCCGGGACGTGCTCATGGTCCAGGCCCGATTCTCATCCCCCCGCCTGGAGGCTATTGGCGGAAGGTCTTTGCCATCCGCAGTTTCATGCCACGATGGATGAGAGCGACAGTTTCGACCTATCCGGAGAAGAAACCATTCATACTGGCCCCTACGGCGCGCTTCCGGTCCTGATTTTTTCTCATGATCCCGCCAAGACAAAGCAGCTCACCAATTGGGAAGACGCCTGGAGTCGGATGCAGGAAGACCTCAAGAAGCTTTCGACACGGAGCCGCAGAATTGTGGCCAGAAACAGTACGCATTACGTCCAGCTTGATCGCAGTCAACTCGTAGAGAATGAAGTGTCGCGTTTCATCGAGCAGATTCGCGGCACGACTCCGCCGGCCGCGATTTACGGTTCTACAATCACGGAATGATGTGGCGATTCGAAGATTCGCCAGGGCGGTTTTGGCTAGCATCCATTCGCTGGAAAACCTGTTCGGAAGAACCGTGGTTTCGGCCTAGCAAAAGGTATTCAACTCGCAAATCTCCGGCCGGCGGATCGCTAAATGCTCGATATCGGCCAACTCAGCGTCGATCGCAACTTGCTCTTTTTCTATCGAGTTTGTTCACGCACAACCCGCCAGGCAAGGATGTTGCCCTTCAACGCGCTTCCGCTCATGTTGTTCGTTTCCAGAAGAACTTCAAAATGCGGGATGGTGCCATTTGAGCGTCGGATTCGTTCCAGGAAAGGGGCCAGTTGGGAATTGTCGGAGACGAAGTCCCAAGCGCACTCGGTACCAGCCATGGAGGTCCCCTCAAGAAGCAAAGCATTGCCTGCGCCGCTGAGGTTGGGCAAGAAGGCAACAATTCCGTAGACGCGGGGACGCTCGCCGTCATAGGAAGATTCCCACTGCCGCGCTTCGTTGCTTTGAGGGAAACGATTCAGTACAGAGAAGTTGCCAGTCTGCCAGTTTTTGGAGATGACAAAGTTCATATTGTGCTCAAATAGTTCAACCCAGGGATTGCCCTGCGCGGCCCCAAGCAAAATGACATTGCCTTGCTTGAAGTCGTTTGGTCTCACGTCGCGGGCAAAGCGCACCTCAAATTTACTCTGCTCATAGCGCGCAATCTGGGAGAGCGACTGGACCGCTTCGAGGTCGACAATCGATGTATAGCGGCGGCGGCGGAGTTCGCCGGCCAGCTTCTCGGGAGTTGTCTCCGTCTTGGACTCCGCTCTCAAATAGTCGCCTCGCAGATACTCAGCCAATCCCACATCGCGGTTTAACGATGCCTCCGAGATTACCAGCCCGCAATCGGAAGGAACGATCAAAGTTGGTTCTTCCGGAGAGAAGATAGGCAACGAAAGGGTGCGATCCGGGGCCTGCACCCGCCGAACGGTCGCAAGCTCACGCCGGTCATGGAGAAACATAGCTAACATCCCGATGGCCAGAATGATCACCAGACTCCATGCCAGGGGCATACTTAAGGGGTGCCGAGCGGCTCCGTCCGAGGGTTCCAGACTTGCGGCCGTTGGATTTGTGGACAGCGCAGTTGCCGGGAGTGCTGTGACACCGGGGTCTGATTCTGAAGCAAGGAGTGCAATCTCTGCGAATGTTCGTGGTTCAAAAAGAGGGATGTAGCCCCCCCTGGGAAGCACGATACGCATCTGTTCCTTCGCACCTTCTCCATCGAAGTAGAGATCGAGTTTCTTGCGCAGCCGGCTTGCATGGGTGCGCACGATCCCGTCGATGGCCGAATCGTAATTGGGCGACCTGCTAAAGACGGCTTCCCCAATTTTCTGTTCGCTGAGATCCTTCTGCTGCCCCTGGAGCGCCGATTCGCAGATGTAAAGCAGCATGCTCGAGAGCCGTTCACTCTTTGCGAATGTGGAAGAGGCCAGGACGCGGCCTACTAATTCGCGACGCGGATCAGGCGTTGGCAAATCTGTCTTAGGCAGAGATGTTAGGCCGGGTTTGTAGTCGAGAGCGGGCATGGGGGCGCGGATGTCTTCAGTAAAACAGCGTTGTATTACTCCAATGTAAACATCGCTTTAATACTTCTTTCACTGTATCATCCACTGTTAATACCAAGTAAATACATAATTATAAAAGACTTATCTAGTGTATCCGTCACGTCTCGGTGAATTGTATTGGAGCCAAGTGAAAGCAATGGTACTTCTGGAGCTGCAGTCGGCTCTCACAACATACTTCCTTCCCTAGATAGCCTCGAGGAGATAAGACAATGATGATCGCCACCAAACACAGCATTGTGCCAGAGGCGCATAGCGCCGTCGCAGCTTCAGAAATCCACCGAGTTTACTGGACGCATCCTGGATTCCTTTGCGTCTTGTTATTTCTGTTTTGCGCCTGTGCCTTTGTCCCGGCATGGGGACAATTCGACACTGCGTCGGTGCTCGGGACCATCAAGGACGCCAGCGGCTCCCCCCTTTCGTCCACAACTGTGGAACTTCAGAATATTGCCAAGGGGGTGACGGCGACCCGTCAGACCGATGGAAGCGGCAACTATGAGTTCACCAACGTACAGCCGGGCGACTACATGTTGACGGCCACGGCAGCGGGATTTGAAAAGGAGCAAACGGACCGTTTCACAGTAACCGTTGGCGCCCGCCAACGCGTTGAACTCACCCTCAAGGTGGGTAACATTTCCCAGAATGTGACGGTTACAGGAGCGGCCACTGTGCTGGAGACGGATTCCAGCGACCGGGGTGAGACGGTTCGCTCCGAGGAAGCGGTCAACCTCCCGCTGAATGGCCGCGCCTACGCTGATCTCTCGCTGCTGGTTCCGGGGGTGCGCGAATCTCTGCTCGAGGTGCTCTCATTGCCGAGCCGCGACGCCTCGTACAACGTCAACGGATTGAATTCGATGACCAACAACTTTCAGCTCGACGGTATTGACAACAATGCCTACCAGAGCGCCAACCAGGGCTACTCGAATGAGGCGATCATTCCGTCGCCCGACGCGGTGCAGGAGTTCAAGGTTGAAACCGATAACTACAGCGCCGAATATGGACGCGCCGGTGGCGCCATCATCAATGCCACGATCCGCAGCGGAACCAACCAATTCCACGGTGTTACGTACGACTACCTACGCAACACGGTGCTGGACGCGTATGGCCCGTTTATCGGCACCGGCGTGAAGCCGATCCTGGTGCAGAATCAGTTCGGCGGCACCTTCGGCGGGCCCATCAAGCGCGACAAATTGTTCTTTTTTACCGACTTCGAAGGCCTGCGTCATCTGGATCGCTCGATTCAGACCGCCGTGGTCCCGACCGCAGCCCAGGCGAAAGGAATCTTTACGGATGCCAATGGCAACCCGATTCCTCTGCAGAACCCGGTTACCGGCGCAAAATACCCCAACGGCATCATCCCGGTCAGCGATCAGAGCCCGTTCGCGGCCAATGTGTTGAGCATCCTGCAGCAAGATGCGGCGCCCAATCAGAATGTAGCAGCGGGGGGAAGCAATTTTGTCTCGGCGCCAGCCAATACCGAGAATGTCAACAAGGGCGATGCGCGCGTGGATTATTTCCTCAGTCCGAGATCGACAGCATTTGCCCGGTATAGCCAGGGATCCTGGATCTATTTCCTGGCGCCCAATATTCCGGGATTGGCGGGAGGCAACAGCAATGGAACCCTCTACGCCTACACCCGGCAGATCGCCGGCGGCTATAACTTTTCTCCCACGTCGAATTCCATCCTTCAACTTCGTCTGGGACTGACCTGGACCGACAGCGGCAAGGCTCCGATCAACATCGGCGCGACCAATCTCCTGGCAGAGTACAACATCCCCAACATCCCCACCAACCCAACCATCTCCGGCGGACTGAACAGCCAGGCTGTCACCGGCTTTTCGCAGTTTGGGCGGCAGACCACCAACCCGCAATACACCGATCCCTACGATGCCAATCCCAAGGTCAATTACAGCATCTTGAAGGGCCGCAACAGTTTCAAGATGGGGGGCGAATACGGCTATCAGAATATGTCGATCTCCGACTTCCATCCCCAGGACGGCGAGGACCTCTACGGGGGCCAGTTCAGCAACACCGCCGCGACCGCGGCGACCGATGCCGTGCACATTCAGGCATATAACCTTGCCGACTTTCTGGTAGGCGCGCGCAACAGCTATCAGCTCAACAATCTGGCCAGCATCGAATATGAGCGCCGCTGGTACATGGGCTACTTTCAAGACGACTTCAAATTTAACGACAAACTGACTCTCAACCTGGGAGCAAGGTATGAGCTGGTAACGCCGCCCTGGGAGAAGAATAACCACCTGGCCAACTACGACCCCACCACTCAAATGCTTGTACAAGCTTCCGGTGGATCGCTGTACAACCGCTCGCTGGTCAATCTGGACAAAAAGAACCTGGTACCCCGATTCGGCTTTGCCTACCAGGTGGCTCCAAAGACGGTGATACGCGGCGGCTATGGAATCGGGACCATGCACTACTTCCGCTTTGGAGGCGAGAGCACACTGGGCTATAACGGCCCGTATATTGTCGATGCAACCATTAACCAGACGCCGCCCTTCCCGGCCAGCGGAGCCATGCAGCCGGTCTGTTCCTCGCTCACGGAAAACCCCGCCCTCTGCTTCCGCACCACACAGTCGGGCTATGAGACCAACTTTGCCACGGCGCAGAACTTCTCCACGATGGAAGCGGAGACACGCTATATCCCCCGCAATTTCCCGGCGGCCTATGTCCAGGCATTTCACTTGACTGTGCAACGGGAAATCATGAAGAACACCACGTTTGAGGCATCCTACGTGGGCAGCCATGGAATCGGCATTCCGGTTCTCACCGACTTTAACCAGGCAGCCACCGAGCCGGTGAGCTGTGATTCAGGAATCGGCTGCCTCACGCAACAGGCTCGCCGCCCTATCCCCACCTTCACCAACATTCTCACGGCTCTTCCGAAGGGCTACCTCGACTACAGCTCACTGCAGACCAAACTGGAGCGGCGCTACAGCAACGGACTCTACCTGATTAACTCGTTCACCTGGTCCAAGGCGGTGAACAACGCCTCGGCGGATCTTGAGACCTACGGCGGAGATGGAGCCCTGGTTAACTTTTACAATCCTGCCGGAGACCGCGGCGTCTCCAGCTACAACCAGCCACTGAACGATACCCTGTCTGTCATCGGCGATGTGCCCTTTGGCAAGGGCAGGATGTGGGGCCAGTCTGCTCCAGCCTGGGAACAGTCTGCCCTGGGCGGCTGGCAGGTTACGTTCATTAATACGGTGACCAGCGGCCTGCCAATCAACCTGACCTACAGTCCCGCAGCGGCGTACCTGGTGTCGAGCACAAGCGAGGTGTATTCGGTGCGCCCCAACCTCGTCAGCACGGCGCAGGCGGTCTATGCGCCTAAGTCGAGCTGGGTCAAAACCAAGAGTGCTCTTGATGGCACCCTGCTCTCGAGCCAGGTATCGGTGCCGTCGCCAAGCCAATACTTTGGCAATGCGGGACGCAACGACCTGAGCGGTCCTGCATTTGCACAGCTCAATCTCGCGCTGCACAAATCCCAGCGGCTGTGGTCGGAAAGCAGCAACATCGAGTTCCGCATCGAAGCCTTCAACGTGCTGAACTCGACCAACTACCAATACCCTGACAGCGCCGTCACCGACGGAGCAAGCTTTGGCTCCTACACTGCAGCCACCGCCTACCCGTCGCGTGAGGTGCAGTTAGCGTTGCGCCTGTCCTTCTAACCTCGCTTCCAGATCCAACTCCAAAACCACAACCAATCTTTGCTCCGGCAGGCCGATTGCCCGCCGGAGCAACTTGCGGTTGACCAAGCCGCCATCCCATTAGGAGAGTTTGCCCTTGTTGCCCGTCCGGTCTATGGCAGTATCCGCACTGTTGCTTTCCATTGCGCCTCAACCCCTTGCCATCGCTCAATCCTCCGCGAACGATACCGTACGGATGAATCAGATTCAGGTGATTGGCACGCATAACAGTTACCACGCTGGAATCGCTCCGAGTGAAACAAAACTGATGCAGGCCAAGTATCCTGACCGGTATGCCCAGCTGGAATACAAGCACCGCCCGCTCGATCAGCAGTTATCTTCCGGAGTTCGACAGATCGAATTGGATATCTACGCTGATAGTCAGGGAGGCCGCTTCGCTCATCCGGCAGGGCCAAGGTACGTGGCGGCGGCGGGGCTGCCCGCGGACCCGGAATTCGATCCGCAGGGATTGATGAACAAGCCCGGCTTCAAAGTGATGCACGTGCAGGACTTGGACTATCGCAGCGTTTGCCAACCCTTTACGGCCTGTCTCACGATTGTTCACCAGTGGTCGGTTACGCACCCGCGCCATCTGCCCATCTACATCTTGCTTGAGACCAAGCAGACCGACCTTCCGTCAGGACTGCAGGCGGTTGCCACCGAAAAATTTACCTCGTCGACCTTTGACCTTCTCGATGGTGAAATTCGTTCCGTCTTCAAGCCCAGCGAAATGATCACCCCCGATGATGTGCGCAGCAAGCACAAAACCCTGGAGGAAGCCGTTCTCAACAATGGTTGGCCGGCTCTCTCGGCGGCGAGGGGCAAAGTTGTCTTTCTCATGGATCAGCGTCCGGTAGGTCCAGTCTATCTGGAGGGACATCCCTCGCTGCGTGGCAGGGTCATCTTCACGAACGCAGAGCCCGGTGAAGGCGATTGTGCATTCGTTGAAGAGAACGACGGAACTCCGGAAGAGATTGCAGCACTGGTCCGCAAGGGCTATTTGATCCGCACCCGAACCGACGAGGAAACCAAGGAGGCGCGCACCAATCAGACTGCCAAGCGAGATGCTTCGCTGGCCAGCGGCGCACAACTTCTCAGCACGGACTACCCTGCGTCAGAGCCCGCGTCGTGGACCGGCTATTCGGTAAGCCTGCCGAATGGGGCGGTTGCTCGATGCAACCCCATCAACGCGTCAAAAACATGTAACGATGCGGACCTCATTGAGGCCAATTGACACGGAAGTAATACTCTCAATCGCTGGAGGATGCCGATTTATTCGCACTTACGGATATCAAGCAGCTTTCCAGGCAGCCAGTGTAGGCCAAAACGGTTTACACTAGAGCACATGAGTGGAAACGAAGTTCTCGCATCTATCGACGCCGAAATTGCTGCACTTCAACAAGCCCGTGCACTTCTCATTGGGAGCGACACGGCCGCCGTTAAGAAGAAAACATCAAGTAAGAAGCCTTTGAAGAAGAAGCGCACTCTAAGCCAAGATGCAAGGGCGAGGATCGCCGAGGGTCAGAGGAAGCGGTGGGCAGCGCAGAAGAAGTCACGCAAGTAACGAACGATGAGCAGGTGGCGTGGCTTTCTGGATTCGAGGCACGCCGCTCGATTTTTTTGGAATCAGTTATTTAGACTTCTCCTAACCCCACCCGAGAGTCCAATCGATGGCGGTTGAGTGTCCGTGCTTTCTTTGGCTTGCTGCAAGGAGCGAAGGAATTGAGGGCGCGACCCGAAGCGCAATTAAGCGGTGCACGATCTGCTATCGCTTCTTTACCGGCCCTATCGCGCGCTCCCGAACGCCAGGTCGGTGTTTTCTCAACTCACTTCTCTGACGCAGAAATCCAGCCCAACGCAGGAGAGCGCAAAACTCGCCTGCCGAGTGGTTCGCGACTCGTTTCTTCGAGGACTCGTGCGTTCCATGCTTGATGGCTGTCTATCCCGACGCACCCGCTCGGCGATCGGGCATCAACGGACTCGACCATCAAACAATTCACGGGAGCAACGCGATAACTTCCTTCCCGAAGGTTGTCCTGCTCACCTTGACATTCTACTAGAAGCAGTTATACCTTTCCCCTAGGGTGTCTACCAAGAGGGACAAAGAACAGATTCAGCTTTTGCACCCCGCTCTGGACTTGCTGATTTTTCGGACTTTGATGTTGGGGCCGGTACACGGCGACGTTGTCGCCAAGGCTCGTCGATCTTAACTCCGACGAGGTGTTCGAGGTCGGGCAGGGCTGGTTCTACCTGGCTTCAGGTCGGCTCGTCAGGCGGAAAGGAATTTCTTTCGAAGAAGGCATTTTCAAAAGCAACCGCCGCGCCAAGTTCCTTCGGTTCACAGCTGAGCGAAGGCGGCAAATGGCGGTCGAGATCGAGTGCAATAGGCTGACGGGAGCGATCGCGCTGAGTCTCCGGCCCGTGGAGCAGGAGGGACAATTATGGACCGTCGCAAGCGCATGATGGAAGCTCTCGACCAGGACATACGCGACCACATCGCAACAGAGACCGAGGACAACATCGAGCGCGGTATGACGCTAGACCAAGCCCGTCTTGCGGCTTTGCGTAAATTTGGCAATGTAACCAGGGTCAAGGAACAGACCTGGGAGGTCTGGAGTTTCACTTGGCTCGAACAGTTCTTTACGGACGTCTGCTACGGTGCCCGGACACTATGGAAAGATCCCGGATTTACCATTGTCGCCGTATTGACCCTGACTCTCGGCATCGGCGCCAACACAGCGATCTTCAGTGTCGTACAAGGTGTTGTTCTGGCCCCGTTGCCTTACCCCCAGCCAGATCGCCTGGTGATGGTGTCCGCGAGCCGACCTAGCCTTAAGCAGTTGTCTATCTCCCATCCTGACTTTCGGGATTGGCAGCGCAATGCACGCTCGTTCGAACAGATGGCCGCAATGAAATGGCGCGACTACGACTTAACGGGCTCGGGAGCATCGGAGCACCTGGACGGCATGGAAGTCTCTTCCGGCTTTTTCGCTACTCTGGGCGTAAGGCTGGCCTTGGGGCGGGATTTCTCCCCATCCGAGAACCAGCCGCACGGAGCCGCAGCCGTCATCATCAGCCAACGGTTGTGGAAAGATCGGTTCTCCTCGAGCCCGCAGGCGCTCGGCAAGACCTTGATCCTTGACGGCGTCGGCACCACGATCACCGGCATTCTTCCTGCGGGATTTCGCCTATGGACGAATGCAGATGTATATACGCCGCTCGAGCAGAGTGAGCCGCTGCTCTACGACGATCGCACCATTCATGACCTTCTCGGTATTGCGCGCCTGAATTCAAATGTGAGCATGGGTCAGGCCCAGGCTGAGATGGACGAGGTTCAGAACGGCCTGGACCGTCTCTATCCCACAGCGGATCGGAACCTGGGGGTCGATATCGTACCGCTGAAACAGTCGATTATCGGCGACACTGGTGGGACACTTCTTCTGCTCTTAGGATCGGTGGGAGTTGTTCTGCTGATCGCCTGTATCAACGTCGCAAATCTCTTGCTGGCGCGTGCGGCGGCGAGGAACCGCGAGTTTGCCATTCGCTCGGCACTGGGGGCGAGCCGCTCGCGGATGGTAAGGCAATTATTAACCGAAGGAGTACTTCTGGCGCTCATGGGAGGAATGCTGGGCTTGATCGCAGCAAGACTCGGGGTCAGCCTGGTGCTCGCGTTGTTCTCGGCGAACCTGCCGCGCGCTGAGAACGTCGGCGTCAATGTTGCTGTGCTTCTTTTCACCGTTGGCATTTCCATCGCGGTTGGGATTCTGTTCGGTCTTGCAGCCGCCCGCAAGAACTCGCGCACCGATGTGCAACGTTCGCTCAAAACAGGAGATCATGGTTCAACGCGTGCCCATCCCCGCGCTCAAAGCACTCTGATGATCGTTCAAATGGCGCTGACGCTGGTGTTGTTGGTGGGCGCCGGTCTGCTCTTGCGCACCATCCGTCACTTGTGGAACACAAATCCGGGCTTCAATTCACAGCATGTGATCACCTTCCGGGTCGGGCTCTCGCCGTCGCTGACAAAAACAGCATCGAGTACTCGTATCGCTTATCAGCAGTTACTAGAACGCATTCGCCATCTCCCCGGCATACAGGCCGCAGATTTTACCAATATTGTTCCGTTGAGTGAGCAGGACAACGGTGGCCCCTTCTGGGTCGGCCCGCAGGAGTCCACCTCCATCCAAGACGCGCCGCATGCGCTCTATTTCGAGACGGGTCCTCAATACCTTCAGACCATGAAAATCCCCCTGCTTCGCGGCCGCTTTTTCACCCCGGCGGACACCTCCGAGTCCGAGCCCGTGATTGTCATCGACAGCATTCTGGCACACACCTATTTCCCTGACAGCGATCCCGTGGGGCAGATCATCACCATTGCCCATTGGCGCTCTGCCCGGGTTGTCGGCGTGGTGGGCCACGTGCGGCATTGGGGGTTGGGCGACTCCGGTACCTACAATCCGAGCCAGATCTATATTTCCTTTTATCAGCTTCCCGACGCATGGGTGCCGTTGTTTGCCGGGTCGTTGTCGGTAGCCGTTCGCACCCCGCTCGAGGTCGCAACCATCATGCCTGCGATTAAGAATGTGATTTATGGGGTCGCCAAGGACCAGCCGGTCTATGACATCCAGACGATGGAGCAGGTTGCTTCGGCCTCGATGTCGGCGCAGCGCCTTCCAATGTTGCTATTAGTCGCGTTTTCCTCTCTCTCGTTGCTGCTTGCCTCGGTCGGGATCTACGGTGTGATTTCGTATTCAGTGACTCAGCGCGTGCAGGAGATCGGAATTCGCATGGCGCTCGGCGCAAAGCGATGGGATGTTCTGCGGATGGTCCTCGGTCAAGGGCTTCGGCTGACACTTATGGGGCTCGTTGCAGGCTCCGTCGCCGCTCTTCTGCTGGGCCGGCTGCTCTCCAGCTTCTCGCATTTGTTGTATGGGGTGGCAGCGAGTGATCCGGCAACCTTAGCGACAGTTTCTATCGTGCTCCTTTTAGTAGCTGCCGTTGCGTGCTCCGCCCCAGCTTACCGGGCCATGAGGGTCAACCCGATCGTTGCCCTGCGATATGAGTAACCGGAAACGTGCCCTCAACTGTTCCTATGGAGAGCTGAATGGCCCCTCAGGCTGGTTTGCTGCTACTCCCGTAGCATGGGAAAGTGCGCCCGTCCCCTCCGAGTTCCTGGACCATTCGTTCTGCCGGTCCTCCGGTGAACTCATCACCATTCCGTCCTCTTCTGCTTTTCAGCGGCGGGTCGTTGGTAGCGGGTTGATTTGAAGTTCCGGTTCCGACTCCCATGCGGACATTCTTTCAGCCGCCAATCGAACGAATAACTCTCGCCGGATTTCCTCCGACAAGAGTACCTGGGGGAACGTCCCGGGTGACTACTGACCCCGCTGCGACGACCGAATTCTCACCGACGGTTACGCCACCGATGATGGTCGCGCCGGCAGCGATCCAGACGCTTCGCTCAATCACAATGGGCTTTGCGATCACGAAGGCACGCCGCTGGGAAGGTTCAATCGGATGGCCCGAGGTGATAATGCTAACGTTGGGCCCGATCATCACGTCATCGGCAATGTCGATCCCGCCAAGGTCGTACACGGTGCAATTCTGGTTTATGAATACATTACGTCCCACGCGGATATTCTCGCCGCCGGTAGTGTAGAACGGTGGGATCAGCGAAAAGCTCTCGTCCACCTTGTGGCCGATGAGGTCGCTGAACACGGCCCGAATCTTGTCCGCATCGTCGAATGTCAAGCGGTTGAGAGTGGGGGTGATCGCCATAGCCCGCTTGACGCTAGCCAACATGGCCGCTGATTCTGGCGTTTTGCTGGGAATCATCTTGGTGAGGTCTTTATTCGACATTTTTCTTTCCCCTCGGACTGATGGTCCAAGCATAATTTTGGATCGGGATCGAGTTGCTTCCCACGCCATGCGGACCAGGTTGCGGATTCCCTACCATCTGGGCCACCGATTCTCGGATTCTGTTTGCTGTGGGCCGGGATTCAGCTGGGAAATCGGCCGCATTTTGCGGTTGTAAGGGAATGGCCCACATGGCGGGATCATTGACGGATGACTGCGCCTCCGGCGAAGATGATATCAAGCAGTTCTCGACCGGCAACGATTCATTTTTTTATGTTGTTAACAACAGGGAAATCCACATTTGCTACCCTTCTCGGGAAGCGATTGTTTGCAATCTGGCGCCATACTCGCACGCTGGATGGCGGCAACATTCGGCAGGGGCTGAGCGGAGATCTCGGTTTTTCTGAGCCTGATCGGGTAGAGAACATTCGCCGCGTAATGGAAGTCTCCAAGCTGTTCGTGGATGCGAGGCTCGCAGTGATCGTCTCGTTCATCAGCCCCTATCGCGCCGAGCGGGAAATCCTTCCGCCCCGCTTTGACTCTGACGAATTTTGGGAAACTTTCGTCGACACGCCGCTCCAAGAGCGCGAATGCCCTGTCCCGAAGGGACTGCATGCCAAAGAGCGGCGTGGAGAATGGGCAAATTTCACCGATATCGACGCCAAACATGAAGCCCCGAAAGCTCCAGATATCCGCTTGGGAACAGTTGCTCGCAAAGCGGACGAATGCCTCGATCTCATTCTTCTTGCCTTAGACCCGCGTTCCTTGCACCACGCGACGGAAAACTGGGGTGCAACGTGATCGATGTCCAGCCGGAAAACTGGCTCGGCGAGTTGCTCCCGTCCGAGGTGGCCCTTGCTCCAGAAGCGAGCCAGCCGATTATGACGGTCTATAGCGAGTTGGACCTGGCGATGGAGTCCAAGCGACACGGCTCGCCGCTGGCTCGGGCCGGTCTTCGGTCTCACCATCTCGTCCTGAACAGATTCGCCCTGCTGTCGCCGAATTGGCCGGTTCTCTCACAAAAATCCCCGAAAGTTCCATTCGATCAGCGAAAGGCCTGGCGGCTTTTCTGGCCGGCTAACCCTCGGGACGGCATCCAAGAGTTTCTCCGAGCCAACGGGGAATTTACCGTCAAGGTTGCTCTGATCGATTCCAATGCGCCGATTGCCAAAAGCGCGGGGGCCGGCAAGGTTGATCGGGAAATCACCACGCAAGTCAAAGCCGCACGGGCGGAGAGAGCAACGGTTCGGACGCGAGCAAGTCCTTCTCGCCGATCCCAGGAGCCAAGCCTCGAGTGCTCCATCGGCGGGGCAGAGAAACGCAAGTTCATTGTCATCGTCATGGGGAGTTCGCCGAATCTCTGCCCTGTAGCCGAGGACTACTCTGATCGCTGTCCCGCATTCACCGAGACAATGGACGGGGACGCGGTTGCCGCCCATTGCATTCTCGAGGAAGCTGGGGTGTGTTGCCGGCTTGGATGGCAATTCCATGAAGTACAACAAACCCTTACCACGAAAATACGGCATCCTGCTCATGGGCCTCTTGAGACAATTCGGTCTCACCCGGAGGCCAGAGTGGGATGTTTTGCGGGTAGGTCAAAGGGAGCCGACTGAACGGCGGAGCGGGCTTGTTCTTATTCAAATTGCGCCGCTGCCTATTGTGGTTATTTATGGGTCGAGCGCCTCAGAATTTAATCACAGCAGGTATGGGATATGGCAGAAACAGCGATTTCGAATCAGAATCAATATTCCCTGGTCTCGCTAGTTGACGAATTGGACGCCCGCAAAGGCGTGCTCGACGAGTCCACCGTTCGACAGTTGCTAATTCAGGCCACCCTCGATTGGCCTGAGGTGGCTCCGTATGTCGAACCTCGTACCGATACCTACGCCCGCCACTGGGTCGTTCGGCGTGAAAACTATGAGGTGTTGGTGCTCACTTGGTCTCCGTCCCAAGGCAGTGTCGCGCACGATCACGCTGGTTCACTTTGCGGACTGAAGGTGGTGAAGGGCCACCTGACTGAGCAACAGTACGAGAAAATGCCGGACGGCCGAGTCCAGAGGACGACAGCGACCCGGATTGGCCCTCAAGAAATCAGTATCGATCCCGGTCTGATCGTCCACTCACTCGCGAACAGTGCATTGAACGAAGTGCTGGTAACGGTCCATATTTATTCTCCACCTTTGCGAGATCTCCGGAGTTACGTAATCGCCGAAAATTTGCCGCCCCGACTTTTCTTGCGGCCCGCCCGGCCAGACGCGAGAGTGATTGCGATCGTCGGCGGAGGCTTCAGCGGTCTCATGACGCTGGCGAACCTGATTCGTTTCGGGAATGAAGCGGCAAGGCCACTCCACTTTATCCTTATTGACCGGCAAACTTCCATCGGCGATGGCGTCGCTTATCGCACCACGAATGCACGGCATCTACTGAACGTTCCTGCGAGGCGCATGAGCGCATGGCCCGATATGCCGGAGGACTTTGTAACCTTCGCACAATCAAACGATCCCCTGGTTGGGCCTGATGACTTCCTGCCTCGAAAGATCTACGGCCACTATCTTCGCAAGACGGTGTCTGATTTCGCGGAAGCAACCAGAGAGCACCTTAGTGCCGAGGTCATGCACGACGAGGTGACGCACTTGGCACCATTTTCCTCATCCGGTTGGAGCGTAAAAACAGCCAGTGGCCGAAGCATCCAGGCGGACTTAGCGATCCTCGCGGTTGGGCATCTGCCTCCCAATGATCCGCTCGCGAACACGTGGAGTGGTCCCCGTGTCCGGTACGTAACCGACCCCTGGGCCTCGTTGGCCTTAAGCTCGATTGAGCCGGATGAACCAGTTCTGCTGATCGGCAGCGGGTTGACTGCAGTCGACGCAATTCTCACGCTGAACAGGCCGGATCGGGTTGCGCCGCTCATCGCCATTTCTCGTCGCGGGTTGATCCCCTTGCCCCACTTGCGGCCGCAAAGAGCAGCGACGGGCTTATCCGGGTTCGCTGATGAATGCCTGAACTCGGCAACGCCCATGACGATTTGCCAACTGGCCTCCATTCTTCGGCGGCACATAGCGACCGCGAGCGAGTCAGGCGGGGATTGGCAACAGGTGATCGACGCTCTGCGCCCCATGATTCCGCGCCTATGGGACCGTCTTGACGTCGAAGAACGGTCGCGATTCCTGAGACACTTGCGCCCGTTCTGGGAAATTCACCGTCATCGCATGGCGCCTGCGGTTGCAAATGCCATCGACCACCTGCGCCGGGAGAAGACGCTCGAAGTCGTTGCGGGCTCTATGATCGCCGCGACTGCGGACGCGGACGGTATCGATGTCACGTTCTCCCGGCGCGGTCTTTCTGCCCCACGAACCGCGAGGGTCTCCTGGGTGGTGAACTGTACCGGTCCAGGCGCACACAATCGGCACGGAACACACCCTTTCCTTCGGCCTCTTCTCGATGCTGGCACAATCTGCAACGATGAATTGGGCTTGGGTTTGCTCACGGACGATTCTGGTCGGGCCATTGGTGTCAGCAAAGACGCCCGCCAGGATCTGCTGGTCGCCGGCACCCTCCGGAAAGCCACACTTTGGGAATCAACCGCGGTTTCCGAACTTCGACAACAGGCGCAGACCATCGCGCATACGGCGCTTGACGCTCTCAGCCGCGACCAAGCGTAGCAGATTCATCATTAATCCATTCTTCAGCCAGCTATGGTCTGAATCCAGCCTCATCCCCATAGTAACGGGCAACCAGAGGCGATAGATATTGTCAGCAACGCCGAGCAGCAGAGCCGGCTGAGCTTGCGTAGCAATCGTTCTTCCAGGAGCACGACAGCTCAGTTTGTGTTTGGCGGCAAAAAAGACAGTTTCGACCACCGGGCGCAGGATATATTTTTCCGGCGAGAAATCCACCGGCAACTGAGCCCGAATTCTGTGAATCTTGCAGGTCTTTTTTGCCCCGTTTGGCCAGGATGATACGGTCCGCTGGGAGTTGCTCCCGGCAAAAACAATCATCGCGCTCGAATCGGACTCAGAGTCATTCGGCACACCGAGCCTCTAAGGGTATGTTGATGAGCCTGGGCAAACATAGCGGGCAAGTTCCTTGCGATCGTTCCCCGGCGCTTGCCGCGCTCATTGCGCCAGCATCGCCAGGATCGCCAGGATCAACTGGCGCTCCACTGCCACCACCACGAACCCCTTCAAGCCCTGCCTTTTTGGCGACCGCCGCCCGGAATAGCGGTACATCCTCCGCACCAAAAACGTGTTGGCCGAAACCAGCGCCAGGCCGGGGGCATCCATAGCTCGACTGCGATCCATTGAGTGGCGCCAGACTGCCCGAAATTCCCTCAAAACACTCGTCTGAGATTTGCCTTCTCCCCGGGCGACCGGACGGATGAGATACAAGTTTGCTCGATTCTCGAAATGCTGGTGATCGGAGGCCCATTCGAATTGAACCCTGGTGAGATACGATTCGACGAAGAGCATTGAATCTACCACGCGGATTCGGAGCGCCTTCCGCCGAACCTGCGATACGGAGTCGACGAATGGGCGAAGTCAGCAACGACGTCAAATATTCATTCCGAACGCTGCTTAACAACTCCGGTTTCACCCTTGCTGCCGTAGCCGCGCTGGCGCTGGGTATTGGGGCCAACACCGCCATCTTCACCGTAGTCAACTCCGTGTTGCTCAAACCTCTCAACTATCCCGATGCCGATCGCATGGTGGAGTTTGGCTCGCGCTCAACCACTCTCCCCAATTTCCTTTCCTGTATTCCTGAGTTTCACGTCTACCAGCGGCAGACGAGTGTCTTCCAGGAGGTTGCCGCGTATGACATGTCCGGCCCCGGCTTCAACCTCACCGGCGACCGCCTCGAGCAGATCCGCGGCATTCACGTTACAGAAGGCTACTTCCGGCTTTTCGGCGCTCCGGTGATGCTGGGAAGAACCTTCACTCCGAATGAAGACTCCCCCAACGGGGGCAAGGTCGTGGTGTTGAGCTATGGGCTGTGGAAGCGCAGGTTCGCGGGCGACCCTGCCGTGATCGGAAGATCGCTCTCGCTGGGCAATGAGCCGTACACCATTATTGGCGTGATCGGAAAGCAGTTTCTCGCCGAGCCCGAAGCGGATCTTTGGCTGCCTTTTCAGTTTGAACCCGTCAGCAGCAACATGAACATCTACTTTCATGTCGCCGCAGTGCTCAAACCTGGCGTGACATTGGAACAGGCAAAGGCGCAACTGAAGCTGGCCGCCGTTCAATATCATCACGACTACCCCACACGGACGAGTCCGCGGGTCGAGTTGCAGATCCAGCCGCTCCGGGACAGCATCGTCGGCGACGCGCGCACATCGCTGCTGATTATGCTGGGAGCGGTGAGCCTGGTGCTGCTGATCGCCTGCGCCAATATCGCAAATCTGCTGCTGGTGCGCGCTACGGGACGCAAGCGTGAGTTTGCGATCCGCTGCGCTCTCGGAGCGAGCCGCTCGCGCATCGTGCGCCAACTGCTAATCGAGAGCGTTATGCTCTCGCTCAGCGGCGGCATTCTCGGCATGGCGCTCGGGTTTGCGGGAGTACGCGCTCTGCTTGCAATTAGCCCCGCAGGGCTGCCCCGCATTGGCGAAGACGGCTCCGCGGTGAACGTGGATTGGCGCGTACTCGCGTTCACCCTTGCCGTATCGCTTCTCACAGGCATTCTCTTCGGACTTTTTCCAGCTTTGACCGCTTCCCGAACCGATCTGAACTCCGCGCTGAAGGAAAGCAGCAGCCGCTCCGGGACTGGATTCCGTCAAGGGAAGACACGCTCGCTGCTTGTCGTCAGCGAAGTCTCTCTGGCGCTGGTCCTGCTGATCGGCTCCGTGCTTCTTATCCGCACCTTCATTGCCCTGCACGCTGTCGATCCCGGATTCGACACCGAGAATGTTCTCACGATGGAAATGTCGCTTACCGGGGACCATTTCCAAAAAACTGCCGGCGTGGTTCAGCTTTCGCACAGTGGACGCGACCGGCTGAATGCCATCCCCGGCGTAGAAATTTCAGCCGTCGCCTATTGGTTGCCCATTCAGGTCGGAGACGGTCTGCCCTTCCAGATCGCTGGACAGCCGCTCGACAAAGACCACCTGTATAACAGCCGATGGATGAGCATTTCGCCCGGCTACCTGAGCGTCTTCAAGATTCCTATTCTGCGCGGCCGCGATTTCAATGAGAATGACACCGCCACCGCGCCAGCCGTGGCTCTGATCAACGAAGCACTGGCAAAACAGTATTGGCCCAGGGAAGACCCCGTTGGCCGACAGCTCCTCATCAGTAAGGGTTACGGACCGGAACTGAATGAGACTTCGCCAACAATCATAGGAGTGGTCGGCGACACTCACAACGACGGTCTTGGCCGCCCGCCAGACGCGATGGTAATCGTTCCGATTGCGCAGGTCACGGACGAATACACGGCGTCCTACACGAATGTGCAGCCGCTGCTTTGGATGGTACGCACCCATGGCAACCCCCATCAGGCCATCGCCGCAGTGACCGAGCAACTTCGCCTGGCGAGTGGGGGATTTCCAGTAGCCCATGTCCGAACCCTGGAGGAAGTGATGGGGCGTTCGACAGCCCGCGAGAGTTTCAACATGCTGCTGTTGACCATCTTCGGAGCAATCGCGCTGGTTCTGGCCGCTATCGGCATCTACAGCCTCATGGCCTACTCGGTCGCACAGCGTACCCAAGAGATGGGCATTCGCATGGCGCTGGGTGCGGACCGCTCTGCCATTCGCAGGCTGGTGGTCTGGCATGGCATGAGACTGACGATTCTCGGCCTAATCCTGGGCATCGGTGCGGCCTTTGGCCTTACCCGCCTCATCGCGAGCTTCCTCTTCGCCGTAAGACCCTGGGATTCGGTCGCGTTCCTTTCCGGGCCACTCATCCTTTCCGTTGTGGCGCTGCTCGCGGTGTGGCTGCCTGCCACGCGGGCCTCCAAGATCGATCCGATGCAGGCTTTACACACGGAGTAATTTGGATGAAACAGCGTTTGTCTGCCACTCACGAAACTCAACTGTAGCCCAACGTTTTCTTCGAGCAAAAGTGCGGCCAGTTTACCTGGTTTGAGGCGCGTAGGCGGAATCCAACCCTACTCGGGATTTTGCGATTTGGCTATCCAAAGGCTGTCAGTAAGCGCATAGCGATTTATTGCTTCTCGAGAAACGTCGCGGCAATCGAACTGGGGCGTGCCCGAGGGAAATCTCCCAGTGGTTCGAATGACATAATCAAGTGCAGAGTATTTTTACCATTCCATAGGAGGCCTCTGATGTTCCAAACAACGGTCGTAGACCACTTGGTCTTCCGAGTTCCCAACATGACCAGAACGGAACGCTTTTATAACGTACTCTTGGGAGAACCCTTCAAAGCTGACGGATACATCATGTACATGGTCGGCGATACGCGATTGTTCTTCACGCCATGTGTCGAACATGCGACTCCTTATGACAAGGAGAATATCGGCCTGAACCACATAGCGTTGGCCGTACGCACCATCGAAGAGTTAGAGACCATCGAGTTGCATTTAAGCCAGCAGGGTGTCGCTCACAGTGCAATCATGCTCTGGCGAGATGGATTGACGAAGTATATCTGGCTTGATGATCCAGATGGGATACGCATCGAGTACTGGCTGCGACTTCCGCAAGTACCTTCTCTCTGACCGCAGCTCCTATCGATCCCCAGGTATTGGATTGAGGAGACGCCCGATGATCCGCCCAAACAACGTCGTTTGCAGGCACACCGGGCTGGCCGCCTGTATTTATAGTGCGTGTTTCAAATCCAGTCCACCTAGACGTAAAACCTTAGTGCAAACCGGCTTATCGGAGAAGTGCCTTTCAATATTGTTTGCTGGCTACCAGGTGTCCATATGCGGATTTTTCGGCCATCTGGCTAGGTCTCACGGGGTGCCAACATAACCTGCTAGGCGAACGCATCGAGCTTACTTGATCGTTGTCAGGCTGGTGTATTCGAGCTTTGGATACCAGGAGGAGCCGCGACCCGCGGGTGTGAGGTCAAGGATCGTCCACAAGGAGTCGAGGTCCGGGGCTCCGCGCGGGTCCTGGCCGGGGTCGGCCATCTCACCACTCATCTCTCCGCTCCAGAAGTGGCGAATCTTGCCGTCGCCGCGAGTGAAGACTGCAAGACCAGGGACGTCGCCATCGTCGGCATTGACATAAGCGCGGGTGTAATCGCCTTTCCTGTCGGAGTAAATCTGCAGGTTCTGCCAGCCACGTTCTCTTTTGAAGTCGAGGAGACGTTCGATCGGTGAGCGCGCGGTGACGGCAAGAGCGACACGTTCGCGCAGGTTTCTGGCAGTCCCCTCCCATGACGTGAGCATGGCGGTGCACATGGGGCACGCTCTCTCGCGTTGGGGTCCGAACATCATGCTATAGATAACCAGCGTATCCTTGTCGCCGAACAGCTGTGAAAGGCGAACCGCTCCATCGGAGCTCTCAAAGACATAGTCTTCCGGGATTTCACCACCCGAAGGAAGGGGCGGCGGAGTGCTGCGACGCGTTCGACGTGGCGACGGAGCTCAATCTCCGCGGAAAGAAGATCATTGCGAGCTTGACGATACTCCGGGCTCTCGTTGGGGAAGTGCACTTTGTTTTTTGCGGCGAGCTCTGCTGCGGGGATGAGATTGGTGTTGTCGGCCATTCGGCACTCCTCTCTGACTGGTCATACGGGGGTTCAGTCTAAGAACGCGGGCGACCAGCGGCCACAGTTCCCCGGCAGGGTGACTGATTGCGCTTCGGGCGATATCAGCCGGCTCGAGCAGCCTCGATCGCGGCGATGTCGATCTTTCGCATCGTCATCATCGCATTCATCGCGCGCTTGGCGGCAGCGCGATCCGGGTCCTGGGTCGCGGCCAGCAGTGCACGCGGAGTGATCTGCCACGAAAAGCCCCAGCGGTCTTTGCACCAACCGCACATGCTTTCCTGGCCGCAGTTACTGACGATGGCGTTCCACAGGCGGTCAGTCTCTGCCTGATCGTCGGTGAGGATAATGAAGCTGACCGTTTCGTTGGGGACGAACTTCGGACCGCCATTGAGTCCGAGGAAATCGCGCCCGCAGACGGTGAACTCAACGATGAGTTCCTGGCCTTCGGGACCTGACGGCGTGTCCGTGGGTGAGGCGCTGGTCTTACCGACATGACTGTCAGGGAAGGTGGCGGCATAGAATTCGGCTGCTTCGCGAGCTTTCCCGTGGTCGAACCACAGGCATGTAATCATCTTCTCGGACATGTTGCTCTCTCCTCTCAGGTTTTCAAAACTCACCGTAAGTTCGGCAGCCGTTCTCCTGCGAGCGAAGAGCAGCTGCATCGGGCATGAAATACATCGCGGTTACGATTTTGGTCCCTGCATGAGAGCAAAGTGGCCGTTCTGGTCGTCTGTGGCCTGCAGGATGCGCGAGCCGCCGGGGACGTCCATGGGAGGCAGCACTATTTCGCCGCCCGCATCCATCACACGTTTCTGCGCAGCTTCGATGTCGTCGACGGTGAGGTAGAACTGCCAGTGCGGCGGAATACCTTCGGGCATACCGGGGCCTTTACGAGCCATC
>DATDLS010000274.1:0-29268 GCA_036519195.1 Occallatibacter sp. | reverse complement strand
GACCTGCGGCGCGACATGCCGTACTCGAGTTACGAGAAGTTCCAGTTCAAGGTACCGGTTTCAAATCGATGCGACTGCTGGGGAAGATACGAAGTGCGTTTGCTGGAGATGCGGGAAAGCATCGGCATCATTCAGCAGGCGTTGGACGGGATGCCAGGCGGACCGGTCAAGGCTGACACGCCAAAGATCGTCCTGCCGGATCGCGAGAAGATGAAGACGCAGATGGAAGCGCTGATCCATCACTTCAAAATCGTCACCGAAGGCTTCTCTGTTCCTGCCGGCGAGATTTATCAGGGCATTGAAGCCGGCCACGGCCAGACCGGCTATTACATTGTTTCTGACGGCACCGCAAAGCCCTACCGGGTGCACATGCGCTATCCCTCGTTCCCCACCCTGCAGGCACTGGAAGTGATGTGCAAGGGAAGAATGCTGGCCGACGTAGTCGCCGTCATCGGCTCGATTGACATTGTGCTGGGGGAGATTGACCGGTAACGGAGATTCGTGGTGGATCTGCCACCGGCCTGGCAGGGAAAGTTCAGAGTAAGTTCAGAGTAAGTTCAGAGTAAGTTCGAATTTTGAAAGGGCACGGCTTGATTGGTGCCCTAGACCGACTGATTCAGAACGTGGGCTTCGGCCCCTGAGGGAAACTTGGTTCTTGCAAGCCACTTGCGGACCGACACCGAATCACCCGCCAAGGCGGGACTCTACGTCGAGCTCTGGGTTTCGCTCGCTTCGCTTCTGAGAAGCTACACCGCGGCCCACGGGCTGAACGGCCGCCGGCAGGCAACCGTTGAATTGGGCGAGGAGAAGATCCTGGTACGCCAAGGCGGGTTGTGGCTCGATTTGACGCGCACCGGTGCTGAAGTGCGCTGGCAGCGCGAAGATGGAAGGCAAGGCAAACTGGAGTTCACCGAACACGGCAGACTCCGCCAGCTGGGAGCCGACGAGGAAGAGATGGATATGGCAGCCGAACGATGGGCACGGGAGTTAATACACAATGAGCTCTGAAACCATGTCTCTGTTTTCGCCCAAACTGGCCGCGCGCTTTGACGCATTGGTCGAGAAGTATCCGGTGCGCCGCTCGGCATTGGTTCCCATGCTCCTCTACGCGCAGGACGAGATCGGTTACCTCTCCGAGGCAGTCGTTGCCGAAGTTGCCGAGCGCATCGGCATCACCGAACTCGATGTGCGCAACGTGGCCACCTACTACTCCATGCTGCGCTTCAAGCCCGCCGGCAAATACAACGTGCAGGTCTGCACCAACATCAGTTGCATGCTGCGCGGCGCCTATGATCTCTATGAACGCTTCCAGGACGAACTCGACATCGGCCACAAGGGCATCACCAAGGACGGATTGTTTTCTCTCGAAGAAGTCGAGTGCATCGGCGCCTGCTGCTGGGCGCCGGCCATCCAGGTCAACTACGATTTTCACGACGAGCTCACCCCCGATCACGTTCCCGGCATTCTGGAAACTTACCGCGGCCGGCAAAGGCCGGAAGGGACGGCGCGCTAATGCCCAGGCTCGTTTCTCATCCCGATGAAGTCAAGGTAGTCAGCAGGCGCTTTGGCATGGGCGCGGCCGACATCAACCGCTACGTCGAACTGGGCGGTTACGAGTCGGCGAAGAAATGCCTTACCCAGGGCCCGGAATGGATCATCGAAGAGATGAAAACCTCCAGCCTCCGCGGACGCGGCGGCGCGGGCTTCCCCACCGGCCTCAAATGGTCCTTTGTGCCCAAGCAATCGGCCAAACCAAAATACGTCCTGGTCAACGGCGACGAGAGCGAGCCCGGCACCTGCAAAGATCATCTGATTTTCTTGCACGACCCTCACGCCGTCATCGAAGGCACCATCATCGCGGGACTGGCCATCGGCGCCAGGACCGGCTTCATCTACCTCCGCGGCGAGTATCGCTACCTGCTCGAGATCATGGAGAAGGCCGTCGCCGACGCCTACGCGAAAGGCTTCCTCGGCAACGGCATCTTCGGCTCGGACACTGAATTTCAAGTCATCACCCAATCCGGTGCCGGCGCCTATGAAGTCGGTGAAGAGTCGGCCCTGATGGAGTCGCTCGAAGGCAAGCGTGGCGTGCCGCGCATCAAGCCGCCGTTCCCGGCCGTCGTCGGCCTCTATGGCGGTCCCACGGTCATCAACAACGCGGAGACCATCGCCACCGTGCCTCACGTCATCCAAATGGGCGGCGCGGCATTTGCGGCCATCGGCTCGCCGCGCAACGGCGGCACGCGCCTGTTCGGCCTCAGCGGCCACGTCGAGCGGCCGGGCGTCTATGAACTGCCCATGGGCTACAACCTCAAAAAGATGATCTACGAAGTAGGCGGCGGCGTACGCGGCGGGCGCGCCCTCAAAGCCGTCGTTCCCGGCGGATCGTCGACGCCGGTTCTGTTGCCTGAAGAGATTGAAAACCTGGGGATGGATTTCGACCAGGTGGGCAAGGCAGGATCGATGCTGGGCTCAGGCGGGGTCGTCGTGATCGACGACCGGACCTGCATCGTCGAGTTCGCCCTGCGCACGATCAGCTTTTATCAGCACGAGTCCTGCGGCTGGTGCATTCCCTGCCGCGAAGGCACCGACTGGCTGAAGAAATCGCTCACCCGCTTCCACGCCGGATACGGAGTTGCCAAGGACATTGACAACATTCAGTACCTGGCCGAAAACATGATGGGCCGCACCTTCTGCCCGCTCGGCGACGCCGCCGCCATGCCCACGATCGGCTTTGTAAAAAAGTTCCGCAAGGAGTTTGAAGACCACCTGAACGGCAAGCCGTGCCCGTTCGCAAAACACGTTGAACTGGCCGTGGTTTAGCGATCGGGCATTTCTCTAAGTCTGAGCCATGGGCAAAGCAGGACGCGCGCCAGGAGCCGCCTGACAGGCAAGTGGAGTGATCCGGATCAGGCGAGCAACACGGATGGGGGTTGAAACGCCGGACCGGCCGCCATCCCGGGGATTCACATCCGACCCAGCCCGGTATCGTCGCTCTACCATCTGATGGGAAGCCAGGGATATCTTGAAGTTCACCGTCGCGAGTATTCTGAAACAAGCGGGGCTGAAATGAACAGGACTCATCTTGTGCTCTACCGAAATTCGACCGGCACGAATTTCTCTCGCCATGCGCCGGAGGCACTCGACGGCAGGTCTGTTGGCGGGAAGCTCGACGAGATGCGCCCGGCCCTGGAGGCTCACCTTGCAATGATGGCAGAGCAAGGCGATCCGAACCCGGAGCCAAACACATCGAGGGTCGAGTTCCATCGAGAAGACTTTGAAGACCTCGAATCCTTCCTCGTCGAGCCGTTGGCGATTCAAGTTCCGGCCTATGGCCGCATCCACCAGGCCATCCCTGCATAAGGACAAAATGCCAGACGTAACCTTCACAGTCGATGGAAAGAAACTCACCGCTCCGGCGGGAATGCTGCTGATCGAGGCCTGCCGCAAGTCCGGCATCGAGGTGCCCGCGTTCTGTTATTACCCCGGCCTCAGCCTGCAGGCAGCCTGCCGCATGTGCGTCGTGCGCCAGGAAAAAGTGCCCAAGCTGCAAACCGCCTGCACCACCACCGTCGCCGAAGGCCAGGTATTCGTCACCGAATCGCCGGAAATCGCGCAAGCCCGCAAGGCTACCATCGAGCTGCTGCTTGGCAATCATCCTCTCGACTGCCCGGTCTGCGACGCTGGTGGCGAATGCGAACTGCAGGACATGACTTTCAAGTACGGCGCGGGCGAAAGTCTCTACGCCGAGGCCAAGCAGCATCGCGAAGAGCAGCAGTGGTCTCCGGCCGTTTACTACGATCGCCCCCGCTGCATTCTCTGCTACCGCTGCATCCGCATGTGTGGCGAAGGCATGGACGTGTGGGCCCTGGGGGTGCATAACCGCGGCGTAGGCTCGGTCATCGCTCCCAACAGCACTACCCCCGATGGCCTCACCGGCCAGCTCGATTGCGAGCAATGCGGCATGTGCATCGATGTCTGCCCAGTCGGCGCGCTTACCAGCGGCAGTTATCGCTACAAGACCCGGCCCTGGGAGATGAAGCACGTCTCGACTGTCTGTACCCATTGTGCCGACGGCTGCAAAGTCACCTTGGGCGTGCGTCAGGTGGATAACGGCTCGGAAATCGTCCGCGCCGACAACCGCGACAAGAGCGGCATCAACAACGACTTTCTCTGCGCCAAGGGCCGCTTCGGATTCGACTTTGTCGAAAGCGCAGAACGGCTCTTGAAGCCTCTGGTCCGCAACAGCAAAGGCGAGCTTGAACCGGCAACCTGGGAGCACGCCCTGCGCCTGGCCGCCAACAAGCTCCGGGAAATCCGCGACAGCCGCGGCGGTTCAGCCATCGCCGTCATCGGTTCCAACCAGACCACCAACGAAGAAAATTACCTGCTGCAGAAATTCGCGCGCACCGTACTGAAGACCAACCACATCGATCACCAGCGCAGCACCGATTACGCGGCCTTCGCGCGCGCGCTGGCCGGCCACAAAGACAAGGCCGCCAGCCTGCGCGACATCGCCGCCGCTCCGGCCATCCTGCTGATCGGCGGCGATCCGACTGAAGAGCATCCACTGCTTGGCTGGCAGCTGCGCACCAACGTGCGCCTCAACAAGGCGCGCCTCTACATCGCCAATTCAAAGCCCATCAAGCTGGAGCGTCAGGCCCGCGCCGTACAGGGACTTCCGCCCAACGGCTACAAGGATGTGACCGCCATCCTCGATCGCAAGGAATCGGACTTCGCCAAGGCGGTCATGGCCGAAGAATCTCTGGTCATCGTCTTCGGCCAGGAGTTCCGCGGCGCAGCCGTCCAAGCCCTCGTCTCCTGGGGCCTGGCGCGCGGCAACGTCCGCTTTGCCTATCTTGGCGACCACGCCAACTCGCGCGGCGCCGCCGACATGGGCCTGTTCCCCGCTCTGCTGCCCGGCTACATTCCCGTTGCCGAGCCGGGAGCATTCGCTGAATATCCCGACTTGCCAAAAACTGCCGGCAAGCCGCTCAGCGAAATGTTCGCCGCCGCGGCGAGCGGCGAACTCGGCGCGCTTCTGGTCGTCGGCGCCAATCCGGTCGCCAGGCTCAGCGTCAACCCTGCCTCGCTCAAAAATACGTTCCTGGTCGTCGCAGACATCTTCCTCACCGAAACCGCCGCGCTGGCGGACGTTGTCTTTCCCGCCGCCAGCCTCTATGAAAAGTCCGGCACCGTCACCAACACCTTCGGCGATGTGCAACTGGTGAAAAAGGCCGCCGATCATGCCGGCGTCAAGCCCGATTTTGAAATCCTCGTCCGCCTGGCCGGCGCCATGAGCGTCGATGTCAAAACCCTCGTGCCTTTCGGCAAAGGCGGCGTCACTGCCGATCTGGGCCAGTCGCGGGGCGTGCAGTCGGGCGAAGCCGATCGCCACGCCGTGTGGCTTGCCTCCAACAACCTCGAACCCCGGCTCAGCCCCTTCGATCCGCTTGCGGTTCTGGATGAAATTGAGCGCCTGGTCCCCGGCTACAACCTCGACCGCATTAATCTTTTCGGTGGCAATGACGTTTCCACCGAGCCAGGCTTTGTGCCCCTCTCCGCCGTGGCCGCATCCAGCGGCGACCAAATCGTACCTGCGCATGAGACCCTGTTCACCTCTTCCGCGCTGGGCCGTTACAGCCCGGCGCTCAACCAGCTCCAACAGCACCAGGCACACTCACCGGCCGAGGCAGCCGCCGATTAGCAAGTGCCTGTTGTCGAACCCTGGCTTCCGAGCTGCCGCAGGAGTGGCACCAGAACGGAGGCTTGAGCCATTGAGCAAAGGCAATGGGGCGCGAAGCAATGGCCCGGATCCTCGGCCCGGATTATGCAGCGAACTTTCATGGCAACCAGCAACCAAGAGGCTGAAAGCAAGTGACGATTCTAGAATTCTTCCTGTGGAGCCTGCTCAAAGTGGCCGTAGTGACCGTCGTCACGCTGATGGCCGTGGCCTACACGGTGCTGCTCGAGCGCAAGCTTGTAGGCCGCATCCAGAACCGCTGGGGACCGAGCCGCGTCGGCTACTTCGGCATGCTCCAGCCCCTGTGCGACGGCGCCAAATCCTTTCTCAAAGAAGACATCATCCCCACCGGAGTCTATCGACCGCTCTATCTGCTGGCGCCCATCATCTCGCTGAGCTGCGCGCTGGTCTCCTTCGCGGTGGTTCCCTTCGGCGAGCCACATGCCGGCCCGCACGGCTTTGACCTGTTTGAAATCTCCAACATCAACATCGGTCTTCTCGTCATTCTCGGCATCACTTCGATCGGCGTCTACGGAATCGCCCTCGCCGGCTGGTCGTCGAACAACAAATACTCGCTGCTCGGCTCGCTGCGCTCTTCCGCGCAACTGATCAGTTATGAGCTGGCCCTCGGCCTCTCGCTGGTCGGCGTGGTGTTGCGCGCCGGCTCACTCAATCTGCGCGTGATCGTCGAGCAGCAGGCCACCAAGGGCATCGCTACATGGAACATCTTCGGCGGCCTTCAATTCGTCGCGTTCTTCATTTACCTGATGTCCGCCTACGCTGAAACCAACCGCTCGCCGTTTGATTTGCCCGAAGCCGAGAGCGAACTGACAGGCGGCTACCACACCGAATACAGTTCCATGAAATTCGCCATGTTTTTTATGGCCGAATACGCCAACATGATCACCGTCGGCTGCGTCGCCACGCTCCTGTTTCTGGGCGGATGGACCAGCCCTTTGGGCAACCTCATCGGCCCGTTTGAAAATGTCTTCGTCAACGCCGGCCTTTCCCTGTTCTGGTTTGTCTTTAAAGTCTTCTGCTTCCTGTTTCTCTACGTCTGGGTGCGCGGCACGCTGCCCCGCTTCCGTTATGACCAGCTGATGAACTTCGGCTGGCGCTACCTGATGCCTCTGGCCATGCTGAACATTGTGGCCACCAGCCTGTGGCTGGCTTATCGCTGATTTACAATCGGAAAGGATTTTGGGGAGTCCGACCGGCCCCTGAATGGTTCGCACCATCGTCCTTCCCCTTAACTGGCCGTACCATTGGTTTCGGCCGTAGCGCGCTCATCAAGGTACGATGCACCTGATCCTGTTTCTTCTCTTTGCCGGATTCTGCCTGGCCGGGGCCATCAATCTCCTCGTCCAGAGCCATCCCATCAACAGCGCCCTGTCGCTGATCGTGGTGATGACCTCGCTGGCAGTCCTTTACCTGCTCCTGGGTGCCGAGTTCCTGGCCGCCGCGCAGGTGATCGTGTATGCCGGCGCCATTATGGTGCTGTTTGTCTTCACCGTCATGCTGCTGAACGCCGGACGTGAGGAGCGCACCATGGGCAGCCGCGTCTATCGTGTCCTCGGCTTCCCCGCCGGCGTCGTCATTCTCGGCCTCATCGCCACCATTCTGCTTACCTCCCGCGGCCTGGGCTCCGCCAGCCTCAGCGACGGCATCACCTCCACGGAAGACCTCAGCCGCGTCCTGTTTCATGAACTGCTGCTGCCCTTCGAAGTCACATCGGTGCTCATCCTCATCGCCATTCTCGGCTCCGTAGCGCTGGCCCGACATGGCCACGGCGATCCGCACGGCGAACCAGAATCAGTCAGCAACCGGGAACTCGCCACCCGGGAAAGGACGGCGGCCAAGTGAGCTCATTCCTTACCCAGGACGTCCCCCTGATGTGGTATCTGCTGTTGAGCGCGGCCTTGTTTACACTCGGCGTTCTCGGCTTTCTCATCAAGCGCAACCTCATCACTGTGTTTATGTCCATTGAGCTCATGCTCAACGCCGTGAACCTTTCCTTTGTCACCTTCGCGCACCAGTGGCACGCGGTGAAGGGCCAGATCTTTGTCTTCTTTGTCATGATGGTGGCCGCGGCCGAAGCAGCCGTGGGCCTGGCCATCATCATTGCCGTCTTCCGCGCCCGTTCCACCCTGGCCGTCGACCGTATCGACTTGATGAAACTATGAACGGATACCTCCATCTCTGGCTGATCCCACTGCTGCCCTTCGTGGGATTTTTGATCAACGGGCTGCTCGGCCGGAGTCTGCCCAAAGCTCTGGTGACGACTGTGGCGCTGGTGGCGCCGCTGGGCTCGTTTCTGGTTGTCCTCGGCAACGCTCCAGGTTTCTTTGCCGATCTGCCGAAGCTGAATGAGCCCGTGGTTGAGACCTTCGGCACCTGGCTCAATGTCGGCACGCTCCAGGTCGACTTCAGCTTCGTCCTCGACCAGCTTTCGCTCCTCATGCTGCTGGTCATCACCGGCGTCGGCTTTCTCATCCACATCTACTCCGTCGGCTACATGGCCCACGACAAAGGCTACGCCCGCTTCTTCAGCTATCTCAATCTGTTCCTGTTCTTCATGACCACACTGGTGCTGGCCGGCAACGCGCTGGTGATGTTTGTCGGATGGGAAGGCGTGGGCCTGGCATCGTATTTGCTCATCGGTTTCTGGTTCACCAAACCGTCCGCCGTAGCCGCAGGCAAAAAAGCATTCATCGTCAACCGCATCGGCGACGTCGGCTTCCTCATTGGCATGTTCCTGCTCGTGGCAAATTTCGGCACGCTCAACTTCGCCGAAATCGCGACCAAGCTCAATGCCAACCCCACCTGGATGGCGGGCGTGCTGACCACCACCGCGCTCTGCCTGGTGCTCGGCGCAACCGGAAAATCTGCCCAATTACCTCTCTATATCTGGCTTCCCGACGCCATGGAAGGCCCCACGCCGGTCTCCGCGCTGATCCATGCCGCCACCATGGTCACCGCCGGCGTCTACATGATCGCGCGGACCCATGTCCTGTTTGACCACGCGCCCTTGGCGCTCACCACGGTCGCCATCATCGGTGCCACCACAGCGCTGTTCGCCGCCACCATCGGCCTGGTGCAGACCGACATCAAGCGCGTCCTCGCCTACTCGACCATCTCCCAG
Organism: Occallatibacter sp.; assembly: GCA_036519195.1. Lineage (GTDB taxonomy): Bacteria > Acidobacteriota > Terriglobia > Terriglobales > Acidobacteriaceae > Telmatobacter. Next base: position 20,383 of record DATDLS010000274.1, on the reverse strand, counting down.
CTCGGCTACATGTTTCTGGGCTCGGGCGTCGCCGCCTACTCAGCCGCGATTTTCCACCTCATGACGCATGCCTTCTTCAAGGCGCTGCTGTTTCTCGCAGCCGGCTCCGTCATCCACGCCATGGGCGACGAGCAGGACATGCGCAAGATGGGCGGTCTGCGCACCAAGCTCCCGGTCACCTTCTGGACCATGACCGCCGGCGTCATTGCCATCGCCGGAATTTATCCCTTCGCCGGCTTCTTCTCAAAAGACGCCATCCTCGCCGCCGCCTTCGAGCAAGGCACAACCGGCAAAGTGCTCTGGTTCGTTGGACTCGTCACCGCGCTGCTGACCGCCATTTACATGTTCCGCCTCTGGTACCTCACCTTCTTCGGCGAGTCGCGCAGTCCCCAGGTCCATCCGCACGAGAGCCCCTTATCCATGCTTGGCCCATTGGTCATTCTCGCGTTTCTGGCTCTGACCGGCGGCTGGATCGGCATCGAGCGCTTCTCCTCGTTCCTTGCGCCGGCTACCGGCGCCCGTCCGGCGCCAGCCGGCGGCGATCACCTGGAACTGCTGCTGAGCCTTCTCGCCGTCGCCACCGCGCTCCTCGGCTGGTTCATCGCCGATCTGATCTACCGCCAGAAGCCCGCGCGAGCCGTTGCCCTAGCCGCTTCCGCGCCTGGGGCCTATAAGCTGCTGACGAACAAATACTACGTCGATGAGATCCTGAACGCCGGTCTCATCAGGCCGTTGCTGGTCACGAGCAACTATTTCCTCGAATGGGTCGTTGATAACTTCATCCTCGGCGGCCTAGCCTTGCTGCTGGGCGGCATCGCCACTTTCGCCGGAATGCTCTTGCAGCGCTGGCAGTCAGGCAACATCCGCTCCTATGCGGCGTGGCTTGCGGCCGGCGCAGCGGCGCTGCTGCTGTTTGTCATCGTGCCCTGGACGACGGTGCTGGCCGACTTTGGAATTCATCTCAACATGGCGGGGCATTGAGAGCATGAACGACATCAACAACTCGATTCTCACGCTGATCCTGTTGGTGCCACTGGCCGGCGCCGTTCTTGTCGCCCTCGCGCCAGATCGCGCCAAGCTCCCCAACTGGATCGCCCTGCTCACTGCGCTCGCCACCTTCGGCCTCACGCTGCATCTGCCCTTTCACTATGACCTCGAACACTCTGGCTTTCAGTTCATCATCAACAAGCCCTGGATCGCCAGCCCCGCGATTGCGTACCACGTCGGCGTCGACGGTCTCAGCCTCTGGCTGGTTGTCCTTGCCGGCCTGCTTGCCCCTGTCGGCGTACTAGCCAGCTGGAACGCCATTCAGGCGCGGCGCAAAGTATTCTTCGTCCTGTTTCTCATCCAGCAAACGGCCACCTTCGGCGTCTTTGTCTCGCTCGACCTGATGCTCTACTACGGCTTCTGGGAGCTCACCCTGGTCCCCATGGCCATCCTCATCGCCATGTATGGCCGCAAGGACGGCCCCAAAGCCGCGCTGAAGTTCTTCCTGTTCACGTTCATCCCTTCCGCCCCCTTGCTGGTCGCCATTCTCTGGCTCTACGCGCGCACCGGAAGCTTTGACTTCGGCACCCTGCAAATGCTCATCGCCTATGGCCGGTTCCCTGCCGGCGTGCTCTGCTGGGTCGCCTTCGCTTTCCTGTTCGCCTTTGCCGTCAAGGTGCCTGTCTTCCCGCTGCACGGATGGCTTTCTGACGCATTCTCCGAGGCCCCGGTAGCCCTGTCCATGATCATTGCCGGCAAGCTCGGTCTCTATTCCATGCTGCGCTTCCACATCGGCCTGTTCCCGGTAGAAGCGCGCCAGGCGGCCCCCTATCTGATTGCCCTGGCAGTCATCGGCGTTCTTTATGGCGCCTGCCTGGCTCTGGTGCAGCGCGATTTCTGGAAGCTGATCGCCTTTGCCGCCGTCAGCCATTTGAGCCTCATCGTGCTCGGCCTCTATGGCTTTACGTTCATCGGTACCAGCGGCGCCATCTTCCAGATACTGTCTCACGAGGTGGTCGACGGCGCGCTGTTTGTCCTGCTCGGCCTGCTCTACGACCGCTACTCGACCAGCCAGATCAACGCCTACGGCGGCCTGGCCACCAAACTGCCGTCGACCGCCACGCTGTTCGTGCTCATCACCCTGGCCATGGTCGGCCTTCCCATCCTGAGCGGCTTTGTGGGCGAGTTCCTCATCCTCTCCAGCACCTTCGGCGGCGTCAGCCGCGGCTGGGCAGTTGCTGCCTCGATGGGCGTAATTCTCGGCGCTGCCTATATGCTGAGCCTGGTGCAGCGTATCTTCTACGGCCCGCCCAGCGAGATGATCACCGCCCGGCCCGCCGACGACCTGCACTTGCGCGAACTGGCGGTCCTCTCACCGATCGTCGTGCTTACGCTGGTCATGGGTGTGGCTCCCTCGATCTGGTTTTCGGCCATTCAACTGGGCGTCCCCCACCCGCATACGACTGCGCCGCTGCCCATCCCTCCCGACGCCCCGCCTCATCTGGTCTCTTCGCTCCCGGCGTCAGGGATTTCATCTTCAGGGGAGGCGCAGCAGTGATTCCAGTGCCCGACATCTACCGCATTCTCCCTGAGGTTGTTCTCACGCTCACCGGCGCAGCCGTCATGCTGATCGACGCCTCGCTGAGGTCCAGCACGCCGCGCCGCCCGCTCGGCTGGGTCGCCTCGATCGGCACGACCATTGCTCTCTGGGCCAGCCTCTGGCAGCTCTCCCTGCCACAAGGCACCGGCTTCTACGGCACCGTCGAGACCAGCGCCTTCACCATCTTCTTTCACGTGCTCATCTGCGGCATCGTCCTGGTCGCCCTGCTGCTCTCGCTTGACACGCTGCCCGAAGACAGCCATCACCAAGGGGAGTACTATGCGCTGGTCCTGTTCGGCGCAGTCGGCATGTGCCTGCTCACCGGCGCGGTCGAGCTACTGGTCGTTTTCGTCGCGCTTGAAATCTCATCGATCGCCACCTACGTCCTGGCCGGCTATCGCAAGCAGACCGGCCGCGGACCCGAGGCAGCCATCAAGTATTTTCTGCTCGGCTCTTTCGCCACCGCCTTCCTGCTCTACGGAATCGCCCTGGCCTTCGGCGCCACCGGCACCACACAGATCTACCTGATCGCCCAGCAGGCCCCTCTCGCGCTCAACCACTCGATGCTGATCATCGGCATGGGCCTCATGCTGGTCGGCATCTTGTTCAAAGTCTCCGCTGCGCCCTTCCATCTGTGGACACCGGATGTCTATGAAGGCTCGCCAACGCCAGTGGTCGCGCTGATGTCCACCGCGCCCAAGGCCGCCGCCTTTGCCGTGCTGCTGCGCATCACCTACGAGCTGTTCCCCACGCTGCGCTCGGTCTGGTCCCCGCTCCTGTGGATCGTCGCGGTGCTGTCGATGACCGTCGGCAATCTCGCCGCCTTACGCCAGCAGAACGTCAAGCGCATGCTCGCTTACTCCTCGATCGCCCACGCCGGTTATCTGCTCGCCGCCTTCGCCGGCGCCGGCAACAGCGGCATCTCCGCCGCGGCCTTCTACATCGCCGCCTACGCCGCGATGAACGTGGGCATCTTCGCCGTCGTCACCGTCATCAGCGGCTACGACGAACACCTGCCCCTGATCGAAGACTATCGGGGCCTTCTTTATCGCGCCCCATTGGTCGGCGGCGTGCTCATCTTCTTCCTGATCTCGCTGGTCGGCATCCCCTTCACCGGGGGATTCTTCGGCAAGTTCTATTCGTTCTCAACCGCGGTGGGCGGCGGCGCGGTCTGGCTGGCCATCATCGGCCTGCTCAACTCCGGACTGGCCGCGGCTTACTATCTGCGCCTGGCCTTCGTCGCTGCGCAGAAGCCGGTCGACAACCAGGGTGCATCCGTAGTCCCGGTGCCGCGCGTCGGCGTCGCCGTCGGCGCAGCGTTGCTTCTGGCCATTGCCGCCACGCTCATCCTGGGCATTGCGCCCAGCGGCCTGCTGGGCGCAGCCGAAGCCGGTGCGCACACCCTCGAACCGCTGCCTGCTGCGCAACCCAATGATCGCCCTATCCTGATCGCACCAATTCCGACTCAATAGACCTCAAAGCATTACGACCACTTTCCTTGGGCTCAGGTCCCTGGTTGAAGCATCGTCGGAGGCTTTGTCACCAGTTTGAGCATAGCCGGGTCTGCAACATCGGCCTTCCGCCGCCGGTGTCTGGACCGGTTTCAGCAGATGCCGTCCGGTGAGCGGGTCCACTTCGAGCCAATAGACTCGTCAGCGAAGGTGTCGTCAGCAAAGGGCTTTGAACGGAAGACTGCGATGTCGAGCTGAGCGCAATCATGTTTCTGGCTCCCACCTTCCGCGTGGAGCAAACGATTCGGCCCCTCCCGAAGAAAGGGCCGATCGTGTGTGCTCATTGCCGCCTTAGTTGACGGTCAAGGTCACCGCGGTCATCTGGGACGCACTCCCCGACGTGCCGGTTACCGTCACGGTATAGGAGCCAGCAGTCGTCCCGGTGTTTCCAGCGCCGGTTCCAGCGCCACCTCCACCATTACTGCCGGCTACACTGCCACCATTACCGCCGCTTCCACCGCACCCCATGCCGCTCAGTCCGGCGAATACCACCAGGAGTCCCAGCATTCCGAGCCAGTGAGGCCGCCGTCTGGGCGTCAGGAAGAACAGCAGGAACGCGACCGCCGCTCCGCTGGTCGACGGCCAGAACAGCTTGTTCACTTGTTTCTCGGCGGATGTCGCTCCGGTCGTGTTGATGGTGAGTGTCGAAGTCAGAGCTCCGCTGGTCGTTATATCGACCGAAGTTGGCGACAAACTGCAAGTCGCAGGATTGGTCACAGCGTTCGATGTAAACGCGCAAGCCAGTGCTACCGTTCCCGTGAATCCGTTCGAAGGCGTCACCGTGATGGTTGCCGTGTTCCCGGTCGTTGCTCCCGGGCTCAGGGAAATATTCGCGCTATTGGTCAGGGCGTAGATGGCTGGAGCCGCCGGGTTCACTGTCACATCGACCGTGGTCGTTTGCGTGATAGCCGCCGAGGTGCCCGTCACCGTCAGCGCATAGGCGCCGGTCGTAGTCGACGAGCTACTGGCCGCCGTCAGCGTTGCCGTCACTGCCGCGGCCCCGGTCAAATCCACCGATGTCGGAACCGAACAGGCTACCGCGTTCGATGCCCCTGCCTGAGGCGCCACCGAGCATGCCAGATCAACGGTGCCCGTGAATCCGTTGGATGGAATCACGCTCACCAAGGAAGTATTCGCTGTCGTTGCTCCGGCAGCTACCGTAATGTTCCCGCTATTGCCCAGCACAAAGCTCGGTGAAGTGACCTGCGACCCGGCGACGACCGCCTGGATGCCCAGCGTGTGGACAAACTCCATGGTAGGGTCCTTGCCGGTGACCTGGACGTTGTAGTTGCCGTTGGCCAGTGAACTCGTCGCTCCGATCTGCAGGGTTACACTCGACCCTCCGCCACTGGTCAAGGTTTGAGAAGACGGAATCGTGCAGGTCACGCCTGTGGCATTGCACGTCAGGCTGACCGCGCCCGTGAATCCGTTGGTCGATTGCAGGTTCACCACCAGGTTACTGCTGCTGCCTGCGGCCACTGGGATGATGGCGGTGTTGGCAATCAGGGAGAAGTCGGCCAGTGAATTTCCGATCGTCACGACTGCCGTAGAGGGATTGTCGGTTGAACTTCCGGCATACTGAACCGTGACCTGATTGGTGCCCTGCGGGAGTGAACTGCTGTTAAACGTCATGCTGTACGTGGAGGAACTCAGGGAGCCGGCAACCAGCGTTGCTACCTGCGAGCTCTGGGAGACGTCCGCAAAGATTCCGTCAAGAACTGCCGGGAACAGGAAGTAGACGGATCCAGTCGGAGCTGCTCCGCTGCTCGCAGTCACCGTGCCGGTTACGGTCACCTGCTGATCGGGCGAGGTGCTGCTCGATGAAGCCGTCGCCGAAGTCGTCGTCGCGATGGCCAAAGCGGGAACTATCTCCATCGAATACGAATTCGAAGTTGGGCCATAATTCAGCGACGATGCGCTGTCGGGTGTATAGGTGAGCTCGAGGCTCAAGAAGCCTGGCTGTAATGTTGCCGGGAAGTTCACCGTGGCCTGACCAACATGGGTGCCAGTAACCGGATCCACTCCGGGTACCAGCGTTACACTGGTTGGAATGCCGGCCGGCGCGCCCATAATGCTCACTGTCCCGGTCGGAGACGCGCCATTCGCTCTTGCCTCGACAGCGATTGACAGAGTGCTTGTTTCGCCCGCAGGAACGCCAGCATTCCCCGCGGATCCGGTCACGTTCATCGTCGGCGTCGCCCCGAAAATGGTGAAGGTGATGGCTGAAGTACTGCTGGCGTTGTAGCTGTTGTCCCCTGAGTAGGAGGCCGTAATGGAGTGCGACCCGGCGTTGAAGGTAAATTGCGGCGAGTATTCGGCATCTCCCTCGGAGTTCAACACCGCTGTATTGATAGGTGTGCCGCCATCGGCAAACACGACCGTTCCGGTCGGGGGTTGAATCGCAGGGCAATTGCTGGAACAGGTTGCCTGGGAAGCCGGCAGGGGCTTCGCATCGAGAACCAGCGGCGTGGTTCCATATATGAACTGGGGGCCCAAACTGATCGGAACGCCCGCGTTTTCGTCGATGACATTCAGTTCCACCGCACTGGTTTCCGGCGTCACGGTTACCTGCACGGGAGTGGATGTGCTCATCCCATTGGTGCCGTCGCCGCCATACTGAGTCCAAACGTTGTAGCTGCCGCCCGGCAGAGAATTCAGGGTGTTGCTCGAGTACGATCCGCCGCTTAGCGTAAAGAATGTGCGGGCCTGCTGGACGGCTTCGGTGCTGTTGGTCAGCAGAGCCACGTCGCCGGCCGGCGTTCCCGTCCCAGTGACCGTACCGCTGATGGTGGGCGCCGTGCCATGGGGAAAGCTCGAAGGTGTTACGGACAGAGTTGTGGTGGTGGAATCAAATTTCACCTTAGCCCAGTCGGCTACCATCTGATTGGCGTCGATCGATCCGAGGCCGCTCGCCAGGTCATAGCCTGTGACGGCATTGTAGTCAACCGTGGTTTCGGTGCCGACTTCTCCCTCCGTAGCCGTCCCAAAGGTTGGATCGTTGATCGCGAAGGTCAGTCCTGAGGGTGAAATGATGCAGTCAACAGCGGCTATTCCAGACGCATTAAGCGCGCAAGGCACGGTATTTGTGCCAATGGTCACGTCATGGAAGGCCGCTGGGTATTGCGTGGCCAGGGGGTAGAGCACATAGTTCGCCTGTCCCTGGGGGCCATACTTCTGGTTCACCAGCGCCATCATGCCGGCAAACGAGGGCGACGAAGCCGATGTTCCCCCCACGCCGCTGATCTGAACAATGTTGGCGCCTGTTGCCGGCTGACAGTCGCCATCTTGGGCGCACAACGGATAAAAGCTGAAGTTAGCTCCGTTTGAAGCAAACAGGGACACGTCAGGCAGATCGCGCACCTGGTCGGCGGGCACACCGGTTCCCACTTGCCAGGAGGGCTTCGAATACCCAGAGAGAGTACCGGTGCAGGGGGCCGTGCTGATGCCGCTAAATCCAGAACTGCAGGACGCTGCATTGCTCGCGCCGCCGCTGCCTGCCGCGATGCTGGTTGCCGAGCCTCCACTGTTTATGTAGGCCTGGGACAGATCGTCGCCAAACTGGCTATCGTTCCAGGGCTGTTCGCTTAGATACCCCAGCAATGAGGCAGCCGGCGCAGGCTGCGGACTCGTGTTCCAGTAAGGAGAAAAGCTCGACAAAGTTACAGGGGATGAATTCCAGAAGCTGTAATAGAAGTCCGTGCCGCCTACGGCAACGTTGAACGGCGTCGAAGCAATCCCGTTTACATTCTGCCCCTGAACCGCGTAGTACTGCGTATCGTCGTTGTCGCAGCCGGCTGAGCCAGAGTCCCCGGCGGACACCATCACCGTGGTTCCCTGCGCGGCAGCCTGTTCCCAGAGGTTTTTCCAGAACCCGTTCGAACTCTCTAGGTCCCGTTCGCAACTGCCAAAGCTGATGCTCACGACCGGCGCCAGGTTTCCAAATACCGCATGCTCGGCCGCCAGGGAAAGCCCATTTTGCAACTCGGTATCCGCTCCGATGACCAGGTCGATGGTCGCATTGGGAGCGACTGCCCCGGCCCATTCCACATCCAGGTAGGCTTCGATGGAGTCCCCGTTCGGGCCGCCGGGGTTGTTGATGCCGTCGACTCCGGGATCGTTCCCGTCGATGATGACCTGGGGAGGATTGGCGGGCAGGCTGAAGAGCGAGCGGAACTGGTTAACCAGGTTGATGTTGATGTTCGAATCGTTGATGATGGCAATCGTCTGTCCACTGCCGTTTACCGCTGGGCTGGCGCTATAGAGCGGATTCAGGTCGTACTCGACCGCGAAGTCCTTGGGCGCAAGCACAAAATTAGGAACTGGCGATGTTCCCAAGGTCCAGTCCCCAATGGCCCTGCCCGTCGTCCGGTCATACTGGGCCTTGCCCAGCAGTTTCGCCTGGTTTTTAGTATGGAAGTTGTTCAGCGAGACAAATCCCCCGACCACGGGAGCGATTGCCGCGGGAATCTTGGGGTCGGTTGCATTGGCAAGGTGGCTTTCTCCATTGACCTGGTAGTTGTGGATCTGCGCATGGAAAGCGCTGCGAAACTGGCCCACGTTGCCGGAGAACTCAATCACCTGTTTGCCCGGCAACGCTCCGGCCACGCTGAACCCGTGCCCGGTCAACCAGGTCTCGACCGCAGCAATATCCTGGTCCGACGGACCGAACTGCTTGCCGAACTGGTCCGGCGTGAGCCACTTGTGATAGTTCGGATGGCCGGGCGTATGCAGTTGTCCCACCAGCTGGTCGAGTGCCGCCTGCTGGCTGGCACTCCGCTTCAGCATCAGGTGGATCCGCTCGAGCGGCGTGCCATCAGGTTCGGGCCCGCGGTCGTTCTTCGCGTTGGCCAGCGGATGCACCGTACCTCCGAGCGTTACCAGCTGCCGCTCGTCGATCGGTTCGAGGATCCTCACCGTGGGGGCGGCACTTTGGCCAATTGCCGATGAAACCGAGATCACTAGAATGGCCAAGACATTGAGGCAGGGAAAACACAAGGCACGTATGCAAGTCTTCATTGACAGCTCTTTGGGCAATCGCCCGAAATCGCCAGGCATGAGTTTCAATGCCAAAGTCGATCGCAGCGGCGCCGAGGTTGATCTCGGAAGAGTCCTGGATGCCAGGGTCAGCAGAATCGTCATCCCCTTCGAGCCGGATGATTCACTTTCTCCACTCCCATGGCAGAGCCGGCACCGGCAAGCCAAGAAAATCAAACTTAGCGGGCGCTGAATTGGATTTTTGTGAGGCGATCCAACAATAGGCCGGATCAAGCCAAGCTGTTGTCACTCAATTGTCATTCCTTCTGAATATTGCCCTCAAGGTCGACGCCGATCGAGGACCGCACGACATTTCTCGCGATCTGGCGATCGACGAGGTCTCATGAGGGGCTCATGATCTGGAGCGAAAATTGATCGGCAGTTTCTTTCCTAAGATGCCGCCGGTGTCTGAGAGGTGGTGAAAACCAGCCGACGCATCACAACGGCAACCAGCCATTCAAAGGTCTTGAGATTGAGCTCTCGATGCATTCGGTTGCGATCCGGCGAGTCGACGCCCCCTGCACTGGGAGCGGCGTTTTCGCCGGCAGAGCGCTTGTCGCGCATCGTAAGTCCGGAGGCAGCCGGCTCCAGTCTTGACCGTTGCCGGGTGCAGGAGGAGGAAACCGGCGTGTCGTCAGCACCAATTTTGCCCGCTATTCGAGCAGGCCCGCGCAATGGCTCGACCAGCTGGACGAACAACGAGCCGCCCGCCAGCCAGCCGCTGCCAAGCGATCCGTTGCCCGGCTTTGCGCCTTCTCCGGAGCAAAGCCGGGAACCGAAGATCCGAGCTCCTCGTCTACTGTTTCGCCCGGTACCAATCGACTGTGCGCCGCAGTCCTTCGCGGAAGTCTACCTTCGGTTCGTAGCCCAGCAGCTCTTTGGCCAGTCCGATGTCCGCCAGCGAGTCGCGAATATCTCCTGCCCGTGCGTCCGCGTACGCCGGCTTGCCCTGGTATCCGGTCAGCTCGGAGAGAATCTCCAACGTCTGGTTCAACGTCATGCTCGTGCCGGTCGCCGCATTCATCATCTGTCCCGATACCTTGTCCGCGGGCGCCCGGGCCGCCAGTAGATTGGCCTGCACCACATTGTCGATATACGTAAAATCGCGGCTCTGTCCGCCGTCGCCATATATCGTCGGCTGCTCGCCGGCCAGCAGCTTACGACAAAAAATCGCCAGAACGCCGGAGTAGTGCGATGTCGGATCCTGGTACGGCCCAAAAACATTGAAGTAGCGCAGCACCACGGTCTCCAACCCGTACACCCGCGCAAATACCCGCATATAGTGCTCTGCCGCCAGCTTGGCCACAGCATACGGCGAGATCGGATTCGGCAGCATGTCTTCCCGCTTGGGCAAGGTCGGCGTGTCGCCGTATGCCGAAGACGAGCCGGCATATACGACCCGCCTCACCCCCGCCGCGCGCGCGGCCACCAGCAGATTCAGCGTCGCATCCACACAGGCCACATTCGTCGCCACTGGATCAGCCACCGAACGCGGCACCGAGGCCAGCGCCGCTTCATGAAACACAATCTCCACGCCCTGGCAGGCCCGGACGCAGACCGCCGGATCAGCCAGATCGCCTTCCATAAACTCCATCGCTTCCAGCCCAGCCAGATTGGCGCGATTGCCGGTAATGAAGTTGTCGATGCCGCGCACCGTTTCCCCTTGTGCCAGTAACGCCGCGGCAATCGACCGCCCAATAAATCCTGCAACTCCGGTAACCAGATAACGCGCCAAATCAAGCTCCTTGGGAAGACAAAGTCGGCAGGCATCGCATCGCACCCCGCCATGCCCAGCATACTAGCTGTCCCCACCCGTCTCCTTCCCCGGCCCGAGCAATTCCACCGCCCCAAAAGAGGCATTGCAATTGCTACAAAATTCCAACAAAATGCATTGCAATTTCGGATCGGAATGGTTAATTTTGGGCAGTCCAAAGCTCCGGCGGCGAAGCCGGCATGATCGGTCTTCCGCTGTCACCAGGCTGCCCCAGGTCTTGAAAATGCCCGGCGTCTTGACTCTGAGGAGCCAACTGAAGGAAACCTCATGCCCATCGAAATTCGTGGCCTCTGTCCCCTGCTGCAAGTCTTCGACATGCCCACGTCCGTCCGCTTCTACCGCGACATCCTTGGCTTCGCGCTCATCGAGAACGCCCTCCCCCGGGGGCCCGACGAATTCGGCTGGGGCCTTTTTCGCTATTCGCAAGGCACGGAAATCATGCTCAATACCGCCTACGACTACGGCGAGCGGCCCAAGGTTCCCGATCCGGCCCGCATCAACGCCCACGGCGACACGTGCATCTACTTCAGCTGTCCCGACGTCGACGGCGCTTACCGGCATCTGCGCGAAAAAGGCCTCAATATCCAGCAACCCAAAGTTGCCTGGTACGGCATGAAGCAGCTCTACATCCAAGACCCCGACGGCTTCGGACTCTGCTTCCAGTGGAAGGCAGAGAATTGATGAGGAGCGAGCGAAGCATCCGGCCATTGCTCTGAGGCAGACAGATTACTGCCAGACCCGAACATAGGAGGAGACGTCAAGAATCATTCCGCCCTTTCTTCTCCGAACGGAGACCGATGTTGGGGCTAGTATTCAGCCCGATCCCCGGTTGGAAAGGTTCTTCGCCGGGTGTGCTCCAGATCAGCCCGAGGTCAGTTGGCGGTTCGAAGACACGCGGTCCGCTTTCAATGGATCCACGCAGAGACGGCGCCGATGGCGGGTTCGTCGAGCCCGTCTCCGGTCCACCGGAAGGATCTTGTCCCTGCGGCCATTGTTGAAAAATTGACGACGGTGCCGGATTTGATGAGGTTGAAGCGCCGCCCTGCTGGGCTTCACTCTCCGCTGCAGCCGCATCCTTGTTCTGGGCTTCGAGATCGGACTGATCCTGGGGGCTCGGAGGAGGCGCAATCGCGGCGTATTGCGGCTGGCTGGGAGCGGCCTTGGCCGATGCCGGAGCCTGGGGAATTCCTCCGCTGCCGGCTTTGGACTGCATGTCCTTCAGTCCCGCATCGATCTGTTCGCGCATATGGTTCTGCATCTCCTGCAGATCGCTGACGTTGACCGCAACAGTCGTGTTTGCTTTGCATTCAATGCCGCCCTTGCTGGACTTGACGACAAGGTCGGCCGCAGTTGCGTCCGAGGCCGGCGCTGTGACCATCTGCACGGCATCGCCCTCACTGAGATGGCACTCCTGTTGCGTGCTGGCGCTGGTGACATCGAGGCTGTCGCCGACCACAAAGATGTGGGGGTGGCCCGTGCCAACGTCCTGGATGAGACGGCCAATGCCGCTCGAGCCGGCATCGACATCCTGACCTGTTTTGACCTGGGCGGCTTCAGCGTTCTCGAGAGCCAGCTGGTTTTTGACCTCGTCGGCGATCGCTTGCTTGACCTCGGGTGTTAACGGGGCTGCACCGCTTGCGTCCGCTGTCTGCGCGGCGCCGGCATCGCCGCCCGCTGGAGTCACGGTAGCCACCCACGCTCCGGAGTTATCGGCGAAGCAGCTGACGCAATCATTGACTCCGAAGAAAAGTTCGCCCGACGCAGGTGCCACGATCGTGGTGGCTCTTCCCACTGCGAACGGCACACCGTCAGGACCAACTCTGCCGATCAGGGCAACGCAAGATAGTGCCGGGGCTACGTTCTGCGGATGGGCTTCTCCCGGGCGGCAGCCGCCGATGTCATGGCGGCCGTCTGGAGTAGCGATGTTATTACCGGTGTTTCCGGTGGAGTAGTTGATTAACCCGCTTGATGCGATGGTGTATGTCTGCCCGGCGACCACCTGCATTCCGGAATCGGTCCAGGGCTGGGCAGCAGGGACTTGGATCGCTCCTCCTCCTGTAAGCGCCCCGGCCTGCGCCGCATAGACCGCCTGCAGGTCGGCAGCCAGCAAGTAGTCAGCAAGCCAGAAGGAAGCAGAAGGATAAGTCTGCCACGGCGTGAAGTAGGCGCCGTAGAACCCGAACCAGGGAGTTCCGGCCCATCCCCAGGCGCTATAGGCGATGGCTGCGGACCAGGGGTTGTAAGCCCATCCATAGAACCCCGGGGCGAAAAACACCGCCGGAGCATACACGTCTACGAATACGCCGTGGTAGTTGTAGTGGTTGTAATAGCCGTCATAGCGCACGCCATGGTAGTAATACGAGCGTCGCGCGAAATCGTGGCCATGATACTGGTAGGGCCGCTCAACGAATCCCCTGCGGCCCCTCTCGGCAACCAGCCGGCTCCCATCCCGGCGCTCGACTGAGACACGGCGGCCACCATCCAGACCGTGATGAATGTCCATCCCGCGACGGCTGTCATGCACGTCGCTGATGCGGCCATCGGCGCGACGAGTGACGGCGCCATTACGGGTGGCGACCGTATGGCTCCCGGCAGGCGCAACATGTCCGGTCGCGGTCCGGGGGGCGGATGCTCCTGCAGGCCGTGCTCCGCCCGCGGTGGTCGTCGCTGGGCGATTGGTGCCGGTTGGGCGCGACCCATTGGCCATCGGCGCGCTCGATCGATTCGCGGTGGGCGCGTTTGCGGTTGGATGGTTCGTGGTCGCTGCACCCGGCCTGGCCGGCGATGATGTGGCGGGCTTGGTGGAATTGCCGGCGGGTTTTGCGGGAGCAGCTGCCGGTTTGGCCGGGGCTGCGGGCTTTTTCGTCGTGCTCTGGCCGCTCACGAGAATCGCCCAGGAGCAAAGACACATTAGAACCGCGGCCACTCGTAGACGGGAGATTTTACGATCACGAAGCTGAATCATCCAGTTCCTCATTCCTTCTGCGCCTCAGGGAGGTGCCTGCTGCTCGAGTCCGAAGATTATTGAACGTCGGAGACCTTGCCCCCGATAAACGTAACTTTCATGTCGGGATAGACAAAGATCTCCTTGTTGCTGAGCTTGATGTCCTTTGCCGGCTGGCCCCAGGTGGCCAGAACGTCATTTTTGGTCTGGCCGACTGCGATCGATTTTGTCTGCTGAGGGGCAGGATCAGAGGGCGGCGGCGGCGGGGCGATCGGTGCCATGGCAGGAGCGGCGGCAACGGCAGGAGCAGGTGCAGGTGCAGGCTCGGCTGGCCCGCTGGCGCCCTGACTGTTGCCGGACTGCTTGTCTCCCGATGAAGTTTGGCTGGCGCCGCTGCTCTGCCCCTTGCCGGCATCGTCCCCGGGCACCACCGTGAGCACCTCTTCGACGGTTTTGACTTCGTCATTGACCGGCGGAGGGGAGGCTTTGGCCGGAAATGGAAATTTGATTTCGCCATAATAGCGAACGTTGTTGTAGGGATCGCTGAATGTCGATACGACAAGTCCCGAGTTGTCCTTGGCGATCTCGATATCTGTAATCCAGAACTTTTCGCCGGAGACGAACTTCCGGCTGGCGCAGCCATTGCTGGCCGATCCCGACACGGTGCTGCCGCCGCCGAATGGCAGTTTCCCTCTGACGAAGTTCTTCGCTGCATCCTTGGCTCGGTTGTTCAAATTTCCGCTGAGAACACCGTTCTGGTACGTATTCGAGTAGGCGTAAGAGCCTGCCGAACTGCACATCATCAATCCATCTTTATGAAGTTGAACCACGTCGCCAGCGGTTACGATGTCGTCGTGGGCGTCCGTTGCCTTGGTCAATTTGATCTGTGAAACCAGCTGCTCTTTTATCAGCGTTGCTGGATCGCCGACCTGCTGAGCCACAAGACCGCCTCCGGACAGAACCGAGATTGCGGACAAAGCGAATGCATGAAGGCCTTGCAACTTGGTCATGATCTTCCCCCTCTCTCTATGCGTAAATCTGAGTATTTTCACTCCCCCATTTCCCCTATCTCCCCTATGACTCGGGCAGAAACAGACAGCGTTTGGGAGCCCCCGGGCAGTCACGACATGTTATGGCCGGGAAAACACATTCCCTGCCCCGGTGTCAGGTCGACCTTTCAAAGCTCCGGCCGGACCGCGTGCTCGCCGGATATGCCCAAAGGGCCAGCCAGACGATCGCCAGCATTTCCCGCTTCGGGAGTCCCTCTGTTGTTGAGCGCCCACGGCTCCCCTTTCGCTAAGAAAGAGCCAATCGCCATGGCCCCTTGAAAGAATGCCTACTTGCAGATCGGTCTGCCCCGGATTGGCCGCAAAACTCAAGGGCCACTGGCTCAAGCTCGCGCTCAGCCCGGCCGGCGCGCCAGTCTCCGCTCGGCGGACAGGAGCAGTGATTTTTGCCCGCGGGCTCTGTCCATACGCCGCCAAGTGAAGCGCAACGAGAATCAGCCGAACCCCTGACACCGCGAAAGCTGAGGACATCCTTCCGGATGCGCTCCCAACGGAGGAGTCGCCGTTCACCGCCAAAATGCAACTCGTTTCCGAACGCATAGCCCCTCCGGTGCCATTCTGCTGCCGGGTCGAAATTGATATTGCGTGGCCTTCCATAAGGTGTAAACTGAGTTCGCCCAAATCATGCGTTCACTGCGTTCTTAACCTGCTTTCCCCCATCCGGGTTTCATCCGCGAAGCTTGACACCTCCCGGAGTCGGGCGAGCAAGTGGAAGATTCCGTCAGATCGCGGCCGGCGCTGCTGTGTTTTGGTTATTGCCTTCACATCCTATTTCGCAAATTCAGAGGGAAATCCGTCATGGGCTCGCAAAATTTCGAGATTTCTGGGTTGATGAATCCGCAACTTGTCCCGTGCGGAGCCGAAGCGCTACCCGACGCGGGCAAAAACGAACGAGAGACGTTCGATGAGCTCTTCGCTGCCGCATACGAAGAACTGCGGCGGATTGCTGGTTCTTTGAAGCGAAGCGATCGAAGTGCGACCCTGAACCCTACTGCGCTGGTTGACGAGGCCTGGCTAAAGCTGGCCCGTGCACGCGGGCTGCAGATTGAGTCTCGTCTGCATCTTAAGCGGATTACGGCGAACGCAATGCGGCAGATTCTGGCCGATGCTGCGCGGCGGCGGACCTCTCAGAAGCGCGCCGATGAGGGAGAACCGATCTTTGTTACCTTGAGCGACTTTCCGGAGCCGGTCAAATGCGATAAGCAGTTTCTTGCCCTCCATGCGGCCCTGGACGGATTGGAACGCCTGGCCCCCCGGCAGGCGCTGGTGGTCGAGTGCCGGTACTTTGGCGGCTTCGATGTTACCGAGTTGGTCGAGCTGCTCCACGTATCGGAGGCCACAATCAATCGCGACTGGAAAGCTGCTCGAGCGTGGCTGGCGGCCGAAATCCGGGAAAATTGCTGAACGGCGTCCCATTGCTGCCGCCAGGGACCACGGGACCACTATGGATAGAGCTCGCTGGGAACAGATTCAGAGCATATTTCACGAAGTGTTGGATTATCCGGCTTCCGAGCGGTCCAGCTTATTGGCCAAGCTTTGCCACGATGAGGCGAGCCTGATCGAAGAGGTCGCTCGCATGCTCAAGGAAGTCGAGAGCGATGACAGTGTGCTCGACTACGACTTTCCCAAGCTTGCCCGCGGACTGATGGATGAGTCGGCCGCAGTGGCGGTCTCAGCGAAATTCGGTGCCTATCGGCTCAAAAAGTTGCTGGGCGAAGGTGGAATGGCGGTCGTGTGGCTCGCAGAGCGCGAAGACATTGGCTCAAAAGCGGCAATCAAGATCCTGCGCGACGCCTCACATTCGCCCACTCGCAGACGGCTGTTCGCGCAGGAGCAGCAAACCCTGGCGCAGCTGAACCATCCTTCGATCGCGCAACTGCATGACGCTGACATGCTCGCCGACGGTACTGCCTACTTTGTGATGGAGTACGTGGAGGGCGAGACGCTGACGGATTACTGCCGCAAGCAAAAGCCGTCCTTGGAGCAGGTGCTGCGGCTTTTTCGTTCGGTCTGTGAGGCCGTCTCGTATGCGCACACTCAGGCGATCATTCACCGGGACCTGAAGCCTTCCAACATTCTGGTAAAAGACGATGGGAATGTAAAACTGCTGGACTTCGGAATTGCCAAGCGGATCGCGGACCTGCAGCAACAGCCGAGACAGACCAAGACCACACCGTGGCTCATGACCCCCGCTTATGCCGCACCGGAGCAGATTCGCGGAGAGCAAGTGGGAACAACGGCCGATGTTTACGCTCTCGGCGTCATCCTCTACGAATTATTGGCGGGAAGACTTCCTTACGATCTTTCGAACCAGACCCCTGGCCAGGTGGAGCATATCATCGAGCAGCAGGAACCCGCACCGCCTTCGGTTGCGGCAAAGCAGACCTCGACCGGGCTCCGCATCAGCAACGCGAATTGGAAAGAACTGGAGGTTGTCTGCCTTAAGGCAATCCACAAGGACATGCACAGGCGGTATGCATCGGTTGAAGCTCTTATCCGGGATATCGATCACTACCTGAAGCGCGAGCCGCTCGAAGCGCGGCCAGACAGTGTCCTCTATCGGACAAGCCGGTTTGTGAGCCGCCATCGAGCCGCACTTTCGCAAGCCGCCCTGGTGCTTACGATCATTCTGCTCCTGATGGCATTCGTTACTGTGCGGCTCGCGCGGGCAAGAACGCGCGTGTTGGCCGCTGCGGCAAGAACGCAGCGAATTCAGAACTTTATGCTCACCCTGTTTGACGAAGGTGACCGGGAAGCCGGATCGTCAAATTCCCTGAGCGCGACCATGCTTGTCGATCGCGGCGTTCAGGAGGCTCACGCGTTCAATGGAGACCCGCAAACCCAGTCCGAGCTCTACCAGACGCTGGCAACGATCTACCAGAAACTCGGCAAGTTCGATCGGGCGGAGCCACTGCTTCGCTCAGCTCTCGAGTTAGAGAGAGCCGAACTCGACGGTGACACTCCGGACTCGGCCCGCACGATGGTCGCACTGGGTCTGTTGCGGATAGACCAGGCACAAGTAGGTGAGGGAGAACGGCTTATCCGGCAGGCGCTGGCGATCGATCGAGAGAAACTACCGCCCGATGATCCGCAAACCTTACGAGCCATGGCAGCTCTCGGGCGGGCCCTGGAAGAGCGTGGCGCTTATAACGATGCTGACGCAATCTTGAACGATACGGTCGAACTTCAATCGAAGCACACGGTAGAGACCGCCGATTTGGCAGTCAGCATGAACCAGCTGGCGGAAGTGGAGTACTACTTAGGCCACTACGATAGGGCCGATTCGCTGAATCGGCGCAGCCTGGCGATCGACAGGCAGGTCTATGGGACAACCCACCCGCGCATCGCTGACAGTCTGGTAAATCTCGGCGAGATTCAGCACGATCTGGGCCACGACGCCGATGCGGAAAAGTATTACAGAGAGGCGCTGGCAATCAAGAAATCCTGGTACGGTGAAGTCCATCCCGATACCGCAACCTGCATGGCAGCAGTTGGTCAATCGCTCTTATATCAGGGAAAGTACGACGAGGCCGCTCCATTCATCGAGCGTGCTCTCGAAATTCAGGAACAGGTCTACGGGAAAATGCACCCGCAGGTAGCCATCGCGCTCAATGAGGTGGGCGTGCTCGAACTGCGGCGCAAGCATATGGACCAAGCTCTTCAGGCGTTCATGCGCATGGCCGACATCAATCGGGCCGTCTATGGAGATCGACACTATCTCGTCGGTATTGCCTTGATCAACGTGGCCGAAGTTTATTTTGAGGAGAACAAGTTGCCGGAGGCGGAAAAATACTTTCGGGAGACCCTGGATCGCTTTCTTGCGCAGCTTCCCGCGGGCCACCAGAATATCGCGATTGCTCAAGTCAAGCTTGGCAAGACGCTTGTTCTCGAACGGCGATACCGTGATGCTGAAAGCTATCTGGTGTCTGGCTATCAAATCTTGAGCAAGATGAAGCCGCCTCCGGTCGATCGCATCGAGAGCACACGCAAGGATCTGATAACCGTCTATGAGGCGCTGCATGAACGCGCCAAGGAGGATCAATATCGAGCCGAAGCAACCGCGGGGCCAACCAATGTCCGCACGAATTGAAATAAAACAAACCCCTTAAAGAGCCGACCCGCTCTGGCTTGGGACGCTGACGGCAACTCATTCTGCGATGCGGGTTGGGACTGTTCATCCTATTTCTCGCCGCCTAGTCGAAATCGGCTTGAACTTGAAGACGAGCGACCCAGAGTCGCCCGCGACAGCCCAGCGCCCCGTCCTGTATTGTTGGGCTGTCTCTATGCTCTCTTCCGCCATGCTCGTTTCCTTGCCCGTCCTTGCCGAGCCGCAGCACTTTTCCCTCGCCGAGAAGCTCATCTTCGCTACCCTCGCCATCGCCTCCGGCTACCTCTTCTGGCATCGGTTCGGCGTGGTCCTCGACAAGATCCTCAAGTCGAAAAAAGACTCCAACTTCCATCTCTTCCCCGTTGCCAAACGCGTGGCGGACTTCTTCTGGGAAGTTCTCTGCCAGGCCAAGGTCATTCGCGAGCGCCCCCTCCCCGGGCTGGCCCATGCCTTGGTTTTCTGGGCATTTCTGGCCTTTGCTCTGGTCACCCTCAACCACTGCGCGGTGGGCCTCGGCATCGGCTTCCTCGCGCCCGATAGCCTCATTGGCCGCTTCTACTTCTACTTTGCCGCAGCCTTCGCCCTGGCCTGCGCCGCCGGCATCGCCGGCCTCTTCATCCGCCGCTTCCTGGTTCGCCCCCGATGGCTAGGCGCAAAGCTCTCCTGGGAATCCGGCTTCATCGCCTTGCTCATCTTCGCCCTCATGGCCACCTACCTGGCCGCCTTTTTCGTCGCCGACGCGAGCCTATCCGCCCGCGCCCTCTGGTGGGTGCACACCGTGGCGCTACTCACCTTCCTCCCTCTCATTCCTCACACCAAGCACCTGCATCTCGTTCTCAGCCCGGCCACCATCTTTCTCTCCCGTGGCAGCTTCGCCGAGATTCCCCCTCTCTCGGGCGATGAGGACTTCGGACTGGTCGCCGGCAAAGACCTCACCCAACTGGTCAGCCTGCAAGCCTACTCCTGCGTCGAGTGCGGCCGCTGCACCGAACACTGCCCCGCCGCCGCCACCGGCAAGCTGCTCAACCCCAAAGAAATCATCCTCGGCGTCCGCGCCTATCTCAACGATCTGGGCCCCGCATCCGATCAGCCCCTCCTCGGCAAATACCACTCCCCGGAGGCCGTTTTCCAGTGCACCACCTGCGGCGCATGCGAGTTCCAGTGCCCAGTCGGCATTGAGCACGTGCCCATCATCGTTGGCCTGCGCCGCGGCGCGGTGAATACCGGCGAATGGGAAGACGCGCATGGGAGCAAGCTTTTTCTGGCCCTCGAACGCGGCAGCAATGCATTGGGAATAAGCCCTGCCGAGCGCGACAAGTTCATCCAGAAGCAATCCCTGCCCATCTTCGACGGGACGC
>DATDLS010000273.1:0-3152 GCA_036519195.1 Occallatibacter sp. | reverse complement strand
CTATAGATGTTCGCTGGCCTGCTTGGGCAGAATCGCGGACTACCGCCCGGAGTGGGAAGACAAGTACCGAATAGGCCTTAAGTTTGCAGAGCAACCACCTGATGCGCTATGGCAAACAGCGCCAGCTCCAGGCGCGTCGAGACTCCGGTTTTGTCGAAAACGTTCGAGAGATGCCGCTTCACCGTCTCTTCGCTGATGTTGAACTGTTTGGCGATATCACGGTTGCCGCAACCTTCGACGATGCAGCCCACGACTTCCAGTTCACGGCGCGTGAGTCCGTAGGTTTTGCGTTCGGGGACCGCCGCCTGCTGCATCAATTCGTGCAGCACGCCCAGCAAGTTGACCACTCGTCTTCCGCCAATCCAATAATCCCCAGAGGACACAGCCCGGATGGCGGTGGTTAGGTGGTCGGCCAAGGCCTCTTTGAGCACGATGCCGCGCGCCCCAATCTGCAGCGCCTCAATGATCTGCCGGTTTGTGATTGTGCTGGTCAGGAGCAGAACCTTGACGGTCGGCGAACCACTCATAATGGCACGCATCGCCTCCAGTCCGGACAGACGGGGCATCTTCACATCGAGAAGCAGGATGTCCGGCAGCAGTTCCAGCGTTGCCGTAATAGCCTCATCGCCGTCCGATGCCTCGCCAACCACATCGAGGCCGACATCGCTCTGAAGCATGTTTCTTAGACCAAAACAAACTAAGGGATGGTCATCGGCGATGACGATACGAATCTGGCGTGGGCGGTCGTTGCTGTTCTCAGTCGACGCTGCAATAGTCGTAGTAGTCATGGTGGCGAGCTCTAGGTATTGGTAAATTTACTTGCACAAAATCACACGCTCCAACTCGCCGCATTCCCCATTTTCAATCTTTGAGATATTCGCACCGAGGACCTCAATGACCTCTCCAGAAGCGATCTCTATCCTAAACGTACTCTGAGGGACAGATGATTTAATGTCGTCTAGATCGACGGTATTCGACATACTCTCGATTGTGCCTGGGACACTTCGGAATTGGTCCTTCCTTACCCAGACCTTGCTTCGAATCAGCTCCGAACTTTCATATCGATCTCCAGTTCAGAGGACCTCGGCGTCGCAAAACACCTGCGGAGGAGTGGATGCAATATATCTCTCCGCGGGGACCGTATTCTGCTCAAATTTGCTCACGCTCCGGCCTGCCAAGCCAAAGGGACACTAGGTTAGCAATTTAGATCTCTCTAGATCCGCATCGGGATACTGTGACTGTTGCAGCCAGACTCCACATAGGAGTGCTTTCAATATTGGAGGATGATGAAGAGGAAAAGGAACAATTCGAGGCAGTTCGCAAGAACAACGATTGCGAGCATCAAAAAGGAGATGCAGCAGCCGCGGTTGACGGCGTCAGTCCGCGACGGGCTGTTGGGAGGCGCTGTCGAGCCGGTCATCGACGAACCGCCCACTCGTCCTAAGATATCGTGAACTCTGCTTTCGGGCCCAGCCGCAGGGTAAACCACGCCCAGGCCTCTGACGAAAAGAGCGACCGAGCGCCGCGTCATCAGCCGGCGTGCCTCGTCTAAATTCAACCCCGGCCTCGGCTTCACGCATCCATGCGGCGCGGTAGATATCCGGCGCCTTCTCAGGTGGAATGCCAACCCGGGCTGCTGCCCACGAAGCCCAACATATCGCGCGGCGAGTCAAGGGCTTTCACCTGGCCGGTGATGTTCCCGTTCGTATCTGCGGCGGCCAGCCTGGCCAGGGTCCATTGCGCCACGACCTATTCTCTGTCGATGTTGAATTCCACCAGCGCAGCGGATTCATGCTCAACGATGGCGGCCCTCACCGAGACATGGTGCACCGGCAGCTTCAATTCCTGCTCAAAGTTTGTTCGGGCCGCATTCCTGGTGTGGGCAGTGACACGTTAAGGACGTGACCTTCCTAGAATCCTCGCAGTGAGCTGAGCAGTACTTCTTGCCGTCTGTGCAAACACAGGTACAGGCTTCATGGGCGCACTTTTTCGATTGGCTAGCCATTCTCTGAACCTCCGGTACAAAACAACGGAGAACTCTAGCACAATCAGAGATCGCGCGCGGGCACGGGCAACGCACAGATGTCGAGGAGGTTGATGCTGACGTCATATCGTCTAGCGTCTCCTTCAGCAGGACCTGCTTCACGATGAGGGTCGTCCGTCTGCTTCCAACAACCCGACGTATTCCCAAGTGTGTCTAGGCAACAACGTTGGGGATATCCGCTCTGCCCGGCAACCCGAATGCAGTAGCTATGCCCAACTAAGTTTGGGCATCAGTGCCTTGCGGATTTGCCGCTTCCGCGTCCTTCGGGTTCACTACGAACGTGGTAGTTGGAATCTTCGCCAGTCACACACTTAGCGTTACGGCGGGTTCGCCGCCCGGTTCTTGCTGCAAGACCAGCTCGGGGTGCGCGCCGTACCATTAGCAAGCGACGAGAAACTGCTGCGATGGAGCATCCGATGCCTTGTATGGAATTGAAGGAACTTGAAGCAACCTGCGGCGCTTACGCAGAGCGCCGACGCGTAGCGCTGCCGTCAATCGTTGAACGACGTACAATGCCGAAGGGCTGGCTCCGCGCCAGGGCCGCCTACATCATGCAGGTGCATCGGCGAAGCTGCGCTGTATGCCGCATTGGGTCAGGATCGTAGCAATGAATGCAGACTCCGAATCACTTGCCTAGCTTTGAAGTGAACGAACCTGAGCGACGGCCGCCACTAGCAGTATGATTGCCGCAGGGCATTAAGGTTCAATTCTGCTCATGCGTCGCTTCTGCTTCCTCGATTGATCCTGCGAGGAGCCTAAGAGTGAAGCTTCTAACCGTGTTCTCCACCTGATTGTTCAGCCAGTTGGTCGTGCAGAATCACATTGAGCAGCGATTTGTGAACTCGGATGCGACCGTTGTATTCGATAAAGCCAAGTTTGCGGAAGCGATTCATAAAGAAACTGACGCGGGACCGGGTGGTTCCGATCATTTCTGCTAAGGTCGCCTGCGTGATCGGCGGAATCAACATTTCCGGTTCCCCTGGCTTGCCAAATTCAGCCATCAACAGAAGGATTCGTGCCAAACGCTTTTCGCTCGAGTTGAAGAGCTGATCGACGAGATCGGCTTGGGTTCGCATACTACGGGCCAGTAAGAATGACAAAAATAGGT
>DATDLS010000272.1:0-7910 GCA_036519195.1 Occallatibacter sp. | reverse complement strand
GTCCAATCCAAGTGAGCCTGAGCTTATCTGCACCGAACCCTGGCTCGGCTATCGATTCGAGATGCTTACGGCGGAACAGCCCGTGACGACGATTGAAATAAACGCGACAGGCTGAGTTTGAGCAATGGGGCACCAACCGATGACTGAGGCAGAGTCGAAAGTCTGGAAGCAAATTCAATCGTTGTTCGAACGCTGTCGGAGCAGATCGAAGTGATGTGCGCGGGCCCAAAGCGGATGTGAAGCAAAAGGAGTAGCAAATGAGTGAGCAGACACAACAGCAGCGGCCGATCTCCTGGACGACTCGTCGTGATGAGAAGGCGCGACGTATGCAGATGGTCGAGCCTTGGTTGAAGGGGCCAGTGTTAGCACAAGAAAAGATCGTCGAAGCCCTTGAATCGGTCATAGTACCGGGTGACCGAATCGTGATGGAGGGTGACAACCAGAAGCAAGCCGATTTCCTGTCGCGTTCTCTGGTCCAGGTCAGTGCGAAGAAGATTCACGACCTACACCTCATCATCTCAAGCATCAGCCGGCCCGAGCATCTCACACTCTTTGAGCTCGGTCTCGCAAAAAAGGTAGACTTCGCGTTCGCCGGACCCCAGAGTCTTCGAGTGGCTCAGCTTCTGGAGGATGGCGTCCTCGAGATCGGTGCAATTCACACTTATGTTGAGCTTTATGCCCGACTACTCGTTGACCTTATCCCTAACGTTGTATTGGTTTGCGCCGAACAGGCTGACCCGGAAGGAAATTTGTTTACCGGCCCAAACACGGAAGACACGCCTGTGATTGTGGAGGCCGCAGCCTTTCACGATGCGATTGTCATCGTGCAGGTGAACCAAATCGTTGATAAGCTTCCGCGCGTCGATATTCCAGCATCCTGGGTGGACATTGTTGTGGAAGCCGACAAACCCTTCGAAGTGGAGCCGCTCTTTACCCGCGACCCTCGCCACATTACTGAGCTTCAAATTCTTATTGGAATGATGGTCATTCGTGGGGTCTATGAACGGCATCAGGTCCAGTCGCTTAACCATGGAATTGGCTTCGATACCGCCGCGATCGAGCTCTTGTTGCCGACTTATGGAGAGTCTCTGGGACTGCGGGGGAAAATTTGCAAGCACTTTGCTCTCAACCCTCATCCCACGCTTATACCGGCCATCGAGAGCGGCTGGGTCCAGAGCGTCCACTCGTTTGGCAGCGAGGTGGGCATGGAGGACTATATTCGCGCCAGACCCGATATCTTCTTTAATGGCCGCGACGGAAGTCTCCGCTCCAATCGTGTGTTGTGCCAACTTGCTGGGCAGTACGCAGTCGACGCCTTTATCGGTGCAACCCTGCAGATGGATGGCGATGCCAATTCATCTACCGTAACAACGGGCCGTCTGGCCGGATTCGGCGGCGCGCCGAATATGGGACACGACCCTCACGGGCGTCGCCATTCGACACCTGCGTGGCTCGACCTCAAAACAGATCCAAGCCCCAACGCTCGTGGCAGGAAGCTTGTCGTCCAGACCATCGAGACCTTCTCCAAGGGTGGAGTTCCTGCCTTCGTCGAAACCCTGGATGCGGTTGAAGTGGGAAAGAAGGCCGGCATGCCCATCACGCCGATCATGATCTACGGCGATGATGTCAGCCATGTCGTGACTGAGGAGGGGATCGCTTACCTTTATAAAACGGAAGGGATCGAGGAACAGCGTCGTGCGCTGGCAGCCGTCGCCGGTGTTAGTCCCATTGGTCTGAAGGCAAAACCCGCCGAGACGGCAGAACTTCGCCGCAAAGGAATCGTTGCATACCCAGAAGATATCGGTGTGCAGCGGCTCCAGGCGAATCGCTCCCTCCTCGCGGCCCGCAGCATGGAAGACCTGGTCGCCTGGTCCGGTGGTCTCTATCAACCTCCCGCGAAGTTCAGGAGCTGGTAATGGCAACTGTGCATCCAATTTTGCGACAGGTCGCACCTATTCGAAGCGTGCTCGACGCCGGGCAACTCGCGGAGCTGGCTCGGCAGGCCCTGGTGGCTGAGGTGGAGCTCACTCCGAAGCCAGGCTTGGTGGATCGCAGAGGAGCCGGAGCGCACTCCGATCTTTCGCTGGATCTCATGCGGCAATCTGCCGCGGCAATCGCTCCCTACTTCGAGGCCATGGGAGACTCCGCGCAATCCATGCCGTTCGACCGGGGATTGCGCACCGAGGTTGCCGCAATCGGAAGAGCTGCCGAATCAGCGATGCTTCAGGCAACGAATGGAAGCAACGCGCATAAAGGAGCGATCTGGATCCTGGGTCTCTTAGTAACAGCAGCAAGCAGGGGAATCGATCTGAATCCGGCGGCGATCGCACAAGATGCCACCTTTTTGGCACGACTGCCGGATCGAGCTCAACCTCAACTTTTATCGCACGGCGAGATGGTGCGGGCCCGCTATGGGGCGACCGGAGCACGCGGTGAAGCCTTTGCCGGCTTCCCCCATGTGCTGCACGCCGGCCTTCCCACTCTGCGTGCGGAAAGAAATAGAGCCCGCACTGAAACCAATAGTCGATTGTGGGCGCTTCTCAACATCATGGCTCGCCTCGAAGATACCTGCGTTCTTTATCGTGGCGGGGCGGAGGGACTGGCAATCGTTCAGAAGGGGGCCTCGGACGCCCTCCTCGCTGGTGGTCCGGGAAGTGTTGCGGGAGAACTGGCGATGCTTCGGCTCGATCAGGAGCTATTGATCAGGAACATTTCTCCAGGGGGTGCTGCGGATCTTCTGGCCGCCACTCTTTTTCTGGACGCCTTGGAACAAGGTCAAAATGCAATCGAAGACAACAGTCTTTCGGAGGAAGTCAGCTATGGAACAGATTGAGTTCGACTATCCGGCGGCGAAGCGCAGCATCACGAAGAGAGCTCATGTAGGGGTCGTAGGCTCTGGCGATATGGAAGTTCTTATGGAGCCTACACAAAGCGAAGGTGCACACGTTTCGATCACAACCAGCGTAGACGGCTTCCAGAGTACCTGGAAGGCTGTATTCGATCGCTTCTTCTCAAAGTTCGACGGAGCGGTGCGCGTCCAGATCAATGATGCTGGCGCTACTCCAGGAAGCGTCATGCTTCGCCTGGAACAGGCAGTGGAGGTAATCAGCCAATGAGCCAGACAGGTATCATTCCGGAATTCGTAAGGCGTCAAAGCTTTATCGAGCTTGACGGGCGTAAGCGGGCCCAGAGCCTGTTCGATGAGGGAACCTGGAAGGAACTGGTTGGTCCCTTTGACAGGATGGAATCTCCCTGGCTGCCTCTGCAAGGTGTCGCTCCACAGTTTGACGATGGTTGCATCGTGATCAAGGGCAAAATCGGCGGCATGGCCGCCGTGGCAATCGCTCTCGAAGGGGCTTTTCAAGGCGGCAGTATCGGAGAGGTCTCCGGTGCAAAGATGACCGCGGCACTTGATCTCGCGACGAAGGATTCCCAGACCGGCAAAAGGACCGCCGCCATTCTTCTGCTCGAAACAGGTGGCGTCCGTCTACAGGAAGCCAATCTTGGATTAGCGGCCGTCGCCGAAGTGATTTCGTCCGTGCTCGCCCTGCGCCCACATGCTCCAGTAATCACCTTGATTGCCGGCACGGTCGGCTGCTTTGGGGGCATGTCTCTTGCCGCCGGAGTATCGAGCTACGTTGTGATGACCCGCGAAGCCCGGCTCGGTCTCAATGGACCCGAAGTCATCGAACAGGAATCGGGTATCGATGAGTTCGATTCCTCGGACCGTACGCTCATCTGGGCTATTCACGGCGGCGAGCAACGCGTTGGAATGGGCCTAGCCGACGCCCTCGTCGAAGATGACGCCGGGAAGATCAAAGCAACCATTCGTGGATATGTCCAGGCGGATCTTCCCCCCGAATACAGAAGTCAACAGGTGGAGTTTTACCGTGATCGAGTCACTGCTCTGGATACGTCTGAGCAGATCAACCCAATGAGCTTGCGCCAGAGGTGGAGCAACAAAACAACGGGAGGGTTGCGATGAATGAACACGTCGGACTGCGTGGAAGGGCATGGTTCGAGGCGCTGACGGGAATCAAGCAACCGTCGACCGGGGATCCCGGTACCGTTCTGGACTCTGAGGCTCAGATCGGCGATGAGACCGCATTGTTCCTGTGTGTCGTACCCAATCCGTCCAGCCGCTTTCCGTGCGTGCGTGATGGTCAAGTGGGCCTCGAGGAAGCGTTCACCCTGGCGCATCACTTGCGTCGGGTCATCGCTCAAGATCGTGAAAAGCCAAAAGCAAGGAAGCGCCCTGTGGTCGCGATCGTCGATGTCAAAAGCCAAGCGTACGGACGCCGCGAGGAGACGGCCGGGATATTCTTCGCTGCGGCAGCGTCGTCCGACGCTTATGCCTCGGCACGCATGGCAGGACACCCGGTGATCTCGCTTGTCGCAGGACAAGCTTTCTCCGGCGGATTTCTCACGCACGGGTATCAAGCGAATCGGATTCTGGCCTTCGATGATTCTGGCATTGTGATTCACGCGATGCACAAGGAAGCGGCAGCGAGAATCACGCGTCGCTCTGTTGCCGAACTCGAAGAGCTTGGGCATGAGATTGCTCCCATGTCGTATGACGTCCGCGACTATGCGAAGCTTGGACTGCTCTACAAACTGCTTCATGTGGATGACCCTCAGCATCCCACAACCGCAGATATCGAAGCCATCCGGCACGATCTGATCGATGCCATTCAGGATACGCGCCGCGGGGCAACCGACCTCAGCAACCGTCTTCAGTCCGATGCTGCGAAGCAGACAAGAAAAGCTGGAATCGCTGTTCGCACCGCGCTCGAAGCACAATGGCAAAACGCATAAGGAGCGGCAGTGACGAAGATCCTGCTTGACACACTCATCCCGATATTCGCCGGCCTGCTTCTCGGATATGTCGCGGGCCGGTGCGGCACCATGGACAATCGGAATGTTCGCAATCTGATCGTACTGGTGATGGACTTCGCCATTCCCTGCGCTCTGTTTTCAACGATAATCGGATCGTCGCGAACTAGCCTGTTGCAACATGTCCCCGCCGCCCTGATGATCACGCTGGTCTTCTGTGCTTTGTACTTAATCAGCTACATCTGGGCGCGCCGGTGGCGCGGCATGTCCCTTTCAGATGCGTCCGTACTCGCTCTAACAATTGGCTTCCCCAATTCGGCCGCAATCGCTCTTCCCTTATTCCGGGGAGCCTATGGTCCTGAGTCGACCGTCACGGCTGCACTGTCCATTGTGATCGGATCGATTACGATCTCGCCCCTCACCCTGGCGCTTCTTGAAGCCTCCAAGCACTCCGGGGGGAATCATGTCTCCGCAACACAGATCCTGCGCAGCTTACCTCGTGCCCTGCTGCAACCAGTTGTCTGGGCTCCGCTTGTGGCTTTGTTTGGAGTCTTTTTCCAACTTCATGTGCCGTCCTTCGTCGCAGGCACACTCACGACTTTGGGGAGTGCCGCAACCGGCTCGGCCCTGGTCCTTACAGGCCTGGTCGTCTCCGCGCAGAGTTTCCGATTCACGGGCGGTGTCGCCATTACCACAGTTCTCAAGCTTGTGGGACAGCCGCTGTTCGCAATATTCGTGATGCTGCTATTTCGGATGAGTCACAACGATATGCGGAACATCACTGTGATCAGCGCAATTCCCGGCGGTTTCTTTGGCCTGGTCTTCGGCAAGGGATTCGATGCAACGCCGGAAATTGCCAGCTCGGGATTGATTGGGACCTACCTCTTCGGCTGGGCCACTCTCGCACTCTGGATGCTGTTTGCGGCAAAGTTCTTCTGAGGCACTTATGCTCCCAATCGGTCAATATTCGCCTCGGGTACACGATCTTCTTCTGCTGCGCTCTGGCGCTGTGAGCTCCGCAGGGATGACCAAACCGGCTTGGGTAACCTCATCCCGGGCCGCCGACCTCTGGGTTGTGGTGCGTCGAGCAATAGCTCCGGACGGACTAGTAGCCGTGGGTATACGCGGCATTAACCGGCACCAGCGCTGGGGCGGCTTCGCTGATCTCGCCGACGTAAACGAGAGACTTCGTCCTTCGCAGCTTTTCTCTTCCATGGCGTCTCGCACCCGCATCAGTCTTCCCGCTCTCGTGGCTCTTTTCTGGCTCGAGCTGCAACTGGATAAATTGGATAAATCGCAATTGGATTGGGGCCCAGTGGGCAGCGTTGGTTTTGAGCTCGCAACCGGCCGGCAGGTGATAACTGCAACCAGCGACCTCGACATCGCTGTGTTCGCCCCGTCACGATTCACCCATGCCACCGCATGCGATCTTTGGAGTCTCATGAGCGCGGCCCCAGCAAAGGTAGATGTGCGAGTGGAAACGCCATATTGCGGATTTTCTCTGGAAGAATTTGCGAGAGCGGGGACCGAACGAGTTCTTGTACGATTGCCTGCGGGCCGTCAATTCGCAGCAGACCCCTGGGCGATTTCTGTCATTGAGGATGCGGCATGAAGACGGGAATACTCTTTCCCGGCCAAGGTTCGCAGCAACTCCGAATGCTCCACGATCTTGTTCGCCACCCCGCGGTCGACGAAACCTTGTCTGAAGTCAGCGCCGTCCTGGACCTCGATGTACGCACGCTGGACACGCCGGAAGGTCTACAATCCGCCGTCTCGGTTCAGCTGGCCATTCTGACGGCAGGAGTCGCCACCGCAAGAGCACTTCAACGGCGCGGGTTTGCGCCGCTGGCTGTCGCTGGTCTGTCGGTCGGAGCATTCTCGGCGGCAGTTGCCGCAGATTCGATATCTCTCTCGGATGCTGTGCGTCTGGTGCGTTCGAGGGCGGAGCAAATGGAGCAGATGTATCCGGTTGGATATGGCCTGTCTGCGATCGTTGGACTCACTGAAGCGCAAGTCGCGAAGTTGGTTGATGCTGTAAACACCAAAGAGCATCCTGTATTCGTTGGGAACATCAACGCACCACGACAGATCGTCATCGCCGGCTCGAATGAGGGGATGGAGCAGGTTCTCGAAAAAGCTCGTTCACGGGGAGCTCGCAAAGCAGAACAGCTGGATGTACTGGTTCCTTCCCACTGTTCTCTGCTGCAGCCTGTTGCCGACTCTCTTCGCAACCAGCTTCAGTCGATCTCCGTGAGAGATCCGAAGCCGATCTACCTCGCCAACGTCGATGCACGAGCTGTGCGGAGCGCTCAGGGAGTCGCCAAAGATCTCGCAGACAATATAGCTCATGGGGTTCGCTGGCACGATGCGACCACAGTTGCATGTGAGCTTGGTTGCGAGCTATTGCTCGAAGTTCCACCCGGGCACGTTCTAACTGACCTGGCCCGAGAGAACTTGCAAGGGGTTCAAGCTCGTGCGGTCACCGCCGGGACATTCGATAGACTCGTCAATCTTGCGAGGAGCTGAGAATTGGGGCAAGGTTCTGCGATCCACTTGGACGTGTGTCGAAGCACGGCTCAGCAATGATTTGCGGACTAATGCTCTGAATTCAACGCCTGCCCGCAATTTAGCCCCCACCCTTCTTCGTTCCAACCGGCGCTGCTTTCGCACGTTTATTCCATCCGTGAAATGCTGAGTAGTCGCCCGCGTTCCAGGCTTCTCGAAGTCCTGGGGCGCTCAGATCCCAGTCCGGGCGGCCTTCGCTCATCAGGGCACGCAGGTCATGCCAGAGATCGACGACCGACGGCCGGCCCCAGAACCAGTACCCGTTGTAGATGCGGTAAATCACAAGACCCGGCTTGAGCACAAGCGTGTGCGGAATCATTGGATTGTTCTGAGGGTCGGTGTACTCCTGAATGTCGAGATCCTTCTGCACTTTTCGCTCAGGATCGGACAAGAACGGCCATTGGGCGCCCACCGACGCACGGAATTCCTGCGATGTGTGGTGGTCATCGGTGGAGATAGTGGCAATCTTGGTATACGCCACGGAGATCTTGGGATAAAAGAAGGCCAGCTCT
>DATDLS010000271.1:0-12952 GCA_036519195.1 Occallatibacter sp. | reverse complement strand
ACTTAGACGAAGTGGATAGTAGACTAAGAGTGGCTTAGGACCTTTAGTATAGGTGCACAAGTAAAGAGGCGGGAATTCATAGTGCTAGCCTATAGGATTAAGGTTGGACAAGCTTAAGAACTACAGCAGACAATAGAGGGCATCTACTAGCAGAACCTAAAGCTATAGAGTACTGTAGAAATCTTATAGGTGTCCTAGTTGAAAAAGCTGCTCTATACAGGTCGGAAAGTAGGCCTGCTACACATTAGCGTAGCAGAGCCTAAATAAGCAAACGCCCTTATTAAGAGCAGACTGATCTAGGACTACAAGCTACACAACTGCAAGCTTTTTATAAGGGAATGCAGAATCACACAGTGCTTCTAGTGCTACTAGTATAGACATCTTGCACAGATGTGCTAAAACACCCTCTGCTGTAGGTTCTGTGTAGGACCCAGCTATACTACAAACAACTGTATAGCAAAAGAGGACAGCAGTAAACATCAATGTGCTCTATGCAGGAGCCCTACAGCAAAGCACACAGCCTGAGACCACAACTGCCTAGTCTGTACAAGACAGTTTGAGCTAGCAAAGCTGGCCTACAGCACTTAAGCAACCTTATTCTAAGAGAGAGCAGCTACTACAACTACAGCGCCTCTAGCTCTAGCCTTAGCAGTTCTAGTAGCAAAAACACAAGCAACAGCAACAGCTACAGCTTCAGCTGCCTAAGCAGCTATAGAGCCAGCATTAGAGCTAAGAACAACATTGTATAAAAGGCCTTAGCAGACAGTAGGCTCTAAGAGGACGTTCAGTCCTTAATCAAGCTAAGGACTAAGTAAACTGTAAGCAAAACGACCTATAATGCGCTCTCCGACCACTGGGAGACGCGAACCGCGCTTCGGGTCGGATGACCGCCCAACCGTACTCCATGCCGTTCGCAGACAGCCTCCGATGGTTTCCGAAGCGAAATTCTGGCAAAGGGAAGAGTAGCCGACCACCCGACTATCGGCGATCATGGGAAAAACAGCGGGTGTAAGGGCCAACGAATATGTGCAAACACTGTGATCACGCATACGGCGATCACTGGCGGGGAGATAACAAATGCGCGGTGAAGGATCGCCAACTTCCCGGTTATAAAAGCCAGACGAGGAAAACGCCGGGAGAAAGAAGCAGCTGACTACTTGGCTCTCGGCCATTGCAGTAGCGGCTCTGACATTTCCGCTCATTTTTCTGTTCAATTCCGTCGGAAAATCTGGAACTGGACGTGCGGCTTGGCTGTCAGCCATGACGATCTTGATTGCGATGAAGGTCCGGTGGGACATCAGGAAGTACTTGTGGTTCTGGCTGACGATGGCCTGTATTGTCGGCGCACATATTCCTCTCGTGTTATTGGTGCCTTGGGTTTCTCGATGGGTCCCCGCCGTCGGCCTACTGCCGATTGTGGTTGCGGATATTGCAGTCATTTTTGGATTCCTCCACTTGGTCGAGAAATGGATGAATCCAAATAGTAGTTCCAAACAGGAAGTTGCCGGTCGCGTTGACATCGCGAATTGAACAGCAAGGTGGCCGGCGAGTCACCACCAAACTGGACAATGGGCAAAAAAAGGGGTCAATTCCCACTTGCCGACCATCCAGACCGAACTCAAGAACGGTCGCGTAATGCTTTCTCTTCGATTACTTCCCATGCTGCGTACGACGCGGGCAATCGGTGTACAACGACCGGTGGCGTCCTCCAGATTCCGCCCGTGTGCGACGTGGCATTGCGATTTCGCTCTATACGTCTGAGCGCCGCAGTAAATAATCCAGGCCACCCACTCGATACCAACGATACCCATAGGGTTCGATTTCGATGCAATGGCGTCCACTCTCGTCGGCTTTGCTGTGCTCCCCCGCCAGTAGATTAATCAGCAGAGCTCGATCGCTCTCGTTTTTTGTGGTCAGACTGAAGCGCACCTCTCGCGGTTCCGCCGCCAGGTTATGGATGCAGAGCACGGAGTTGTTGCGCCACGTGTATTCCATTACCAGCACGCCCGGAGTCCGAACCGGAAGGAAAGAGAATTCTCCCCAGCCGATCTCTGGCGTTTCCTTGCGCATGCGGATGAGCCGTTCCATCCAGTTCAGAAACGAGTCGGGATCTCGGCGTTGTGCGGCCACATTCAACTGCCGAAACCCGTACGGACCATCGGAAATGACCGGAAGAACCGGCCTTGAATGACTTGTAAAACCTGCGTTCGGCTCGGTCGACCATTGCATCGGAGTGCGAGCGCAATTGCGTTCCGGAAGACGCAGGTTATCTCCCATCCCGATCTCATCTCCGTAACGAAGAACGGGCGTCCCCGGCAGTGTCATCATCAGGCTGTAGGCAAGTTCGAGCCGCCTCCGGTCGCCCTGCAGCATGGGTGCTAGCCGGCGCCGAATTCCGCGTTGGTACAACTGCATCGACTTCGCGGGGCCGAACGCCGCAAACACAGTCTCCCGTTGGGTCCTTGTCAGCCGACCGAGATCGAGTTCGTCGTGATTCCTGAGGAACTGTCCCCACTGCGCCGTCGCGGGACGTGGTTTCGTATCCTGCATTGCCTTGATCAGCGGTCGCGTGTCCCCGCTTGCCATTGCATAAAAGAGGTGCTGATTCACGTCGAAGTTGAACATCATCTGCAATCGCTCGCCGTATTCTCCGAAATATTCGAGGTCGTTCTTCGGAACAATATTCGCTTCGCCGAGGATGATCGTCCCGCTCTTTCTCCAGGTGAGGAACTCGGAGAATGTTCGCAGCATGTCGTATTGCTCGGCGGGTCGACTCTGCTTCGAGCCTTTCTTCGCGATCACGAATGGAACGGCGTCCATGCGGAAGCCGTCCACCCCCAACTGGAGCCAGAACCCCATGATCTTGAGAATTTCGGCCTGGACCTCCGGATGTGCTGTATTCAGATCCGGCTGAAAATCATAAAAACGATGAAAGTAGTACGAGCGAGCGTTCTTCTCCCAACTCCAGGTCGTTTTCTGCACGCCTGGAAAAACCACCCCGAAACTTGCATCCTTCGGCCTCTTTTGGGACCAAACGTACCACTCCCGATATTTCGACTTGGGATCGCTGCAGGCGTGTCGAAACCACGGATGTTCATTCGAAGTGTGATTGACCACAAGGTCAATCAATACCCGGATTCCGCGTTGCCTGCATCCACGGGTAAATTCAACGAAATCGCCCAGCGTTCCGTACCTCGGGTCAACGTTGTAGTAGTCGGCTATATCGTATCCGTCGTCGCGACAGGGCGACGATTGAAATGGCATCAGCCAAATGGCGGTGATGCCCATTCCCTGCAAATAATCCAGACGGCGTACCAGGCCCTTGAAGTCGCCGATTCCGTCTCCGTTTGCATCCATATAAGTGGCGACGGACAGGCAATAGACAACTGCGTTCTTGTACCAGAGGTCGTTGATCATTTTTGTGGCCTGCTACAGTTGCTACCGGAATTGAGGAGCAAATGGGTTTGATGCAAGACTTGAATTGGTGGAAGCACGCCGTCATCTACGAGGTCTATCCAAGGTCGTTCCAGGACAGCAACGGCGACGGTGTCGGAGACTTGAGAGGCATTCTTGGACATCTCGACTATCTTGTGGACCTAGGCGTCGACGCGATATGGATTTCGCCCATTTTCCCTTCACCCATGGCGGATTTCGGATACGATGTCGCGAATTACTGCGGCATCGATTCCATATTCGGCACCATGGCAGACTTTGACCATCTGTTAGAGCAATCGCACGCCCGTGGGCTTCGGCTGGTTCTCGATTTCGTGCCCAATCACACATCGGATCAGCACCCCTGGTTTGTCGAGAGCCGTTTCTCCCGCGAGAATGCTAAACGCGACTGGTACATTTGGCGCGACGAGCCCAACAACTGGACGAGCCAATTCGGCGGTTCCGCGTGGGAATTTGACGCAGCGACAGGACAGTACTATTGCCACTCGTTTCTGAAACAGCAACCGGATCTCAACTGGAGGAGCCCAGACGTGAAGGCGGCCATGTTCGACGCGCTGCGTTTCTGGCTACGCAAGGGCGTAGACGGGTTTCGCGTCGACGTCATGTGGCTGATCATCAAGGACGATCAGTTCCGGGACAATCCCCCTAACCCTGGATATCGTCTCGGGATGCCTTCAAATCAGCGCTTCCTGTCTGTCTATAACGCTGATCGTCCCGAAGTCCATGGCATCGTAACCGAGATGCGCAATGTCGTGGACGAATTCACAGAGCGGGTTTTGATCGGGGAAATTTACCTTCCAGTTCCGGAACTGATGACCTACTACGGAAAAGATCTAAGGGGCGCCAATCTACCCTTCAACTTTCATCTGCTACAGTGTGCCTGGACCGCCGAAACAGTGGCTCAAGTGATTGGCGATTACTACCGCTCTTTGCCTGAAGGTGCATGGCCGAACTGGGTTCTTGGCAACCACGATCAGCCGCGGATTGCCTCCCGTATCGGCCCACAGGAGGCCCGCGTTGCAGCCATGCTGCTCTTCACGTTGCCTGGCACGCTGACCATCTATTACGGCGAAGAAATCGGAATGACCAACGTTCCCATCGCGCCAGGGCAGGTCCAGGACCCTGCCGAAAAGAATGAGCCCGGGATTGGACAGGGCCGCGATCCCGAACGCACCCCCATGTGCTGGGATGCAACACACCTTGCTGGCTTCACAACGGGAATTCCTTGGCTTCCGATCGGGGACGACCGCAGCATCAACGTTACCACCGAGCACAAGGATGATGGGTCCATGCTTTCCCTCTACCGCAAGCTCATTGGTCTGCGGAAGAGCCATCCTACCTTGATAAGCGGGAAACTGAATGACCTTCATTTCGAGAACAGCATTCTGCATTACCGAAGAAGTGGAAGCGAGGAGATACAGGTAATCCTCAACATGACACGCGAACAAAAGACGGTACGAACACTTCCAGCCACGGTAATAGTGGGAACCCGAATCGGACGCGAAGAGCAAACTATAAATGGACTTTCAACGCTTCAGCCGGCCGAGGGTCTCGTCCTTCTGCTTCCCTGACTGGGTATCGTGCGCCCTTCGCCGCTTGATGCAGACAATCAGCGAATCAAATCAAATTGCAGAATACGATCAGCGCCAACCCGATCATCGATGCCTGATGGCACCCGGTGATCGCTGGCCCAAAGACGAGCAGCACCACGCCGATCGCGAAGACGATGTTCCGGTCCGAATGATAGTGTCTCGCGCCCACCGGCGGTTGTTGATTCGGGGGCACCGGTCCAGTTTCCTGCGGCACTGTGTCCTGCGGAATCGTTTTGTACATAACTTCCCTCATGACACTGCCAGCATCCGACAAAACCACCCCCCGCCGGGCAGTGGACTTTGTCAGCAATCGCAGATGACAAATGTCAGTTTAGAGGGTAGAAAGTTGAGAACACGCATCCCGCAGCGCACGCCGCTGGCGTCGATCCAATGCACGCGCTCAGGAAGGAATAGGCATTCTCAGTTGTCCACAGATTGCCGAGGCACGAATTTACGGCCCAAAAGGCAAATCCCGGGGTTCCGGTCGAACAACTGGCCATCCGTGAGTGTCATCCGTGAGTTACCCTTCAGGAAACAGCATCGACTTGGCAGAAACCCCACTGTACCAGGCGGCAGATTGCCCTCGGTGACAACAATATTGACACTGGTGGCGAATTCAGACGGCATGAAATTGGAGAGCCGCGAAAGTGGGAGCAGCGCGTCTGGGCAACCGGCGTGCCGCTTGCCCAGTATGCGATTCGCAAGAGGTTTATTGCGACGGCCGGGATGAAATGCCCGATCCCGGATTGGCTTTTGGTAGCCAGGAGATACTTTGCTTGCCGGCTGGACATGTGACCACCTTTGCCCCCCAGTCGATCGCGAACGCGCTTTAGTCGAAGCCCGCCTTATCTCGTGATTGCCAGCTGGGGTCTTGCGCGACCGGATCGATGATCTCAACGCCATAATCGCGTTGACTGGCTACCAGTACCTTGGCATCAGTGTAGCCCTTGTCAGTGGCCGACTCGGTACCAATCCTCGTCTTATACTTCCGATTTACCGTCGATGCAAGTAGTTCAATTCACCGACGGTTGGGCACCTCGGTTCGGCCTAGCAACAGCTAACACAATGCCCTTTGCGGATCACTGCGCGACTGATATAAATCGTTCGACTTGGCACTATGAGTTGACCCGGAGCATTTTCACCGTCTTTGGTGTCTAACCTAAATATGACCTTTAGAAAGTGGGCTGTACCTGTCGTCCGCTTGGCGGCTGGGGTGGCCCTGTCCCTGGTGCTGATCGCTTTTCTGGCTGTTCAGATTCAGCAGCGAATGCTGCGCTGGCGTGCTGAGCGGCTGTTGGCGGAGATACATCAGATTCGCCTCTACCAGAGCACCTGGGCCGACACGCAGCGGTTGATGCACCGCTGGGGAGCGTGGGGCCACTACGACGGAAGCTGCGCGGCTGAAAGCTGCAAGTACGAAATCGAAATGGACAGCATCGCCTTTTATAACCCCCTTGTTCAACGCCAAGCCGGGCTGGATTGGCTTCTTGCGCGCGATCGATTCAATTTCTACCAGTGGTTCGGCGGGCGCGGCGCAGCATTCAAGGCCTCCTTCACCGTTCACAACGGAACCATCTGGAGGGAAAGCACCGCGATCAGCGTCACCGTCCCCAGAAGGAGGATGCGAAGGGATAACGATTTCGACTTGACTCTCTCTGTTGGTGCCGGGAGTTTCCAGCGACTTCATCGGACACTAGAGAACCCGTTCGTTTATATGGGCGGCGCTGAGGGGCTCGCCCAACACCCGTACTACAAAGTGGGGAGGCCGGGGGGCTGCATGATCAACTGCCAGATAGGGGTTGTCTACTATTCCACCCATACTCCACCGGCCGAGATAGAACGGTTGACCTTGTATGACTTTTCCTGCTTTACCCGGTTCAATCCATGTGCAGAGCTTGAAGATCTACTGCCTGCGGCCAAAGAGTGGCATCTCTATAATAATGAGGACGAACTGAAACAAAGCCCGTTGCAGGAGAAACCCTGCGACATTCCTCTCTGGGCCTTGGCGCGGGACGCCCGCTATGTCCTGGCCGTCGAGCCTCTCTCGACGAAGATCGTGAAGGAGGGCGGGTATGATCGCGAGATGGCAAAGGTCCGGGTTCTCAGTTCTATCAAGGAGCCTGCCCCCTGGCTGCCTGGCGCTATCGTAAGTGCATACCCCCACATCTCACCGCGTCAGGAAGCCGAACATCTGGTTCCCGGAAGACGGTACATTGTGTTTCCCGTCGGGAATGACGAAAGGGATCAGCTCGTAACAAAGGACTCGCCACTCAGGTTCGAAACATGCGGTGTGCGGGAAGTCACTCCCGGAATATACCGTGAACTTGAGAAGGGTTTTGCGCAGAACGACATTCTGCATCCTTAGTGTGATTCCCGCTGTCATCAACTAAACGGTGAGGGGGTGTGATTGGTTTGACGGGCAGGCCGGAAGCAGTCTCGGGATTGGTAACGAGAAAACGCGCTTCACTTTAGTCATCTTCAGGAGATCATCGGTGAGCACGTTGCGATTTGCTCGGCGAGGGCGCCTTCGACGGCTGTGCTGGATGGGATGCAGATCTTTTCGATTCTGGAATTGTCATTTACCGCAAACTATTCAATGCGTAAACGATAATTCGCCACCAGTGTCAACATTAGGAATACCCCTAGACGCGTTGACTGTGTAAGTTTCTGCTCGGACTCTCGTCCATCCAGACGACGGAGCGCTACCTTGGGTCCGATCAGGAGATTGCCGTGGCGGTGAATGACAGCCTGGGGCTGTGAGTCATAGGGGATCAGATGATCGTGTCATTTCGGCAAGGCTGCGCAAGGATGGAAATTCCGGCCACTCGGCGGCCTACGGCTCAGTTTTAGCCCATGGACGATGATTTCGCCAACTTGCGGGAGCGAAACTTCTTCCCGAGACCTTGGTTTACCTGGGCCGGCGCAAACGCTTCTGGATCGAACGGACCTCGCCATTGGAGCATGTTGCCATGTTCTTCGTTTTCAGGATCTGCCAGCACCGCCAGATATTTTTCATACCCGGCCGCTCCCCCGACATCTTCCGGGGGAGTGTGGCGTTTGCCGCCGATGCATGTCGGATATTGCGCAGTCGTCTCCGGCAGAAGGATGGCTTCCAGAATCAGGTCATGCTCCCAGCTATCACCGAAATCATATAGATATGCGAACTCGGTCCCCACATGGAGCACTACCTCCCTGAGCAGTACGCGGCTTTCATCGATTACCTTGCGCTCGTACATGGTGTCGTCGTGGTCGGGCACGCTGTAAAGACGGCGGCCGATTACGAATTCGTGGAGATGGTGATCCTCCCATCCCATGACGATCTGCAAGATTGTGTGCAGCAGGGCTAGGGGCGTGTCTTCCCACACCTGAATTCGCCGCCATATGGGCGGGTGAACCTCTCGCAACGTTACCTTTAACTAATACAGCGCTCGAATCTTCTTCACAATTACATCTTACCCATCTCCAGCGTCCAGCGAACGCGGATTGTTATGGCGGTCTTTTGCCTCTGGCCAAAAACCCTTCGAGCATTCTTGCCCAACGCCTCGAATATGCTGAGATCAGCATATTGCCTACTCTTCTCTTTGCCAGAATTTCGCCTCGGAAACCATCGGAGGCTGTCTGCCAACAGCATCGTGTACGGTTGGGCGGTCATCCATTCCCAATCCAAAAGATCGCTCTCGGGAACCGCGAAATGATTCAGAATTCGGAATAGACTGCATTGTATGTGGTCGAGAGCAATCGCTGGCGTTCTTCTCGTTGTCGCTATTCAAGTATCGGCACAGGATCGGGAGACGGTCCTCTTCGATTTCGATGCATACAATCCTGTCCCGAGCCCGGACGGAA
Source organism: Occallatibacter sp. (assembly GCA_036519195.1). Taxonomy (GTDB): domain Bacteria; phylum Acidobacteriota; class Terriglobia; order Terriglobales; family Acidobacteriaceae; genus Telmatobacter. The sequence goes on along the minus strand of DATDLS010000271.1, from coordinate 4,064 downwards.
AGTTGATTGCCTATGACCTCACGGGCCGCAAGCTCACTGGGGGAAGCGGCGGTTTCGGGCGCTCCAATCTGCTTTCCCAAGTTGAGTTCTCCGATCTTAGCGGTAATAACAGGCGAAACCCTAGTGTGGAGGGATTTCTTGGTGAATGGCTGCCAGACAGCAGTGCAATTGCAACCTATCGCGCTTGGCAGTTTGCCCTTCTTGGCCCTGACGGCATTATGCAGCATGGCGCGATGCCAAAGCCGTTTTTTGAAGATCGGCAGGCTCCCGCCGAGCGCGCTGCGTATCTCCCGACTCTCGGTGAGTTCGTTTGGATTGGGTGTGAAGATATAGGCACTGCTCAGCAGAGAACTGTTCTACAGACCAACAGCGGTCCAATTGCCAGCCTTAATATTCTGCTTCCAACATCGGGATTGATTGTGCCTTCGCCGGACGGAAGGTATCTCGCGGTCGGGAATCTTGGTCCATATTTATATGAAGACCCGAACCTTTGGGTCTTTGACACGGAAATGCAGACGTGGACAAACCTCGGTAGTTTTACAATCCACCCGGACCCGGAATGGGACTACATCAAGCCGAGCTGGAATCCGTGGTTTTCCGATAGTCGCCATCTTGCATTTTTCTCCGGTTCCACTCTTTATGTCGTTTCGCCCAATGGGAAACAGCGCCGCAAGGTACTCGACGCAACTAACGCAGGATTGGCCATCCCAAGTCCCGATGGAAGCCTGATTGCTTTTATCATGTCGATTCCGCGACCACGCAAGGGTCGACCAGACTTGAGTTTCTGGGGAGGATCATCAATATCGGTTGTACCCAGTGGCGGAGGCAAGGCCGTTGCCATCACGAAACCGTCCGATGATGAGACCTACGATCTTCGCTGGTTGTCAAACAGCTCCCTCGTCTTCGACCGGATCGGAGATGGTCTCTTTAACAAGGGTGCGCGGATCTGGACCGTTCCGGTTGCTCTCAAATGACGGCTTTGCCGCGTTTTGTTCCGGTGCGTGTGACTGCCCCTCGCTCATACCTCCATCATCCCACCGGGCAAGGCTGTCCGGGTACCCGGAGTTGTCATAAGGAACGCATGACAGGTGTCATGGTGATACCTGTCATCTCTTCTCGTTGACAGCTGCTACTGTTTTTCCTCGGCCGTCCAGCGCATTCTTCTTTTACGGCAGCGCGGGAGAGCGAGAGGCAAACTCCGAAAGCTGTGCCGGTCGGCCTCAGGAGGCCAGTCAGGAGCGATCATGAATCTCGAATTCTTTTTTAATGCATTGGCAGCTCTGTGGGCAGTGGGGGAAATCTTCATCGCCCTGATCACAACAACGGGCTGGAGACAGGGCAAGGTACAAGATCGCGGAACGCAGATCCTTCTCTGGATTGTTATTTTTGCATCGCTCAATATAGTCGGGTGGATGCACAAATATTTCCCGGTCGACATGCCGGGCAGTTATAGCTGGCTGCGGCCGGTGGCTTTCGGTATCCTGATTTTCGGTCTAGGAATTCGCGTCGCAGCAGTCTTTACGCTGGGCAGAGCCTTCAGCGCGAACGTGGCGATGCGCCCCGGACAAAGATTGCAGCGAAGCGGGCTCTACGCCCTGGTCCGCCATCCTTCCTATCTCGGCCTGGAACTGGTTTTCCTGGCTTTCGCCCTTCACTCACGCACGTGGGCCTGCTTTGCCGTTGTCCTCGTTCCGCCGACGCTGGCTGTGCTGTTTCGCATTCATGTTGAAGAGGTAGCGCTTCGTCTGGCTTTTGGAGCCGACTACGAAGGCTATAGCCGTGACACAAAGCGGTTGATCCCAGGCGTCTATTGAGTGTTTTTGCACAACTGCGGTCTTCTTCAAATCACTGCAGACGAGTTGGCCTCCGGGTTCCATGCTCCGCTCGTCCAGCTGAGGTTCACTTTCAGGCTCGGCTGGTGTTTTATTTGCCATGCGCTCGTCGACGGCAGATTAGTGCCGGAATGTCGGCCTGGCGATTGGAATTTCGCGCCCTCCCTCCGGACCGGGGTCCGAGGAGGCTCCCGGTGCCTGGGGCGTTTGGACTAAGCGTCCGACGGCCCTTGCCCGGTCGTCGCTTGGAGAAGAAACTGGTCGTGTTTCTAAAGAGCCGCTGTGCAGCGAACGCTGCCGCGTGGGTGACGATCTGCTTCACGGCGTCTGTTCAGAAATCTAGGCTGGTGGATGTACTGGGCTGGTCATGAACACCGTTGTGGCACGTGTAAGCGACAGCCTGTTTCTAAGCAAGTGCCCTGTAATCATATGCCTACAATTGAATTCCATCGATGTGCGTAGATCATCGTGTCCGCCGCAAACCGCAGCGGCTCACTTCAATCGATCCTATCAAAACTGCCCGGAGAAATTACTCCGACTGTCCGTCATCTCGCGCGGGCAGTCTCGATAGGAACCGAACGTTTCCCAGTACCAATCCAAAACTGGCGATCGTGGATGAGTGAGTTACTGAAGTCGCCCGTTGACTGCGGCGATTGGAGACAGATCACTGGAGCGTCGCACTAAGACCTCACAGGACTGACTCCTGCGCGAGCAGTGGTTTTTTGTCGAAGCCGCCAAGAGACTCCTCCGCTCCATTCACGACACGCCGTGGGGTGACCCCCAGGGTCGATGCCGGAATAAAGATCGCGGTCGTCCGTTTCGGATTCCATCCTCGAACCCCGTTATTGAAATAACAGAGCAAACCAGAAATACGGAAAGCAAACATCAACGCAGTTTTGAGGCAATCTCTTGCCACAGTCAGAAGATTAATTTCAGCGCGAGCTGCATTTCTCTCGGGTCGAGGGCACTGGAGATCACAGCGAAATTCGACGCTCCGAAAATCCGACCCGGCAGAGTGAAGTTCGGATGATTGAGCGTGTCGTAGGCGTCCACCCGAAATTGCAGATTGATCGATTCCCGCAACGCCCAATCTTTCTGTAGGGATGTGTCCAAATTAACGAAGCGTGGTCCAACGACGGAGTTGCGCGGATTATTTCCAAATGTGAAGGCTGCCGGAAGAGAAAAGGCCGCGGTATCAAACCAGCGGTTGGCGGTTTTGGGTCCGGCATTTGGGTGGCCGGTCAGGTTGGGCCGCTCGATATTGTTGCCGTTCACGAGCCCGATGTTTGCCACGTCGTTGGAAGTCCCCAGGTCCACGGTAAAGGGAGCACCGCTCTGGCCGATAAGAATTCCGGTCGCGCACCAGCCGGCGGTAAGCGCACGCATCCAGCCAGTGGTCCCCTTCGCAAAGGGCAGCTGGTAGAGAACGTTGCCGACGAATCGGTTCCGGTGGTCGAAGCTTGAATCCGCCTTCTCGGCTGCCTGATTGTGCGCGTAAATATTCTGCGGGAGGTTCAATTCAGCATTCGTGGTCCCGGCATCCGAGGCGTCGTCGATCGAGTGGGACCATGTGTAACCGACGTCAAACGACAGGCCGTCATAAAATCGGCGGATTGCCTCAAATGTCAGGCCGTTGAAAGCGGCCCAGCCGTCCCAGCGAATTGTCGTATACGAGTTGAGGTTTGAGAACGGACGGCGAGCCTGTACGGCGCCCGAGCCGGGGGGTGGCAAGTTGACGGCGGTGGAACTGTCCGCATGTGCCGTCCGCGAGCCCGCGTACTGAACTGAAAACGCGGTGTTGGCGGATAGCAATCGCTGCAAGGTCAAATTCCACACTTCGTTGTATTCAATCTTGAAATCGTGATTCACGCCGTTGGCGCCGATCGCCCCATTCGGATTTGCCGTCAGAATGCCGGTCGTGGCCAACGTTGGAATTCCGGTCGCGTTGTTGACAGTCTTGTTCAGAAAGAACGGTACATTTTCGGCAAGATTCTGAACCTAGATTCGGCAGTTGAAGAGGTAGAAAAGCAGTAAAAGGTAGACTGGGAGCGGGTTTGACTAAACCAGGAGCATTCACCAAATGGGTGAGAGGCCGAAGGCGATATTTTCTAGCAGGCAGCAAGGGTTGGCGCCGTTGATTGACGAGGCAGCTCCTCTTACCGTGGAGACGCCAGGCGGGCGGATCCAGATTCAGTGGGACTACGAGGCCAAGGCGACGCCGAACGGTCAATT
>DATDLS010000270.1:0-36522 GCA_036519195.1 Occallatibacter sp. | reverse complement strand
GACTTGCGACCAGGAAGCCTTTCAACTCAGAGCACCGTTTGCAGTTCGCCCGGATGTCACTGCAAAGCCAACCCGCCCATCAAGCACGGGCCTTATAACCAGCTCAGCTTCACCCGCAAAGGAAGGAGCAGCACCAAATTCATCCGCGGCAAACACCTCTCTGACATCCAAAAGCAGGTTAGCAACTACCAGACCATGAAGATGCTCGTAGATCAATGGATAGACTTGGCCACCGAACTATCCGACCTCCGAATGGCGCAAGATCAGGGCTGACCTCCACTGAGAACTTGCCACTCTCCAGTAGCCTAAATAGCCTTAAAATAAGAGTCCCCGGCATGTTTCAGGCATGCCAGGGGTTGTTCCTTACTGCCGCGAATGAACGAGCTCAGGCCGTTCATCCTTGGGCGGCGGGTCTCTCTCGGGTAATGGTTGTCTCTGGATGTCGGTCTCGAAAGCCTGGTCATGTGCTCCGCGCGCCATGACTTTGTGCGACCATGTCTGCTTCTTTGCCGAGAGATGGTTCTTGATGGGAGATTTGTGTCCAAAGATCATGATTGTCTCCAATCTTTTGCTTTGGTCGTGCGTTAGAGGGTACCGCCTGGAGCCAGTCGCCATAGGCTACAAGCGGAGGGGAGTACCAACTGACAGGAAGTATACGCCTCATCGGCCTGCTCTGAAATTGTAATAGACGTCTTAGCATCGTCTTTTGGCGATCTGCATACGGTGCATATGGGCCATTCGGCCCGGCGCCTCGCGGCCTTCGGCCACATTGGCAAGCGAGGAATGGTTCGCGAGCAATCGGCTCGAAAACTGTGAGCTTTTTGAAGCCTAATGCGTTAGCAAGGCTTTCTGCGATGCCGCGCTTTCCGTTCAGAAGATTAGAAATATGCTGTCTCGGAGTTCCAAGCTCTTTTGCGACAGCCGATTGATACCCAAGCAGCTCACCTTTTCGACGCAACGCTTCGAGCGGCGTCTTTGCTGAGCGGACTCTATAAACAGTCTTGTAGAGATTGCGATGGCTCATGGCCGCAACATTATCACGTAACCATGTCGGGTTCAATGGTGCAGAACAGAAGAAAGTTGCGCCGATTTCGATTGCAAGCGTCACCATCACTGGTTACATTGCGCCCTCACTTCAGCGGAGATCGACCAATGAAAGGAAGCTACACGATTACGTAGGAAACCGCAGACCTGCCGCCATGCAAACCTGTACGAACCCGGCGCATTGGGAGCATGTGGCCACTTCTTAGTGTTCCATGGCTCCCTAGGAGTTCACCACGTCTCAGGGTGCACTCCAAGCGTTCCGTCCGGATTGTCACCAAATCGACATTCGCCAAATTGTCCGATGCATTAGTGAATCGCCGATAAACACATACGTTCGCGAAACAGCGCGAGTGCCGAATGGGCGCAACAATGGACGGGCAGGAGAGCCTTCTAGTCTCTCAGGGCGCCGGGACGAACCAATGCTCAGCGGAGCGGCCAGGATCGGGAACGATAAACGCCGTTCACAACGGTGACCATTGATCACCGATCTGGACCGGGGATTTGGGTCGATATGACGACATATTGGTCTTGCCGGCTCTCGTCGAACAAATCGGCAATTTGGCGTCCAATTCAGATCCATTCCGACTAACTCGGAATGGATTTTTCCCCTCGCGAGAGCCAAAGTCCCTCTGCTCAATGCACTTTCGACCGTCCCGGGAGGTAAGGTTCAGACATCGTTGTGCTTACCGACTCTCAAGAATCGACATCCTTTTTCGCCCGACCGATCCGTTCTGACTTACAAAATCGTCTTCATGGTGTAAGGACAGAGAACAACGCTATTCGAGGAGAACATTATGACCACGAACATAGAGGTGACGAAAAAGGTCACCACCCTTATCAACATCCTGACCGTTGAGCCTGAGAACCAGCAAAAGCTCATCAAGCTCCTGCGTGACAATACGGAAAGTGTCGTCAGCAAACTCGACGGCTGGATCTCAACCAGCTTCATCGCCGCCACGGATCAGCGTCATGTAGTCATCTACTCGCAGTGGCACGACCTTGCATCGCTAGAGGCGATGCGGACCAACCCCGATATGGTCGCTTACTTCCCGAGGATCGCCGCGCTCGCCGCGTTCGACAGCCTCGCTGGCGACGTCGTCTACAACCACCACGCATGACGCCCGGAGAAAGGAGAATGAACATGCAGAACCTGAACGGAAAACGTGTGGTCATCACCGGCGGCAGCCAGGGGCTGGGGCTCGCGATGGTCGAGGCGCTCGCTGCCTGCGGCGCGAACGTAATCGCAATCGGCCGCGATCGAGCGAACCTCTCTTCGGCCGAGAATGCCGGTGCTGCGGTGATTGCCGGCGACGCAACCGACGCCAGCCTTATGAACAAGGTCGTCCGCGAAGAGGTGCCCGACGTGCTGATCCTCAACGCCGGCGCGCGTCCGCCGATAAAGCCGATCGACCAGCAGAACTGGGACGAGTTCTCGACCGTCTGGAACACCGATGTAAAGGCAGGACTGGTCGGCATTCAGGCCGCACTCCACACTCCAATGAAGCGAGGCGGCCGTGTTCTGGTCATGTCGAGCGGAGCAGCAATGGTGCTTGCAGTGCCATTCATCGCGCCCGAAAACTTGAGCCTCTCTGGAGGCTACATCGGCGCCAAACGGATGCTGTGGTTCATGGCTCACAGTGCAAACGCGGTCTCGCGCGAACGTGACCTCGGGATCCATTTTCAGGTGCTCGTGCCAATGCAGCTGATTCCCGGTACCACGCTCGGCCATCAGGTTGCGGCCGCCTGCGCGGAGATCGAGGGTGTCAGCATCGAGGAGCATGTCATGCAGCGTTATGGCTCGATCCTGCGCCCAGCGCAGGTTGGACAACAAGTCGCCGAGCTGCTCGGCGATCCGCTTTATATGTACGGCGTCGCCTACGGCTTTCGCAACGAAAGCGGCATCCTGCCGCTCGACCTAACGTATGATCCAAAGAGCACTGCTATTCCGAGGACGCGATAATCAATGACTGAGGATGCGCGCGATCAGTTCGGACGGTTGGTGGGTGAGCTGCGTCCAAAGCTCCATCGGTATTGCGCGCGCATGACCGGCTCGGCTGTCGACGGCGAGGACATTGTCCAGGACGCCCTGATTAAGGCCCTTGCCGCGCTGCCGAACGTCGGTGTCCTCGACAACCCTGAAGGCTGGCTGTTCCGTATCGCCCACAACACGGCGCTCGATTTCCTGCGCCGCCGCGCGCACGGTCCGATAATGCAGCGTGACGAGGCCCTCGACATGATTGCCGCTCCGGATTCCCCCGATCTGGACCACGAGGCCGCCACAATGAGTCTACGCACTTTCATGCGGCTTCCAGCGCTCCAGCGGAGCGCGGTCATCCTGAAGGATGTGCTTGGCCACTCGCTGGAGGAGGTCGCCTCGATTACCGGTGCGAGCGAGGCCGCCGCGAAATCCGCGCTCCAGCGGGGGCGGGTCCGTTTGCGCGAGTTTGCCAAGGAACCCGCCGACGTCTCGCTGCCAATGCTGTCCGATGGAATGCGCGCTCGACTGACCAGGTATGTAGAGGGGTTCAAGACCGGGGACTTCGACACGGTACGCGCGATGCTGGCCGACGACGTCAAACTCGACCTCGTCGCGAAGCTACGCTGGCAAGGAAGGAGCGAGGTCGGGCAATACTACGGTGCCTATGCAGCCGCCAAACAGTGGGCTTACGCGGCGGGCGTTGTCGATGGCAGGGCGGCGATGCTCGTGTACGATCGCCAGATTTCACTCAGGACGCCTGCCTATTTTGTTGCCCTGGATTTCGATGGCGACCGCGTGGTCTCGATCCACGACTTCCTGTATGCCCGCTATGCGATGGACGGTGTCGACTTGTTCCCACTCAATCCCAAAGCGCTATCACAATAAAGATGGAGAGAAGGTCTTGTCAGCCGACGAAGTTCATCTGTGACGCGATTCATCCAAGTTGGACCACCCCAAATTAGTACCGAGAAACGTTGGGTTCCTATCGCGACTGCCCGCGCGAGATGACGGACCGTCGGAGTCATTTCTCATATGCAACTGGCCGCGGATAAAATAGGACTCTAGACGATCCATGGACGGAGATAACGTGGTAGCGCCAGGCTTGCCGCGTCTGAAGTCGCGCCGCGAGTTATTTTTGTTGAATCAGTCGAAGAAAAGGAGCTGCACATGAGGTACAAGTTTGCACTATTCTTGATCGCCCTGACGGCGTCCGCTACGGTCTGCTGCTCTGCCGGCAGCCAGGTTCCTGACGATCTCTATATTTCTCCCTCTCGTCCCATCCCGACGGGAAAAGCGCCGGGCATGCGGGCGAAGCTGGTCAAGGACACACCCGAGGAGAAGGTCTACGCCGTGATCTTTTACAGGGGGGACGAGGTACTAAGCGGCCTGACGGATTTCGCGATTCAGCACAAGATCGAGGACGCACACTTCACTGCAATCGGCGCCGTGAGTGGCGGAACGCTGGCCTGGCTTGATCCCACGAATAAGATCTATCATCGCATCTCCGTGGCCGAGCAGGTTGAGGTTCTCTCGCTGATTGGAGACGTTGCGACGTTCAACGGAAAGCCGATCGTTCATATGCATGCAGTGCTGGGCAAGCCGAATGGCAGTACGATCGGCGGTCATGTGTTTGAACTGAACGTGAATCCCACGCTGGAGGTTTTTGTGACTGTGAATGCCACCCCCTTAGGAAAGAAACCGGACGAGGCGTCGGGGATGAAGCTGATCGATCCTGCGCAATAACCTTGTCGCCACCGGACGTTGGTAAGGTTGCTTTTGTGCCAGCTTGCTTTGAGGAACCGTAAATGGGAAACAGCCGAAGGACATTTATCAAGCAGGCAGCTGGATTTACCACAGCTTGCTTTACCGACTTCGTTGTGGAGAGTGCCGCTTACGCTTCTTCTTCGCTCGCCAGCGACTCAATTGGCGGCGTTTCGATGGGGTGGTATGAACGGCCCATGCGCTGGGCTCAGCTGGCGTTTGTGGAAGACGATCCTGGGAACTACGATCTTTCTTTCTGGCTCGACTATTTCCAAACAATCCATGCCGATGCGGCCTGTCTGAGTGCTGGAGGCGTTGTCGCTTTCTATCCGACTGAGATCCCACTCCACTACCGAAGCAGATGGCTCGGGACGATGGACACGTTCGGCGAAATCGTCGCGGGATGCCGGAAGCTTGGGATGAACGTGATTGCACGGACGGACTCTCATGCCTGTCACCAGGACGTTTACGATGCCCATCCGGATTGGATCGCGGTCGATGAACATGGCAACAAGCGCCGGCACCCCTCTGATGCCCAATATTGGATTACTTGCGCTCTAGGGCCGTACAACTTTGAATTCATGACCTCGGTGCATCAGGAAATCATGCGGAAGTACATGGTCGATGGCATTTTCACAAACCGTTGGTCTGGTTCCGGTATGTGCTACTGCGAGCACTGCGAGAAGAATTTTCGCGTCTTCTCTGGCTTGGATCTTCCTCGAACGAGCGATCCTCAGGATCCAGCACAACGCCAGTACATTCTGTGGAACCAGAAGAGGCTGTTTGATCTATGGAGGCTCTGGAACGAGAGGATCAGAGAGATCAACCCGCAAGCCAGCTACATCGCGAATGCAGGCGGCGGTGCTCTCAGCCCACTGGACATGAAAACCATTGGAGAACTGGCTCCGACGCTTTTCGCCGACCGTCAGGGAAGAAGCGGCCAGATGGCGCCATGGGCCAATGGAAAAAATGGCAAGGAATATCGCGCTACGATGGGAAAAAAGGCCATCGTAGGAATCTTCAGCGTAGGCATCGAAGATAAGTATCGTTGGAAAGATTCGGTTCAATCTGGCGATGAAATGCGGCTCTGGGTAGCCGATGGGATGGCGCAGGGTCTTCGACCCTGGTTTACAAAATTTAATGCCAAGGTTATCGATCGTCGATGGCTGCCTGTTGTAGAGGAAATCTACAAGTGGCACTATGCAAACGAACCTTATCTTCGCAATGAAAGGTCCTATGCGAGAGTTGGCATGGTTTACTCTCAGCAAACGGCGTCATTCTATGGTGGAGAAAAGGCCAGAGCCCTCGTCGAAGACCCGGCGCTCGGCTTTTACCAGGCGCTGATCGAAGCGCGCATTCCATTCGAGATGGTGCATGATCGATTGCTTGATCGTGAGCATATCGCTCCATTCCGCACCTTGATTCTTCCCAATATCGCAGCACTTTCAACCCTGCAATGTGAGCAAATCCGGCAGTTCCAGGAAAACGGCGGTAACGTCGTTGCAACCTATGAGACATCTCTCTACGACGAATGGGGCGTTCGCCGGCGGGACTTCGGCTTGGCGTCGATGTTTGGCGTGTCCTTTACGGGCGGAGTTCAAGGTCCAATGCTCAACTCATATCTCTCTTTGCAAAAGGATCCGGCTACGCAGACATACCATCCGCTGTTGGCGGGCTTTGAGGATGCGACGAGGATCGTTAACGCCGCCAATCAGGTGGAAGTAAAGCCTGTGAGTCAAAATATCTTCTCGCCGCTAGAAATTGTCCCGAGTTATCCTGACCTCCCCATGGAGGCTGTCTTCCCTCCGCCAATCACGATGCACAATCCCGGGGTATTCATCCGTAATTCAGGTGGCGGCCGTGTGGTCTATTTTCCGGGAGATATCGATCGCACATTCTGGGAGGTGCTCGATGTCGACCATGCCAAACTCCTGCGCAACGCAGTGGTTTGGGCAACGAACGAGACTGCACCCGTGAGTGTGGAAGGACAAGGAGTCGTCGACATCTCTGTGTGGGGACAGAGAAACTCGATGACAGTGCATCTGGTGAACCTTACAAATCCCATGATGATGAAGGGACCGGTGCGCGAAGTGATTCCGATTGCTAACCAACGTCTGCGAATACAGATCCCCGAGGGACGACGGGTGACGCAGGCAAAGCTCTTGGTAACAGGGAAATCCATTGCATTCAGGACTGAGCAGAGCATGATTCTACTCGATGTTCCCTCGATTGCCGTGCACGAAGTCGTTGCATTGGATTTCGCAGTCTAGCCGCCAGACTGAAGCTAAAAAGGGGCTTGGAAGCAAACCTGCGCTTTGCGTCGCTACGTGGTGTCAATTTCTAAGCGTCAGTTGGAGCACCTCTCAGCGAGTGATTCCCGCGTGCCTTCTGTGCCGGTGCGAGATCGTCATACACGCCAATGATTGGCAAGTGACCTCCGTTTTACCGCTGAAGTCATGATTGGTTCCGAAACACGCCGCAGCGCCAGACTATTCGGTCGCACTGTATGCATCTGGCCGATTCCAATACACTTGCCGACTAAGACTTCCCGGGACTTATGGTCGGTTCATGGCTTCTTCGGTCGCCGAACGTCTGTCGCTCGCGTCGAATGCCCTGTCCGAACAGGCTCGCCGCTACTGCGGAAGTTGCTCAAAAAGGCTTCCACGCCCCGCTCCAGTCCACCTTTGGGCCCGGAAGCCCCGAACGCACCGGAGTGCTCAAGGGTGGCGTAGCCATGCAACAATGACCAGGTAGCGACAGCAGCGGCGGTGTCGTCCGGCTGTCCGGACACGCCACTCGCGGCCTCGATCAGTAGGTTCCAGAGGGCCTTGCCCGCTTTTGAGTCGTACTTCTGGGGAAGGCGGCTCTGTACGACGAACGCGTAGAGCGGAAACCGTTCGCGCGCAAAACGCAGATAAGCGTCCGTAAGTCTTCGGAACCTGTTCTCCGGGTCCGGGCTTTCGGACGCAGCCCGGAACTCACGCAGCATGACGTTCAATATCTCCTCGGCAACCGCTCCCTCCAACGCTTCCTTGTGCGGGAAGTAGCGATACAAGCTGGGCGCCTTGACGCCAAGCGCCGATGCAACGGCTCGCAACGAGAGCCCATCGACATCACCATGTTCAACCAGCTGGACTGCCGTTTTCAGGATGTCGGCAGAAGAAAGGAGTTTTGGGTAGGCCATCGCTAACATTGTAAGTCTTGACATCTTGAAGATGAAAGCTTACGCTGTAAGTCATGAAGCTGATCTTCGCCAACAGCAAGATTTAAAGGAGTGAAATGGCATTCATCGCCGGAGTTGTTCTGTTCGTTGTAGTGGTCGGGCTGGTCGATCGTCGCCTCCCCTGGCCGTCCGCGAGAAATCGTGAGGGTGCCCAATGATCGCTGGCCACTTTGGTTTTGCCGCAATCGTCAAATCTCGAGAAAGGTCCACGCCTCTATGGGCGCTGATGCTGGCGACAGTGTGGCTGGACATCATCTTCGTTCCGTTGTTCGCTGCTCATTTGGAAACAGCGCAGCCGATTTCGCCACATGCGGGGTACGGCGGCATGATTATTCACGCGGACTACACACATTCGATTGTCGGCATGTTGGCGCTGTCCGCAGCCTTGGGGGCGATGTTCCTGCCTAGATTGGGCAGCCGGGTCGCGCTGGTCATCGCACTGGTGAGCGCGTCGCACTGGGTGCTTGATCTAGTTGTCCATCGCGCTGACATGCCTGTGCTCCCCGGAAACTTCGGCAACCTTCCACGACTCGGCTTCGGACTCTGGAATCATCCGCTGGCGGCGGCATGCGTGGAACTTGTTCTCGTTGCCGCAGGCGCGACCATGTACTGGCGCGCAGCGACAGAGGTGTCGGCTAGAGCGGGCAGAAATGGAAGATTAGCGTCGCTTTCAGCAGCTATAATCGCGGCATTCGGACTCCTCGTGTTGTTCCTTGATTACACGAGTTAGAGGCCGAGAGATTGTTGCTTCTCGAGCGATCATCCTGTGTACGTTGAGCCAGGAGAGAGGCAGGAATGCTGAAAAGAGCGAGGAAGGGCTTGTCTAAAACTTACCTCCGAGTCATTTTGAGTGACTCACGCAGCCTAGCAAGCCGGGTTTAATCCGGAGATTTTTGCGCCAGCCCGGCTATTCTGTCAGCCTAAGCCGGCGATGGCTGATTGCGAAGGGCTTCGGCTGGCTCAAGCAGACCGGACCGCTGCGCCAGGTCAAGCTGCGCGGGCTGGAGAAGGTGGATTGGCTGTTCGTCTTCAGTTGCGCGGCGCACAACCTGATCCGGCTGCCGAGACTCAAGGCTCAACCAAGGGAAATTCCCAGGGCGCAGTTGTGCCTGTATGGCGGTTGCAGGCCTCAGGGACGCTTCCCTGAGGCCCGCAACCCCCTATAAACACCGAACAGAACCGCAAATCAAATGGATTTCAAACGAGACGAAACCAAAATCGCCAGAAATGACGACCCGATTAGGCCAATGTCAACGAGTTCCTAGATGTCTCCAGGCACCTGCGAAGCCTTAAGACCTGGAGCTTTGAACTTATCCCGAAAGGACAAACTGGCGACTTCGATGCGCATCGCCGCATCTTGAGGCGGATTGAAACTTGGGTTCCCCAGATTACGGCAAGATCGGCGACATGATTTCGAACAGCATCAGCCTTGCATATGTGGTAAGTCCTGCTGGAAACAGATGAACACAGCACGGAAATATTCTTAATGTGAGGGCAATGACAGGACTATCATTGACTTGTCGAAACGTAGTATCCACGAATCAGTCCGGCGAGAGTGCAGGTGATCTACTTGGCCACTTCTCAAGGGGAAGTAACGTTGCTGTTGCACGCTTTGCGCCATGGGAATCGCGCAGCGGGGGATAAACTTTTGCCCCTCGTCTATTCTGAATTGCATCGACTGGCCAACACCTATATGCGCCGTGAGCGTCTAAACCATACCCTGCAGCCGACTGCATTGATCAACGAAGCCTATTTGCGCTTGGCGAATGCGTCAATCGACTGGCAGAATAGGGCTCACTTCATCGGCGTGGCAGCCAATGTCATGCGCCGCATCTTAGTAGACCACGCCCGCGCGCACATGGCCGCCGCCCGGGGAGGCGAATTCCAGCAGGTGGAGTGGGATGAAGCTATCGGTGTCCCCGCCGAGCGCTCGCGCGAACTGGTCGCGCTGGACGATGCCCTGCAAAAACTTGAGAAACTGAACCCCCGGCAGGCGAAAATCATTGAACTGCGCTATATCGGCGGCCTCTCGTTTGAAGAGACCGGCGCAGTGTTGGACATATCTCCACGGACCGCGAAGCGCGATTGGACGCTGGCGCGCCTGTGGCTATTCAAGGAGATCAAGCGCGGACCGAGCGAAGGGCACTGACAAGGAAATGCTATCCGGTACCTTAGGAGGTGTATCCCAGCAGAACGTATCCCGGAGGAGAGAGTCTCCGGTCGCTGTGTGTCGCAGATTTCACTAGAGCAAGCTATACGATCCCATTGGCTGTCAGGGTTGTATTCGGGTTGGGATTGCAATTCAATGACTTCGCAGTATATGTCACAGTGCTAGCCGATGAAATTTGGCAAGATCCGCTCATTCCTACAATTTGATATTGCGACGGAAGGCCCTTTGCGCGAACCGATCGCCAGACCTGACGCCCATCACGGCCACAAGTCCCGATTTCAGAAGATTTCAGAAATCTAATAGGTCGCATTGAAAAGCGCCCGGGCGAAAGCTCCCGGGCGCAGGCTCGGTCAAGTCCCTTATCGTACTGCAACAAGTGTCTGTCCTCCCGATTGAAGTCTTGCCTCTTGGGTTCGCACTTTTTTCTCCGCCTTCCCCGATGGGACGTCCAGATTCAGTGTTGAGCATGTCGGAGAGAGAATGCGGCGAAGGAAGTAGTGCTCACCGTACTTATCGAAGAACACTTTGCCGATGGCACCCGGCTCATGGTAACTTTGAGAGCTCACGACCCGTGCCTCATGCTGCCTATCCGCACTCTGAATTTTGACGACGTGCAGAGCGGGCCTGGAAATGACGTATTCACCTGCAGGCATAGACGTATCACCCACCGTGAAGTTGAAAGGGATGTTGGCCTTCACGGCTTGCTCTTGGGCTATGAGTCCGGTTGCGGCCGCGAGGGTAGCGATGGTGAACAGGGTAATTGCATTGATCCGTTTCATGACAGTTTCTCCTTCGTTTGAAGCGTCTTTTGTCCGACTGCCTTCACTTGTTAAAGCGAGAACTCTCGGTTATTAGTGACGCTCCGCATTGACATTTTTACGAGGAAAGACTCGGAGAGAATGCGGGTAGCGCTTCGGCTATTTTGTCGACCAGACTGTGTTGACCACGGTCTGGCTGATCCTGCAGGTAGACCGGGAATCCGCGAAATACCATCTTGATCTGGGCTATCTTAAGTGGTGGACGCCCTTGATGATGCGACGAAATCAATTACTACGACTGTGAAAGTGCCTCCGTCATACGTTGAAACCTCGTTTTTGCCGGTGCTATAATCGCGCGTCTAGGAGTTAACGTGGTGAATTCTTCGTCAGGCGAAATCGCTCGGTTACTGTCCGAGATCGAAGACCGGAAGAAAGATGCAACCCAGCGGCTGTTCGAGTTGCTCTGCCACGAACTTCGCCGTGTCGCACAGCGTCATTTCGCCAACAAATGCGCCGATTGCTCTCTCCAAGCCACCGATTTAGTTCATGAAGCGTCTATGCGGCTCGTAGCTGGAGGTCACACCATCCAGAAGATTGCCGAAGGAATGGGCGTTTCCATTGACACGGCAAAAGGGGGCTGGTGCGTGGAAAAGGCTTGGCTGTGCGGAGGACTTGCGACCGGGTTGTTACAGTGGTGACGTCGCAGCAATGGGAAAAGGTCAAGAGCCTTTTTTCCCTTGCGCTCAATGAGTCCGCTGATAGCCGACTTGCATTTCTAGATTCGGCATGCAAAGACGAAGCCATTCGAGCCGAAGTTAGAAGGCTTATCAAGCTCCACGACGAGGCCGGAGACTTTCTAGCCGAGCCTGCCTGGGGTCAGCTACCTGCGTTCGGTTTGCAGTCATATTCTGCAGACACCAAATTCAAGGGTACTCCGCGATTTGTTGTTCAGGAACGGCTTGGCGAAGGCACTTTCGGAATCGTGTACCGGGTTCTGGATCGCCAGCGGAATTCGATGGTCGCACTGAAAGCTTTGCGGCGACTGGAAGCTGCTTATCTGTCGCGGTTCAAGAACGAGTTTCGTTCATTTGTTGACATAGTTCATCCCAACCTTGTGCAACTCTATGAGTTGTTCGGCGATGATCATCGTTGGTTTTTTACGATGGAGCTGGTTGAAGGTACGGATTTTCTTTCTTACACGCGGCCAAACGATGTTCTCCATAGTTGGGATCGTCTCCGGGATGCTCTTATCCAACTCACTGCAGGCGTTCAGGCGTTACACTTCTCTGCACGTCTTCACCGAGACCTGAAGCCATCCAATGTATTGGTTTCGAAGGCGGGACAAGTCCTAATTCTCGATTTCGGTATGGTCAAGTACCTCGAAAGGGAGTCTGCCGAGCAGAGCACTGCATTGGCAGGCACACCGGCATATATGGCTCCGGAGCAGGTGAGCCAAGGCACGATCACAGCTGCAGTGGATTGGTATGCAGTAGGAGTGATGCTTTACCGCGCTATTACAGGCATGCTTCCCTTTCAAGGAGATTGGCAAGAGGTGCTGAATCGCAAGCAAGCCGAGGATGCTCCCATCCCAAAGGTCTTGAATCCAGAAGTTCCAGAAGATTTGAACGATATCTGTAATGGTCTGCTTCAACGTACACCCGGATTACGAGCTGGGGGCTCATTTATCCTCGAACGCCTTCGCTGTCCGTCCGAGCAATTCACATCAAACAGGCAAGATCAATTCGTTGGCCGATCGCGCGAACTCGAGTTGCTTCGCCAGCGCTTCTGCGCGCTCGATTCGGGCATCCGCCAGGTTGTGCTCCTTCAAGGGCGGTCCGGGATTGGAAAGACGGCACTCGTTGACGAATTCTTGGACGGCGTTCCACGCAATCGCCATGACACGGTAATTCTGAGAGGGAGGTGTCACGAATCTGAGTCCGTGCCGTACAAGGCCCTTGATTCGGTAGTGGATCAGTTGGTTCGCTATTTGCGATCCTTGCCAGAGGCGAGCGCCGCTGCATTGTTGCCAAGACATGCGGCGTTGCTGGCGCGCATGTTTCCTGTCTTCGGCGAGTTGGAGATTGTTTCCGCATTTCCCGACCGAATAGTTGACCAAGCTGACGAGCAACAAATCCGCCTGCGTGCGTTCGCCGCAATTTGCGAGACGCTCGGGCGAATTTCAGACAGACACCCGGTCGTTATCTCAATCGACGACATGCAATGGGCTGATTTCGACAGCATCGCGCTGCTTTCCGAGCTTGTGGTTCCTGTCCAGGCGCCAGCTCTGATGCTCATTCTGAGCTTCCGAAGAGAAGACGCCGATAGTAGTCCCTCACTGCTACTTCTGCGCAATCTCCGTGCCAGTTTAACAAACCCTGAGTGCTGGACAGAAATGCAACTTACCGGCCTAACTGAAGAGGAGGGTCGCGACCTTCTGAAGGGACTTGACGGACACCAAACGCTAGCCGAGGAGCAACTGCGACGAATGACAGAAGAGTCCCGTGGGAGTCCGTTGTTTCTCCGGGAGCTGCTGCGGGTCACATTGCAAGACGCCGAAGGGAATGCACGAGGCGATTCGGCCGGATGCGTGACTGTTACAGAAATGATCAATCGCCGGGCGGGCGCTCTTTCGCCTGTGGCCCGCCAGTTACTTGAAGCTCTCTGCGTCGCGGTTGAACCCCTTTCAATGACGACGCTTTTCCGCACAGTGGAAGCTTCTGACGCAGAACTTTCGCGGGAGATTAGACGGTTGATTCACGAGAGTCTGGTCAGGGTCACAGGCGGGTTGGAGGCAAGAGGGCTGGAGCCGTTCCACGACCAAGTCCGAGAAGCCGCATTGGCATCTCTTTCTGCGTCGAATCTGCGGAATTGGCACCAGCGTCTGGCCAGTGCGTTCGAAGCGGAACAAGCACCGGATCCGCAAAAGCTAGTTCGGCACTATTTAGGCGCGGGTGACATGGCCAGGGCCTTCAGCGCTGCCAAGGGCGCCGCGGAGATCGCGGTGAAGGCGTTAGCCTTTGATCGAGCAGCCAGCTTATATCAAGAGGCGATCGAAACAGGCGAAGCCGCAGTGAGGGACCTTGCGGTGCTTCATTGTCAGCGCGCCGAAGCGCTGGCCAAAGCAGGCCGGGGCCGCGAAGCTGCGAAAGAGTATCTGTGCGCCGCTCAATGGCCCGAACACAATGATGCCTTTGAAATGCAACGGCTTGCCGCAGAACAGCTGATGCGCTGCGGTTATTTGGACGAAGGCGTTGAAGCGTTTAAGGAACTGTTGCGAAGCGCCGGTTTCTGGATGCCGGCCACGCCGCTGCAAAGTATTATGGCCATGCTGGCCATACGAGCGATCACTCGATTGCGCGGTTTGCGATGGCGCCGAAGGCATGAAGCCGAACTACCAGCCAAGACTCTGCGCAACCTGGACTTGCTCTGGAGCGGCGCGTCGGTTTTCTCGATTGTGAACCCGGTTTTTGGCACCTATCTGCAGGCAAGACACATGGTCGAAGCGCTCGGGGCCGGGGAGCCTTTACGTTTGGCGCTGTCGGTCGGACAAGGAGCACATTACGTAGCTCTGGGAGGCGTCCCAAATTATCAAGACGGGTGCAGGTTCCTGCAATTTGCAGAGCATATTGCCTCTGGTCTAAACAATTCTCACCTCTCATGCGCAATCACTGTTAATCGGATTTTCGTAGACCTTCTTTGCGGACGAATCCAGGACGGATTGGAACATTCCCGGAGAGCGATTCAAATGCTGCGCGAGCTTGGCCTGGAGCAGACTTGGGAAAGCAGTACGGCAAAATTGGGATTGCTCTGGTTTCTCGGTTGGGGAGGAAAACTCCGCGAAATGTCGAGCTTGCTGCCTGGCATCCTTGATGAAGCACGTTCACGGGGTGACGTCTACACCTTCGTGGTGATTCGTTGCTGCACTCTCTCACACCGCGTAGATCTTGCTGCTGACGATCCAGATGGCGCCATTGAGCAAATCAAGCACGGGCTCGGGCAATGGTCGCAGGCGCGATATGACTGTCCTCACCTCGGAACCGCCTTCTCCGTGGTGGAATGTGAGTTGTATGCCGGTCGCATCGATCAAGCGCGGAATTACCTACTGGGGGAATGGGCGGCGTTGAAGAGCTCTCTGCTTTCCCGTAAATGCCAGACGTTCCGCATCCTGTTTTACTACATGCGCGCAAGAACCGCGCTTGCGCCTTGGCTGCAACGACGCGATGATCGCGCGCTGCTCCGGGAGATTGAGCTATACGTATCCATGCTCAGACGGTCCCGTGCGCCTTGGGGCGTTGCGCTGGGTGATGCTTTGCAGTCGAGTGTAGAGGCTGGACGTGGTCATGTGAAGGAAGCCATGCTTCTGCTGGACCGCGCGGAAACAACACTGCGCCAGGAGGATTTCCGTTTGTTGGCCGAAGCGGTCTCGCGTCGTCGCGGTGAGTTGGAAGGCGAGGCCGGTTTTGATCGAATCCAGGCTGCCAACACATTCATGAGGTCGGAAAATATTGCCCGCCCTGATCGCATGACGTTCATGATCCTGCCAGGTTAGATCCTTTAACATCAATCCAAACTATCGATATGACGCAGTTCGGCAGTATTCCTATTTCGCTTGAGGCTGCTTTCCCAGCCTGCAGTTGAAATCGGCGATATCTGTCACAGTGAAACCGACGGCCATGAATTCGTAGGCGTGAACTAGCTTGTCACCGTCAGGCAGCTGCAACTAGATTTTGCATTCAAGCCTGTCGGCCTGTTGCTTCTCGTATCGGAGTTGCTTGGAAATAGATGCCCGGAGACGCCGCAGGCTACGAGAGTATCCTTGGAACCAAGCCTGCCGGCAGTCCATAACACTCCAGGTGCAAAGCCGATTTGAACGAACACGCGAATGCGTCTGGCGCCGCAGCAGCTTCGTTCAAGTCGCCGATTCGTCGGTTATGAAATATCTATGAGAAGATGGACCTCAGTGATCGCCGCGAACATTGCCAAATCATCGGGAAAACATGCCTCATGCCGACTTATGAGGACTTAAACACTCTCTGGCCGAATCGTTTCCCATGAGCCGCGATGGCAAAGACGAAATTACAATGCGATCCGATCTGTAGTACCCTCAGCGCCATGGCAGATCGACCGGATCCTGATTTCCGCACTATCGAAGAAGTGCCACTGATCGGCACGATGTCGACCTACGATTCACAGGCTGAAGCCTCTCAGGGCATCCCGCAGCAGTGGCGCGCGTTTCGCCAGGCTCATCCCGCGCTTGGGAGCAGCTCAAAGTTCTATGGCGCGTTGCCTTGCACTGGCGATCGCAAAATCCACTACCTCGCCGGTGTCGCATATGAAGGCCCGGATGGTGTGGTTGGTGGTGAGCGCCTGACCCTTGAGGCGGGAGAGTATGCGGTCATCCATGTCAACGACGTAGCTTTGCTCCGCGACACCTGGACCTGGTTGTTGGGCCAATGGCTGGCTACCTCCGGACGCCGAGAAAAGAACGCACCAGAGTTTGAGCGATTTACCAACATTTCGCAAGCCGGTACACCCATTGGACCGGTCGAAATCTGGATTCCCCTCGAACCGCTTTCAAAAGATTGAGTCCGCCCTTGCGCCCCGATCGCCGTTGAGGCGAACGGTCGAGTTCTGACTCCTACCTTAGGCAACTCTGCCGTCGTTTGCATTGGGCATTTCACCTCCGACAAGCCGACTTGCACTAGGACATATCGGCACTTATTCACTCATCGGTAAGCGATTCGGATTTCGCGCAAATCGAGATTCGACTTCGGACCGAACCTAGTCGACGCTCGTGCCTTCCACTCTTGGCAAACTACGGGAAGGCTGAAGCCATGAAGACTGTATCTTCAGGACGAATCTGCGCGGTCGGCATCAATGCGGTTTATCGATACTGACGGGGCCGGCACCAAACTGAGAGATCAAGAGCGCCGCGCCCAGCATGGAAAGATTCTTGAGAAACAAGACCTGCTCTACGAGCACAGTATCGGGATTGGTCAGCCTCCAATATGCATGCATCCACAAGGTGACGGGGACAAGAAATGCGACGAGCGCCCAGGCTCCCCATCGCGTCTTATAGCCAATAGCAACGCTTAGTCCTCCGGCCAGAGCCAGCACTCCCGATAACGGAACCAGCACGCCGGCAAGAGGCACGCCCTGTTCGGCAGCAACCCGAACGGCCTCATGGGTAAAGTGATATGGCAAGGCCAAAACGAAATTAAAGGCGAACAATACCCTTCCAAGGGGAAACAGGAACCTCATCCAGAACTCCCTTCGGTGCAATATCTACTAGTGATACGAGTATCACCATTAGTGATACTGATATCATTATCGAGGAGGGTTGCCAAGAAGCTTATGTCGCGAAGATCAGGAGCAGAGAGGGTAGCCGATCGTCCTCGTCGCGGTTCTCCAGAGCAGACGCGGGAGCGTCTCATTACCGCGGCGGCGAGCCAATTCAATCGATTAGGTTTTCACGGAACGGATTCAAACAGCATCGCTAAAGAGGCAGGGTACGCAACCGGAACGTTTTACAAACATTTTTGCGACAAACGGGAGGTGTTTCTTGCCGCATACGGGCGCTGGCTTGCGGCCCAGTGGAAAGAAGTCGACGATGAGTTGTCCCAGATGAAGAATGCGAAGGAGACAGCCAAACGGCTCGTCGAGCTGGCTATCAGGTTTCATACAGAGTGGCGCGGTCTCCGGGCGTCGCTGATGGAACTGGTCTTTTCCGACCCCGAGGTACGGAGATTCTTCAGAAAGCAGAGGCGCCAGCAACTTGATCATATTGTGGAACTCCGTTCGCGTTTTACGTTACCGCCGCAAACCAGCGAGCACGATGCGATTTTCATGTGCCTGACCGAGCGGGTTTACGACGCAATTGGTCAGGGAGAAATCCAGTCACTCGGATTGGATCAGGCAGCGGTAATCGAGTCCATGATAGAAAAGGTGCATGCGTTTCTGGAATGACCTGTTTGCTATGCCCTCTAAAGGTCTCGCTTCCGCTCGCTGGGAATGAAGAAGCAGTAGAACACGAATCTGGAGAATGAGTTTATCTCTGCTCGTTCTTGTTTCTCTCAGGATCGCTCCCCGAAGAGTCGGCCAAGGTTCGACAAATCCGCCTGGAAAGAGTCTCAGCTGTCGGCAACGGCCAACGCGCTCATCCGGTTCAGGTTAGTTCCTCGAAGAGCCGGCTCCGAAGCGTAGCAACGGAAAACCCGCCGACGTTCCGCGAAACGGCACTTCCGAGTGAGCGGAGCCTAGCCGACATGTTGGGACTTATTTCATCGAGCGGCGTCTGAGTTGCGCACCTTGCCTCCTACGAGCGCCTTCGATAAGCGTCATCACGGCACTCGTGACCCTCGCCAGATCAAACGGCGCAACTCTATCCATATAGAGCGCGGACATGCCGTGCAGCAGAGCCCAAAGCTCATCGGCGAGGACTCGCCCATCTGCCTCTCCAGCGTTCTCTCCCAGCAGCGGTAGCACTGCCTCGGCAACCATTTTGCAGAGCGATTGAGCAGACCACCCCACGGCAGCCTTATCGATCAGCACCCCATCCATGCCGTTTACAAGCCGGTAGAGCTGGGTGTGCTCCAGCATGAAGGTCCAATATCGCTCCACCATCATCGCAACTGCGCTCCGGCGATCTGTGGGCAGCTTCTCTGTGAGACTTGCTTCAAGCTGCCCCAGCCCATCCGCGGCAATTTGCGTCAGAAGGTCTTCTTTGTCGCGAAAGTGTTCATACAGCAGCGGCGACGCATAGCCAAGCGTCTGCGCAACCGAGCGGATCGCCACCGCCTTCCATCCTTCGCGCACGCCGATCGCACGGGCCGCTGCCAGAATTTCCTCCCGCCCGGCCGAGGATTCGCGAGCGGACTTCGGACTGCTGGCCGTTGACTGGAGTTAACCGGGGTGTGCGGCTCTTTCAACTTCCCTGTTCTTGAGCCGCGCCAACCCCTGCCTCGCCAGGTCGGCAACCGCCCGCGCCAGGGTTGGCGAAGCATTCAGCGATTCGGGCCGCTCCAGCCGCATGCCCAGTTTGCTCGCATACATGCGGAACAGATGGTCCACGTCGAACAGAATCTCCACGTGGTCGCATAGAAACCCAATTGGCTGGAGGATGAGCGCGGTTACGCCATCGGCCGCGATCGCGTCCAGCGTGCTCTCCACGCTCGGCCCGATCCACTCGCCGCCGCTTGCTCCCTGGCTCTGAAATGCAAACCACCACTGCGCAATCTCCGGCGTCCGCGCTGCCACCTGAAAAGCCGTTCCCTTGGCCTCTTCCGCATACGGATCCGCGCCCGTTCCCGGCCAAAGCCGCGGCTGTTCTTCACTTGCCCGCGGCGTCTGGACCGTTCTCGAAGGCACGCTGTGCGCCGTAAACAACACGGGAACCCGATGGCCAACCTCTTCGCTCAGCTTGCTTACCGCCGGCCGGAGCCGCTCTCTGAAGGCCTCAATCAGCAGCGGATGCTGCGCCCATCCCGGAGTAAAATCAATCCGCAGACCGCCCGCCTCGGCTTCGACCGCCCTCCGGTAAAGCCCCACGCTGGTGCGCGAGTTCTGCGGAGCCATGCAGATCACTGCCGCCTCTTCAATCCCGTCGGCGCGCATCTGCTTGACCACGTCCGCAATATATGGCCGCCAGTTGCGCATGCCCACGTACACCGGCACCTGCTGCCCGGCTCTAGCCAGTTCCGCTGCCACCAGCCTTGCCTGCTCATGGGTAATTTCGGTCAGCGGGCTGTGCCCAATCAACCCGTAGCGATGCTGAATCTCTTCGATGACCTTCTCGGGCAGCGGCCGCCCGCTTACCACGTTGCGCAGATACTCCGGAATCTGTTCCACTGTCTCCGGCGTTCCATGAGCCAGAAGAAGTACCGCGCGGCTAGCCATTGTCGGTCCCCAGCTTGAATTCCCGCACCATCTTGACCACCGCCTGCACATTCTCCACTGGCGTCGTAGGAACAATCCCGTGCCCCAGGTTGAAAATGTGTCCCGGCCGCCCATTCGCTGCGCGTAGAATCTCCTTCACCCGCAACTCGATCACTTCAAGCGGGGCGAACAGCGTAATCGGATCCAGGTTTCCCTGCACCGCATGCCCATGTCCGACCGCGCGCCAGCTCTCATCGAGCGGTTGCCTCCAGTCCAGCCCAATCACGTCCGCGCCGGTCGCCGCCATCTCCGCCAGCAACCCCGCCGTCTCCACGCCAAAGTAGATCACCGGCACGCCCATCTGCTGCACGCTGCGCACTAGCCGTTTGGAAGCCTCAAAGGCATAGTCCCGATAATCCTCGAGCCCCAGCGAACCCACCCAGCTGTCGAAGATCTGGATCACGTCCGCCCCGGCCAGTACCTGCAGCCGGCAATAGTGCTCGAGCACCGTCACCAGCTTGTCCAGCAACAGCCTCCAGCTCAAAGTGTCCCGATACATCATCTGCTTGGTGTGGATGTAATTCCTCGATCCGCCACCCTCGATCATGTAGCTGGCCAGCGTGAACGGCGCCCCGCAAAACCCGATAATGCCCAACCGGTCGCGAAAATGCGCCGCCACTTTCTGAATGGCCCGCGCCACGTATCCCAGGTCGTCCGCCCGGTCCGTTCGCAACGCGCGAACATGCTCTGCGGTTCGCACCGGATGATGCACCACTGGCCCTTCGCCTGCCAGAAACTCGAACGGCAGACCCATCGGCTCCAGCGGCAGCAGCAGATCGGCAAAAATGATCGCCGCGTCCACGCCCAGCTTCTCCGCCGCCGTGATAGTCACTTCCGCCGCAATCTCCGGCTGCTTGCAGATCTCCACCAGCGTATGGTGCTTGCGCACGTCGCGGTATTCCTGCATGTAGCGGCCGGCCTGGCGCAAAAACCAGACCGGCGTGCGGTCCACCGGGCGGCGCAGGCAAGCGCGAACAAAGCGGCTGCCGTCGAGAATCGTATCCGGGACGGTTGCAATCAGGTTCTGAGGTTCCATACTGATTTCGATTCTAATGGCCAGAGCAATCGAGCGCAGAGCCGTCGGACCAGCTGATCGGGGTCACAAGACACCCAGGCCTGGTCGGCCGCTCGGAAACGGTTTCACGCAGATCGCGAAAGGCCGCAGACTCTCCCGCTACTTCGTATCCACATGCACCACGCGAATCTCTGGATACGCCCCGTCCCAATCTGGCGACACCGCGTCAAAGATCAGCCGGAAGTCGCGCCCTTCGCCCGGCGCCAGCGGCGCTGAAGAAACCGGTTCCAGATCCACGTACGGCTCCCGCGTGCGGATCAGTTTCATCGGCTCGGTCTCGTTCTGCGCCACCTCGTGTGCAAAAGTCCGAAACAGCACCTGGACCGTAATCCCCGTCACCGTCCGCGTACCGCTATTGACGATGTGCCCGTCGAGGTAAGTCACCTTGCCCCCGGCCAGGTTGGACGACTCGCTCATTGCCAGGCCGCTGATCGGCAAACTGGCCGAGTAAACATCGGCCGCCGCCGAGATCGGCGTCACCGTCGCCTGCGGCTTGCCGCGGCCGAGCGCCACAAAGGCTATCGCCGAGCCCACAATCACCACCGCCGCGGCAATCGCCATGGGCAACCAGTTGCGCGGCTCAGGCTCAGTCGGACGGGCAGCGGAAGGAACGAGTTGAGGACCAGTGCTCACCAGCAAATTTTACACCCGATACGAAAGGATATCTGCCGCATCCCCCGTTCTTGTTATTCAGATGCGCTTTTTCGCCATTGGCAGATGAGTTGATGAACCGAGAACATGTTTACCGGAAAACAACTGGGATTTCAGAATCTCTGAGTCCAATTCAGCGTCCAAGAATTAGGCGGCGCGAGCAGCCAACCTTGCTGGTGGCCAACCTCGCTCAATCCCGTAGAAGGGCAGATCGCGATGCATTCCTCTCCCCAATCCGCAGCTGTTCCCGTGCAGTCGCCCGTCAATGCCGCCACACCACCCGGCCAGCGCGAAGATCTGCTCTACCAGGCAGTCACCATCGCCGCCATCGTGTTGTTGATCGGCAGCCTCTGGCTCTTCTAGCCAGACTCGGCCGGACCGGTCTGCCGCCGGCCGGAAAGCCTTTTTTATTTCCTGGCGAAAGCCTGTCGTTCAGCCGAACCGTGCCCGCTTGACGGTCTGCCGGAAGTCCTCCCCGGTCATCTCCACGCGCACGCACATCTCCGCCAGCCTTGACCGCATGCGGTCGCCTATCCGGTCGCCCAGCGTCTGTTCGCGCGCCGCCCGCTCTGGCTCGGTCTGCGCCCCGCCGCCGGCGCCCACGTCGGGATAGTTGGTGGTAACAATCGTCGTCTGCTGGTCGTTGTAGCGCGTGTTCAAGATCAGCGCGACCGTATCCCAAACCCACTCGTTGGGCTTCTGCGCGCCCAGGTCGTCGAGCACCAGCACTTCGGCAGCAAACACGGGCTTGAGCAGTTCCAGTTCGGTCGTGTTCACCTGCGAGTTGTAGCTGTTCTGGATATTCTTGAGCAGCTCGCGGTAGTCGCAGAACAGCCCCCTCACCCCGCGCTCCTGGACCAGGCGCCGCAACACCCCCACCGCCAGGTGCGTCTTGCCCACGCCAATGGATCCGGTAAACAGCAGCCCCTTGCCCGCCGTATCCACCGGATAGGCCTCCACAAACTTGCGCGCCGTCAGATGAGCCCGTCCCAGCGAGCCATCCGCTCCGCGAAAGCCCGTCTCGAATCCATCCAGCGTGTAATGCCGGTAGCGCTCGGGAATGTGCGCCGCCCCCAGCCTCCGTTCCTCGCGCACCAACTCCTGGCACTCGCAGGGACGTGATACCCATCGTCCGGCGGCATTGACGACACGGACCAGGCCGACTCCATCGCAGATTTGGCAGACACTCATCTGGCTCAAGCCTAGCGCATGGGACGCGAGGAGGAGCCGGTGGAGGTATGGGCCTCAATTGTGGAAAAGCCATTCGCCAACCTCCAACCCGATTCCCTACAATCGAAGCCGCGAAGGTCAGAATATTTTTCACGGCTTGGTCTTTTTGTGCCTGCAATCACTTTGCCGAGTGAAAAATGGAGATGCACTCATGAATCGAAACCGCCTGAGTTGGGCGTTTTTCTCCGCCGCAACATTGGCCGGCCTGCTTGCTGCAACCCGGCTGACAGCGCAAGAGCCTGGAAACGTACCCGAGACCAAGGCTCCAACCTCAACTCAGTCAGCGCCCGCAGTCATGCCGGCTCCAGCAGCCCAGAACGCAAGGACCTACGACGCCAGGCTCGACTGGCCGTGGCTGGGCAGGTTCAAGGATGCTGATTTGGCACTGGCTCCGCCCGCGCGGGACGAAAAGCGCGTGGTATTCATGGGCGACTCGATTACCCAGCTCTGGAAAATCGAAGGCCCGAATGGCTACTTTCACGGAAAACCATACATCAATCGCGGCATCAGTGGGCAAACTACACCGCAGCTGCTCTTGCGGTTCCACCAGGACGTGATTGCACTCAAACCGAAGGCGGTGGTGATTCTGGGGGGGATCAACGACATTGCCGGAAACACGGGTCCGGAGACGCTGGAGCAGATTGAGGACAACTTGACCGCGATGACCGAGTTGGCCAGGGCAAACCATATCCGGGTGGTGCTTTGCTCGGTGATGCCGGCATTCGATTTCCCGTGGAAACCGGGAATAACGCCGGCCCCCAAGGTGCTGGCGCTGAACCAGTGGATCAAGGGATATGCGGCGGATCACGGCTATGTTTATGTGGACTACCACACAGCGATGAAGGACAATCGCGACGGTCTGCCGCCGAACCTGAGCAAGGATGGGGTGCATCCGACCGAGGCCGGGTACGCGATCATGGCGCCCCTGGTCGAAGCGGGGATTGAGAAAGCGCTCAGCGGAACCGAATAAGCGCGGCCATTTGTCGATCGCTCCCGCAGACAAGCCGGCCATCGGTTGGTTGATTGGTGAGCGCGTGCTCGCACACCATGTTGGCGCAATGACCGCCAGAATTTTTCTTCTTTTCCCCTCCCGTCCGACGCCGAATATCACCCCCTGATCACCAATACGAAAACATCCGCGGCAGATGTGCGGACTCAGAGGGATCTTGAGGGTTCAGGGCGTGATTGCCGGGATCAGGCCGGTCAGCAAAGAGCAGTTCACAGCAACGATCCACGGCGCTTTTGCCCCGACAACAGGCGCGACCGTCCGGACTGAGTCCGATAAACTCAAGACTGCATGAATGCTACGATGTCCCAGCTTGAGGCGGTGAGCTTTTCTCTTGCCGGCTTCACTTTTTGGGTCCTTGCCGACAGTACGATCAAACTGGCTGGCGAGTCCCATCTTCCTGCTTACGAAATCGTGGCATTTCTGGGCTCGTTTATGGCAGTGTTTCTCCTCATCTATGGACTGGGGAGGAACCAGGTGCGCGCCCTCTGGCCGCGACAGCCGCAAAGACAATTTTGGCGATCCTGCCTCGATCTTGGCACCAACCTCTTCGTGGTCATAGCCCTTCGTCACATGCCGCTCGCACTGTTTTACATCCTCGTGTTCAGCGCTCCGGCAATTAGTACGGTAATGGCAGCGCTGTTTCTCGGTGAGCGCCTGGAATGGAATCGTTCATTGGCGATTCTCGCCGGTTTCGCCGGCGTGGTGATCGCTGTTGATCCGATCGGATCGGGGCGGCAGGGAGACTGGATCGGTTACGGCGCCGCCCTGATCACGGTAGCCTGCTTTGCTTCCAACATGGTTTTGTCGCGCGCCATGATGCAGACCGAGAGGTCTGACAGCATGACGTTCTTTTCCGCCCTCATCATGGCAATCACTGGCTTAGGAGCCATGCTCTGGCACGCTGAGCCTGTAAATCTCAGGCTGCTGAGCGTGCTGTTCGCGATGAGCCTGTTCTGTGCTCTCGGAAATGTATGTTTTCTCGTAGCTGTGAAGCACGCAACAACTTCCAGTGTGTCCCAGTACCATTACACGCAGCTGATCTCTGGAGCCCTGATCGGCTATTTAGTCTGGCATGAGAAACCTACCCTCTTCATGTGGATCGGCGGCGCTCTCATACTTGCTTCCGCCTTCTACACGGCGGCGCGAGCAGGTGGCAGTGCTCCGCCTGTGATTGAGGCCTGAGCGAAAGCGCGGCCGAAAAGTGAGTCTCGCGTAAGTTCCGAGTGCAGCGCGCACTCAATTTCAGGCGCTCGAGAGGGCTCAGTGCGATTCACCCGGCGACTGCTTGAGTGGCGCGCAGGGATTGATCCGGCGGCGCGCCACCAGTTGTTCACAAGGAATGGCGTTTTGCATTCCAAGTCCTGGCTTGGTCAGAGTCGGTGGTCCGGGCGTATTCCGACTCGCGAGCGCTCGAGCTTCAGGTGAGCCGGCGGTGTACTGGTTGCCGCCGCGGGTGATGACCTGGAACCTGCGGGACGCGTGCTCCCGCTCGGCGGGCCGAGGGGGTTTAGAGGATGAGCCTGACACAGTACGGACACCAATCCTGGACAATGCGAGCCCGGAGCCAGCTCGCGCCACAAAGTGTAGATGCCGCCGGACTGGGAAAAGTTCCGGCCTCAGGGGTCGTGGGACATGCTGAGGCCGGGCGAGAGGCGATGGCTTACCAGACAAAGGTGCCGACGGATTCCTCGGGGAGGGTGGCTTCGGCCGTTTTACCGTGGTAGCGGATGGCGAAGTGGACGGGGAAGTTTCCGGTGCTGGCGACGATGAGGACAACGCGGCCATCCGGGGTGAGGAAGGCGACGTTATCCATCTGCTCGAGGGAGTTGGAGCCGACGCGAAAGGATTCCGGCGGAACGAACTTCGAGGCATGCGCGAGGACGTAGTAGGCGACGTTGCGCGTGACGTGGTCGCCATCAAGGGTGACCGCTCCGTAGCAGAAGTCGCATCCGCCATCGTTAGTGTGCGGGCCGGCGTTGGGGTCGGCGGCTAAATTCCAAAGCAGAACGTTGCGGCACCAGTTGCGGGTGGAGTCGATGACGACACTCGCTTCCGGCGCGTCGATGCCGAGCGTGGGGGAGTGCGGCCGCTCGGTGACGGACTGCTCGGTGAGAAAGAGGTCTTTGTTCGGGTAGAGGTCGTGGATATGACTGAAGACGGAGGCATCGCCGCCATAGAGGTGCATGGCGCTGCCGGCGACGTATTTACCGGCGACCGGATCGCCAAGGATGGAGAGCGGATAAGAGGGTACGTCGGCGTTGTGGTCGTAGACCTGGATCGCCGTGGTGATACCTGCCTGCGCGAAGGCCGGGCCGAGATGCTGCGCGATGAACTCGGTCTCTTCGGGCGCGAACATAACGAGGCTGGGCGTGTTTTTGGGGTTGAGCGGCTCGTTCTCGACCGTGATGGCGCGGATGGAGATGCCTTCGGCGGCCATGCCCTGGATGTACTTCACGAAGTATTGCGCGTAGGATCGGTAGTTCTCAGGCTTGAGGTGGCCTCCTTTGAGCGCGTCGTTGCTCTTCATCCACGCGGGTGAGGACCAAGGCGAGCCGAGGATGGGGATGCGCGGGTTGATGGCGAGGATTTCTTTAAGCGCGGCGATGACGTTGGGGCGGTCGATGTCGAGGGAAAAGTGGGCCAGTTGCGGATCGGACTCGCCCGGCGGCATGTCGTCGTAGGTGTAGGCGTGGTCGTTCATGTCGGACGAGCCGACCGACACGCGGAGGTAGCTGACGTGAATGCCGTCACCGGAAGAATCGAACAACTCGTGGAGCAAGGCGGTGCGGGCGGCGGGCGACATGGCCATGAGCAGCTGAGCGCTGCCGCCGGTCAGCGCGACGCCGAAGCCCTGCATGGACTGGTAATGCTGCATATCATTAACATCGATCACGGGCAGCGATGTAGGCCGAGTGGAGAATTGCAGCGTGCCAGGCTGCCGAGCGAGCACCGCGGAGCGGCTGCTGGTGGTGAGCCAGAGATCGACATCCTGAGCGGGCACGGACGGGGCGGCAGAAATGGCAAAGCAGGCGATGAGAGCGAGACGGACAAACATGCAGAATCCTCCGGATCGCATCCATGGTAGCCGATTAGACAATCGATTGTTTCCACAATAAGTTGATGCGGAACAAACGCCGGGCGGAGCGGGCTTCGCGAGGTTGTCATGAAGCAGTCGACGATCGTTGTGAGGCTGGCGAGGAGGTTGAGCGGCATCGCGGCGCGTCCGGGCAGTCGATTTTCGAGCCTCGACCCGACGATGCTGAAGCAGTTGCCCCGCGAAGAGTTGAGCGCGCACGCGGACGGCGTGGCCGACGATACGGCTCGGATGCTGGCGTCGCCTTTCAAGGTGCAGCAGACGGCGAATTAAGGCATCGCGCTGATGCCTTCGGGGCGGTACCGCATCACGCACACCCTCTATCTATATGTGGCGCGGTACCGATGATCGGGGTTGGGCCGATCCGTCCGTTGTTCTTGCAGGTCTCCACCACACCCGCATCGCCTGTGTTCTTACCGTTCAGAAATATGAATGTATGTGTCTCGGTCCGAAATTCGTAGGATGAGCGGCGGGGCTGGTTCTTGAACGCTCGATCAATGCCGGTTTGACTGAGCCGAGATGTTGTCTTCTTGGGAGTCTGCTCGTGATTCACGTAGACCGTGCCCTCCGGCAGAAGCCCATGAACATGAAGCGCAGTGGCATGAGAGATGTATGAACGCTTGTAAAAAGAGCAGGCAAACGAGAGAAGAGAGAGATCTCCCGTTATATATCGACTCTTGGCCCCATAGTCCTTCGACTTGATGTCGATTCTTCGAGCGAAGTCATTGTCCAAGAGGAAAGTAATGAGGCGCCCAGGAGTCAGGTACTGAGGAGCATTCCAATCGCCCCTCTTTTCAGCCAGAAGCTCTTGAAAGTCTTTTCTACTCCAGGCGCGTGGGGGCAGCCCCTCGATATGCGCTTGAATTGCGAGTTGTGTTTTCAGGCGCATTTTGTGCCTTCACTGCTAGGTATATATACCTAGCAGTGAAGGCAGTAAAAGTATAGTTCAGATAAACAGTAGTTGGTGGGTATATATACCCACCAACTACCAAAGAAGGCGTCTCGCAATGTCTTGGATAACGGAACAATCATGCCGATTAGATGAAGATATCGCTGTAATCGGTACTATTATGCCTGTTACGTGAATGTTGTTTTATCGGCACTATGATGCCGGTTAACTTGACATTTTGAGTTAAACGGTACTATTCTACCGCTATGGCCGACATGTATTTTCTTTCCCCGGACGAACTGCAGGCTGCTCTAGGAAAGCAGATCCAAGAACTGCGCATTGCGAAGAACTTGGATCAGATTTCCACTGCCCAGAAGGCCGGAATCTCCGAGAAAGCACTGCGAAATCTTGAGGCAGGGCGCGGATCGAGCATTGAAACGCTCGTTCGAGTCTTGAAAGCTCTCGATTCTCTCGATGGCCTGCGTTTACTTGTGCCCAAGCCCTCTGTAAGCCCGCTGGCGCTCTTGCGCCATTCAGAAACCGCCCGCCGGCGTGTCCGTCGTTCGAACATCGAGGCCAACCAAGGATGAAAGACGTATCGGTTATTGAAGTGTGGGGTTGGGGACGTTTCGTCGGTGCTGTCACTCTTGACCCCAGTCTCGACTATTACGCGTTCGAATACGATCCTGCTTGGAAAAGGACAGGGACCGAATTAGCTCCCATTCACATGCCTCTGAAGGACTCCCGTTCGGTTTACGTTTTCCCGACACTGCCGGAGGCCACGTATTTTCGACTCCCCGCTCTGTTGGCCGACGCACTTCCCGATGACTTCGGGAATGCTCTCATTGACGCTTGGATGGCTCAACGAGGCATCGCTAAGAGTTCCGTCACTGTTCTTGACCGCCTCGCATACATGGGAAAACGAGGGATGGGCGCTCTAGAGTTTCGACCCGCGAGAGGAGCCCATAAAGAAAGCACTGCTCCTGTCGAAATGAAAGAGCTCGTTGAAGAGGCCAGGCGGCTTGTGCAGGGCACATTCGCAGTCGACCATGAAGCGAAAGCCGCGCTAGCCAACATCATCAAGGTTGGAACCTCCGCCGGCGGAGCCCGAGCGAAGGCGGTTATCGCGTGGAATCCAGCAACAGATGAAGTGCGAAGTGGACAATTCGATGCCGCCCCGGGATTTGAGCACTGGTTGTTGAAGTTCGATGGCGTCGGTGAAGATGAGGAGCTCGGAACAGGAGAAGGCTACGGTCGAACTGAATTCGCCTACTATCTGATGGCTACGACCGCAGGAATCTCGATGTCCCAATCACGTCTGCTCGAAGAGAATGGACGCGCTCACTTTATGACCAAGCGGTTCGATCGTGAGGTGATTGGTGGCAAAACATTGAAGCACCACATCCAAACACTCTGTGCCATCAATCACCTAGATTTCAAGCAGCGTGGAACACACGACTATTCCCAACTCTTCATGACTGCCAGTGCGCTCGGTCTGAATGATGACGCTTTGGACCAAATTTTCCGTCGTATGGCATTCAACGTGATGGCTCGCAACTGTGACGATCACACCAAGAACTTTGGTTTCATCCTTCGGCAAGGACAAGAGTGGAATCTCTCCCCGGCCTACGACGTTACACACGCCTACAAACCAACGGGATTATGGACATACCAGCACTTGATGAGCGTCAATCAGAAGTTCAAAGACATATCCAAGAACGATCTGCTTACGGTTGCTGATCGCTTCGGCATTAGGAAGCCCGAGAACGTTCTATCCGATGTTCGTGGTGCTATAGACAATTGGTCGCAATTGGCCAAGCAGGCCGGCCTATCCGCGGCACTCCAAAACGAAATCGCTCGCGATTTGATCCCGCTATAGCGACCAAGGTCCCGCCAGGCATCAGCTTTATCCCCGCAGTTTCTTCCGACTCCCTTGTGTGGGAGAAGCTTTCAATTCGCGACACAAGAGTGCTGACCTGACCAAGGGGCAAAAAGGCGTACCACCCCACACATCAGTAACTCCGGACGGCGTGCCTGAAAGATGACGCTTACACGACAACATTCCGGCGTACAAGAGCGATCTTGCCTATATGTTCTTCTTTGATCGAGACCGTGATTTTTGTGAGAGGTGACTAGAAGTAAAAATCGTCAATGTATTTCTCTCTTCGCTTATGGTTCTCAAACTTGAAATCAATTCATACCGGGGCCGGATGGCCCGCCGTTTGTCAGACCTCAGCCACCAGCTGAAATCGGCCGGCCGCTGCCATAACTACTTGCACTTGACCGTGCCCTGGATTCGGCTCTTTTCGTAGAAGCAACATCCCTACTGAATGAAGAGCCTGGACATCACGGTGCACAGCTTTCCGGTCGCGCTGAAGCACTGCTGCCAACTCTGTAATGGAACGAGGTTTCTCCCTTGCCACTTCACACAAACGCACACGTCTTGGTGTGATGTGCGACAGCATTTGGTCTGCAGTGGCGAAGGTGATGCGCTTCTCTGAAGGTACGCGCTCCTTGCGGTCCAGTTTGCGGGCACGAGCAAGTTTACGTTCTCTCAATTCAGCAAAGCTGTTTGCCCTAATCACTGTTTTCATGCGTACTCCTTTAGCTCTTCAACTTCCTTGAGGAAACGACCGAGCGTCCGCTCATAGCTGATAAAGCCGACTCGCTCTGCATTCCCCATTCAATGACGCTCATGGTGTCCGTGGGCATTGTCGTAACCGAGCACCCTACCGTTATCCTGCTGGCATAAACCGAAGTGAATGAAGGCTAGATTGTATTTCACCACTGCCTCGTAGTCATCAACATAGACTTCTTCGCGGATGACGCCATAGCTTCCAGACTTGCAACGAACCTGATCGGAGTCGTCAACAGCTTTACGGGTTCGTGCTCGACTAGCTACCACTAATTATATCACAGGTGTGTTATCGAATGACTCACCTGAAGTGCGCATAAAATGTCGAACGGGCGGCATGTCCGATCTTTTGTACCAGTGAGAAGCACTGAGCCTCTACGTC
Organism: Occallatibacter sp.; assembly: GCA_036519195.1. Classification (GTDB taxonomy): domain Bacteria; phylum Acidobacteriota; class Terriglobia; order Terriglobales; family Acidobacteriaceae; genus Telmatobacter. Next base: position 5,689 of record DATDLS010000270.1, on the reverse strand, counting down.
GTGGCCGGGAGTGCTTGGGCAAGACGCCGCTTCAGCGGGAAGCAACCACGCCCAAAAGTGGGAAGACGGGTTCACGAAAATAGAGGCTGCTTTCGCAATACCCAAAGTGGTTTTTGATTCCTGACCTAAAGCCGCTCTTCTGGCCATCAGAGGTACGGCCTTCGCGTTGGGCTTCTGACTGCGAGAGTGGAACGATCTCGCTTTAAACTGCAAACGGCAGAGCAGCGCTCTGAAGCGTCAACCGCAGATGTCGTCACCTGAATATCGTAGTAGCCGTTTCTAACTGCTGAGTCTGGTGAACTGGTTTCTCCTACATACAAAGAAGCCGCTCCCTTTTAAGGGAGGGGTCGTTCACGCTCGCGTGGAAATCATCAGCCCTGGCCATCTACCCAATAACCTGACCGTAGCGAATATCCTAACCGGCAATTCCAATATCCGAAATCCGATTTTCGCATCGTTTGCCGCAAAGCTGCTTCCCTATCGCGGTTTGGGGACCGGCATTCTAAGAATCCCTTGCGCGAATATCCTTCGATCGAATTTGAGAGCGACAGAGACGGCAATTTGTTTCGCGCCGTCATCCGGCCTCACCCTAGTTGAGCACTCGGCGGAGGAGACAGGAGCATCCCGCGTAGCGCTTGAGCCGCCCGAAAACATCACTGCTCGAGGTGTTTCTCACACTACCGGGGCTTGCCACTGGCACGGCGGCGATGCGCCAGGCCACCAGTGGAACGAAACCCAACAGATGCATAGAGATTCCTCCTGGCACGGCCAGCCGCGGCGCAGCAATTGCGAATCCTTTTCGATTCCCATACAATCAAAGACTAAGAATCGAGGAAAGGTCCGTCCCTAGCGATGCCCAAGGAAAAGATTCACCCTAATTACGCCGCAGTCCAGGTCAAGTGCGCCTGCGGAAACAACTTTGAGACTCGGTCGACCCACAAGGGCGACATCCACGTAGAAATTTGCTCGGCATGCCACCCGTTCTTCACCGGCAAGCAGCGCCTGGTCGACACGGCCGGCCGCGTGGAGCGGTTCCGCCGCAAGTACGCCAAAGCCGACGCGGCCCCGGCAGCCAAATAAAGGCGCCGGTCAATCGGACCAGCACGATTGGGCCTCCGCCGTGGCGGGGGCCCAAATTGTGTCGGCCCTCCAACAAGAGGCTGGGAAGTGACCCTCTGACTTTTCGATTGTGAGAGTTGAACCACGATGCCCCGCGCCAAACGCTCCATCGAAGTTGCGATCACCATCGATGGATTCTCGCTCATCTGGAATCTGCACCGTGAGCAGCAATGGACCGACGACGACCAGCTGCGCGGCGTCGCCATCCACGTAAGGGCCGCTGAAGGCACCCGTCGCGAGCTTCATCTCGAGTACCCCGGAGTGCTCTCGCAGCAGAAGGCCGGCTTCCTCAGGGCGGACCCCGGCCGGCCCACTATTGTGGCCTCGAGAGTAGCGGCCCACATTCGCCAGGCGATCGCCCAGGGCTGGGACCCGGCGTCGCGCGGCAAACCATTTGTATATGAAGTGTCCGAGGCGCCCAATTGATCCGGCGCCGCGTACTCGACCGGCTAACAACCTGAAGGCGCAACTCCATGGCAGGCAAAGGTTTCACCGTGAAAAAGGACTGGGACAACCCCATCGAGCACCCCATGCCCGCCCAGGCGCGCGTGCCTCAGGAGATGCGGATCGGTCCCGTCCTGGTCGCGCCGGCTACGGTTCTGGCGCCCATGGCCGGCGTCACCGACACCGTCTTCCGCCGCTTCATCCGCCACGCGAGCTACTTCACCGCCACCCACTCGGATACCTCAGCTCCGGCTTCCGGTCCCAGTTCTGAGACCTGGGAGAACAACGCAGTCTCGATCGAAACCGCAGTGACCAACGCCCAGTCCGGCTGCGGCCTGCTGATGACCGAGTTCACCTCCGCCGACGGCCTCGCCCGCATGCGCGAGTCCAAGCGCCGCCGCTATCTCACCTTCTACGACGACGAGCATCCGATCGGCGCGCAGCTGTTCGGGTCCAACGCCGAAACCCTCGCCGAGGCCGCCCGCATTGTCCAGGACACTGGCTTCGACACCGTCGATCTCAATCTCGGCTGCCCGGCCAAGCGCGTCGTCGGCTGCAACGGCGGCTCGGGCCTGCTCCGCGACCTGCCCAGAATCGGCGAGATCTTCCGCGCCGTGCGCAAGGCCGTCGACATTCCCTTCACCGTCAAGTTCCGCATGGGCTGGAACGACAAGCAGATCGTCTGCGTCGACCTGGCGCGCATGGCCGAGTGCGAAGGCCTCAACTCCGTCGCCCTCCATGCCCGCACCCGCGAGCAGGGTTACAGCGGCCAGGCCCAGTGGCAGTGGATTGCGGCCGTCAAGCGAGCGGTCCGGATTCCGGTCATCGGCAACGGGGACATTCGCACCCCCGAGGACGCCGCCGCCATGATTGCTGAAACCGGCTGTGACGCCGTCATGATCGGCCGCGCAGCTCCTGCCAATCCCTGGATCTTCCGCCAGATCGCCCAATACACCGCCACCGGCACTTACGACAAGCCTACGGTCGATGACCGCTACCGCATGATCCGCACCTATTTCCAGATGCTGCTCGGCGAAGCTGAGGCTACCCAAGACTTGCCGCGCAGCGACCGCATGGGCGACGCCGCCGGCAAAATGAAGCAGTTCGCCACCTGGTTCACCCACGGGGTTCCGGGCGGCGCCAGGCTGCGCGCAGCCATCTACCACGCCCGCACCGGCGCTGAAGTCCTGGACCAGGTGGAGCAATTTTTCGCCGCCCGCAGCGCCGAAGACCCCAACCACGCCGCAGCCGGGCCCGAAGAGGCTTCATCCGCCTATCCGGAGAGCGCTCTGGTCTGCGATTAGGCCAGTGCGCTCGCATTTTTTCCGCGCACCCCACTCACCGTTGCCCCGCTGCCTGCATCCTATAGCGAATACCCGACCGGTATATAGTGAACTCATCCATTTCAACTAGAAGGGTTCGCCCTTGCAAATCGCGGTACGGCAATTAAGACGCAAGTTCAAAATCTGGGTAGGCGGCCTAGTCGCGCTGGGTTTTTCAGCCTCATTTCTCTTTGCTCAACAATTTAGCTTCAGTTCGGCCACGACCGGTCTCGGCAACCTCAACGTCAACGCCATTGCCCAGGACCGGTCCGGTTACCTTTGGGTTGGAACCGAAAACGGCCTCTACCGCTACGATGGCCGGGAGTTCCGCCAGTTCGGCGCCTCCGACGGCTTGCGCGGCCACACCATTCAAAGTCTTTACGCTGCTCCCAGTGGAACCCTCTTCGTAGGCACCACCAATGGCATCTTCTTTGAGCGCCAGGACAGCCGGTTCAGCCAGATTCACCCGCCCGCGCCGGTCACTGATTTCTCCCAGCGAATCGGCACGGTCTTCACGTCCATTGCCCCCGGCCAGGTTGTCACCGCAGACCGCTCCGGAGCCTTCCTGCTGCGCAATACGGCGCCAGAGAACTGGGTCGCCGAGCCGCTGCACCTGGACGGGGCGGCGGTGTGGAGCGTGCTCTCCACGCCGGACGGCTCCCTCTGGTACGGCTGCGACATCGACCTCTGCCGCCTGCACGGTGGCAAAACCACCCATCTGCGCCTGGCGGTGGGTCTGCCTGAAGGCCCCTGGCTGCACCTGCGCCTGGCCCGCGATGGCCAGATCTGGATGCGCAGCGCCACACATCTGGGCGCCCTCAACCCGGCTGAAAATCGCTTCGAGCTCCACGACCTCCCCGGTCATTCCAACAGCGTGCCTTACTCCGAGTTGACCGAAGATGCCCGGGGGCGGATTGTCGCCTCGCAAGGGCCCGCGCTCGGGCTGTGGGAGGGAGGCCGCTGGCGCATGGTTACCGCCATGAACGGCCTTTCGCGCTATGACATTTCCGAGCTCTTCGTCGACCACGAGGGTTCCTTATGGATCGGCATCATAGGCCACGGCCTCATGCGTTGGCTTGGCCAGGATGTATGGGAGGCCTATACCGCCGCCAACGGTCTGAGCGATGATATTGTGTGGGCCGCCAAGCGCGACAAAAGCGGACGCGTCTGGATCGGCACCGAGTCCGGCCTCGATTATCTTCCCCCGGGCAGCAACACTCCGGTCGTCTGGCAGCCACGCGGCATCCAGACGGACCGCGCAGGCTCGTTCGCCATCAGCCCGGACGGCGCCATCTGGATGGCCTCCGCCGCCGGCAATCTGGTCCGCGTCGATCCGGCAACCCTCACCGCAAAGCAGTGGACCGTCCCGGAAGTCTTCCGCATTCTCAGTGACGGCGAGCATCGCCTCTGGGTGGGCACCGACAGCGGCCTGTACGTCGTAGACACCGCCTCCGGCGACCACGCCCCGCACCTCGTGGTTGACCCAAAACTCAGTCGGCCGCTCGAGCGCTTCCACGACCTGAGCCTCGACTCTTCTCATCGCCTCTGGGCCGCGACCGACGAAGGCATCTATCGCATGGACTCGACCGGCTGGCATCACATCGATCCCGGCCTGTCCGGCGTCTCTCCCTACCAGATTGCGGCCGACGACCGAGGAAATCTATGGGCCTCAGGCGCTTTTCCCGGCGTCCTGCGGCTGCGCATCCACGGTGATCGCGTCGTCGAGTCCGAGCATGTCGTCCGTCCCCACCTGCTTTCCGAGCAGGTGGTTGCTTTGCTCGTCGATCATCGCGGCTGGCTCTGGGTCGGCCAGGACGCCGGTCTGTCGGTCTACGACGGCCACGCCTGGCGCAGCTATACCCAGGCCGATGGCCTGGTCTGGAACGACGTCGACAGTTACGCCATCTCCGAAGACACCGACGGCAGCATGTGGATCGGCACCTCGGGCGGCCTGTCGCACCTCATCGAGCCCCAGGCAGGCCCCGGGCCGCCGCCCGCGGCGCCGGTGTTTTCGCAGGTCACCTTCGGCTCCGCGTCTGTGCCCAACGACTCGGAAGTTCCCTGGAGTCCCAGTCCCCTTGCCATCACCGTGGCGTCGCTCAACTTCCGCAATGCCAGCCACGTCATGATTCGCTACCGCCTGCTCGGCGTCGAGTCCGATTGGGTCGCGAGTGCCGAGCGCAGCATCCGCTATCCGCGCCTCGAACCCGGCGCCTATCGCTTCCAGGCCGTCGCCATCGACGGAGCCAGCGGCGCCATCTCGCCCACCCAGGAAATCTCCTTTGTCATCACCCCGCTCTGGTGGCAAAGCGGCCCGCTGCGCCTGGCCCTCATTCTGGCCATTGCCCTGACGGTCGTGCTTGCCTGGCGATGGAGCGTTCATCTGCTGGTTCGCCAGAAGCGGCAACTCGAGCAGGCCGTCCTGCGCCGCACCGAAGACCTGGAGCGCGAAAAGGGTGAGTTGATGCGCGCCCGCGAGCAAATGCGCCACTTCGCCGAGCATGACGACCTCACCGGAGTCTGGAATCACCGCATCATCCTTGAGCGCCTGCGCCAGGAAGTCGATCGGTCGCGCCGTGAAAACACAGCGGTGAGCGTAATCCTGGTCGATCTCGATCACTTCAAAAACGTGAACGACACCTTCGGTCATCCCGCCGGCGATCTGGTCCTCAAGGAAGTGGCCGCCATCTTCCAGCACTCGGTTCGTTCCTACGACTGGGTAGGGCGCTACGGCGGCGAGGAGTTTCTGCTTATCCTGCCCGGCTCCGGCTTTGCCGGCGCCCGCCTGCGCGCCGAGCAGCTCC